>NZ_JACHNH010000001.1:1800000-2097500 GCF_014205335.1 Amorphoplanes digitatis | reverse complement strand
TGGAGCAGCGCCGACTCCGGGACCGTGGCCTCCGGGTCGGTGATGCGTTCGTTGTTCAGGTAGGCGCCGCCCTCGGCGATCGTCCGGCGCGCCTCGCCGCCGCTCTTGACCAGCCCGGCGGTCTGGAGCAGCACCGTCACCGTCGGGAGCTCACCGCGTACCTCGGTGAGGCCGGCCTCGGACAGTGCGGCCCGCAGCGTGTCCGCCGAGAGTTCGTCCAGGGATCCTCGGCCGAAGAGCGCCTGGCTGGCCGCGACCGCCTGCCGGGCCTCCTCCTCGCCGTGCACCAGGGCGGTGATCTCCCAGGCCAGCTCGCGCTGCGCCAGGCGGGCCTGCGGCCGTTCGGCGGTGGCCTTCTCCAGCTCCTCGATCTCCTCGCGGGTCTTGAAGCTGAAGTAGCGCAGGTAGCTCGAGACGTCCCGGTCGTCCGCGTTGACCCAGAACTGGTAGAACGCGTACGGGGTGGTCATCGTCGGGTCGAGCCAGGTGGCGCCGCCCTCGCTCTTGCCGAACTTGGTGCCGTCCGCCTTCAGGACCAAGGGGGTGGTGAACGCGTGCACCGGGCCGGCGCCGCGCCGGCGGACGAAGTCGACGCCCGCCGTGATGTTGCCCCACTGGTCCGAGCCGCCGAACTGGAGCGAGCAGTCGTGGCGGCGGTGCAGCTCGTAGAAGTCGTTGGCCTGCAGGAGCTGGTAGCTGAACTCGGTGTAGCTGATGCCGGTCTCGAGGCGGTTCTTGACGACGTCGCGGGCCAGCATCTTGTTGATGGGGAAGTGCTTGCCGACGTCGCGGAGGAAGTCGATGACCGACAGCTCGCCGGTCCAGTCCAGGTTGTTGACGAGCGTGGCCGCGTTGGCGCCCTCGTAGGTGACGAACGGGGAGAGCTGGTCGCGGATGCGCAGCACCCAGCCGGCGGTCACCTCGCGGGGGTTCAGCACCCGCTCGGCGGACTTGCCGCCCGGGTCGCCGATCTGGCCGGTCGCGCCGCCGACCAGCAGCAGCGGCCGGTGCCCGGCCAGCTGGAGGCGGCGGGCGGTGACGACCTGCATCAGGTTGCCGACGTGCAGGGACGCCGCGGTCGGGTCGAACCCCACGTAGAACGTGATCGAGCCGCCGTCGAGGTGCTTGCGCAGCTCCTCGGGGTCGGTGGAGTCCTGGATCAGTCCGCGCCACTGCATGTCGTCAACGAGAGTCACCGCCGAATTGTCGCGCATCCGCAAGGCCCGGTCACACCGGGTTTCGGGATGCACCCTCCCCATGGGGCCGCCGGGCGGGGAGGATGGCGGCATGACGCGCCTCGAACAGGTCGATCTGTCGGCCCGGCTCCCGAAGAAGGACGCCCTGCTGCGGCTCGAGGCCGCGCAGCAGCGCCTCCTGCGACTCCGGCTGCTGCTGGGCGGCCAGCTCGGCGAGCACCGGATCGGGCCGCCGCTGTGCGTGCTGTTCGAGGGCTGGGACGCCTCCGGCAAGGGCGGCGCCATCAAGCGCCTGGTGGCGCCCCTGGATCCCCGGCATGTGCGGGTCTCCCAGTTCGCGGCGCCGACCTACGACGAGAAACGGCACCACTTCCTTCAGCGGTTCTGGCAGGTGCTGCCCGGCTGGGGCGGCATGACCGTCCTCGACCGCTCCTGGTACGGCCGGGTCCTGGTCGAGCGCGTCGAGGGTTTCGCCACCGAGGAGCAGTGGACCCGCGCCTACGACGAGATCGTCGAGTTCGAGCGCACCCTGAGCGCCGAGGGCATGATCCTCATCAAGTTCTGGATGCACGTCTCCCCCGAGGAGCAGCTGCGCCGCTTCCAGTCCCGGGCTACGGACCCGCTGCGCTCCTGGAAGCTCACCGACGAGGACTGGCGCAACCGCGACCGCCGCGACGACTACGCGGCCGCCATCGAGGACATGCTGACCAGGACGGACAAGAAGCGGGCGCGCTGGACGGTCGTCGCCGGTGACAGCAAGCCCTTCGCCCGGGTCGCCGTCGTCGAGCATGTCTGCCACACCCTCGAGGCCGAGCTCACCCGGCACGGGCACGACCCGCACGACGCCGACTGACGGGCCGGCGTCAGCCCTTCGGCCGGTAGGCCGGCAGTCCCAGGGTCTCCCGGATGCCGGCCTGCACCTGGTCGGACGCCGCCGTCGCGTCGATGTCGTGCACGACCTCCTTGCGGCGGAACAGCTCCAGCACCGGCCTGGTCTTTTCGTAGTAGTCGTGCAGCCGGGCCGCGAGGGCCTCCGGGGTGTCGTCCTCCCGGGTGATCAGCTCGGTTCCGCAGATGTCGCAGCGCCCCTCGACCTCCGGCCGGTCGGCGATCAGGTTGTAGTCCATGCCGCAGCCGGGGCAGAGCCGGCGGCTGAGCACCCGCCGGCGTACCTCGTCGTCCGGGAGCTCGAGGTGGATGACGCCGTCGATGTCGTAGCTCTCCATGAAGAACTCGGCCTGGCGGCCGTTGCGCGGGAAGCCGTCGATGACGAAGCCGAAGTTCCAGTCGTGCTGGTCGAGGCGGCCGCGGACGACGGACTCCACGAGGTCGTCGCTGACGAGTTCGCCCGCCTTCATCGCGCGGCGTACCTGGGCGCCGAGCTTGGTGTGGCTCTGCACGTGCCAGCGGAAGAGGTCGCCGACGCTGATGTGCACCAGGTCGAGGTCCGCGCAGAGCATCGTGCTCTGTGTGCCCTTGCCGCTGCCCTGCACTCCCATGATCACGTACTTGCGCATGGTGTCGACGTCCCTTCGTCAGGCCGCGGCGCCGACCCGCAGCCGGCCCGGCGACTCACCCTTGAGCGTTGCGGGGTCGATGCTCCACCCATCGGCGACCGTCAGCACGTCGTGTTCCGAGACGAGCACGGTGCTCTCCTCGTCCACGAAGGTCGCGGGCAGGCCCGCCGCGCGCTCGGCCGGGTCCGGATCGCCGTACCAGGACGTCACGTCGCCGGTCTGGCCGACGTAGCCGAACGTCCGCACGGGTTCGCCGTCGACGGCGCGCTGCCAGCGGTGCGTCTCGGTGACCCGGTGGGTGGCGAAGAACTGGACCTCGGTGTGCAGCCGCGCCGACAGGTCGACGACGTCGAGCGCCGTGTCCGGGCGCAGCAGGTAGCGCCCGACGGCCAGCACCCAGCGGGTGTCCCGGGCGCCGGGCAGCGGCGGTGTCACCGCGACCCGGTCGTCGGTCAGGTGTGCCAGGTCGATGCCGTCGCGCCAGCGGACCTCGCCGAGGTCCCGCAGGCCGAGGGCCTCGAGCACCTTGACGGGGTCGCCGTCGCGGACGGCGAGCCACGCCTGCTTGCCGCCGAAGGCGACCATGACGTCCGCGTCCATCAGGCCCAGCCGTGGTCGCGGCGCAGCACTGCCGCGACGCGGTCGAAGCGGGCCTGGTCGAGGACCGCGCCCTCGCGGCGGATGCCGTCCTCGTCGACCTCGAGGACCCGGTCGAGCCGCACCCAGCTGGGGCGCGACTCGCGGTCCCAGGCGCCGGGGCCCAGCCCCAGCCAGCCGCGCTGGCCGTCGCGCTCCGACTGGCTGGACAGCATCAGGCCGAGCAGCGTGCGGTCGTTGCGGCCGACCACCAGCACCGGACGGTCCTTGCCCCGGGTCGGGTCGTCCTCGTACTTCACCCAGGTCCACACGATCTCGCCCGGGTCGGCGTCGCCGTCGAGGTTCGGCGAGTACTCGAGGTGACGGCCGCGGGGCGCGGACGGCGGGGCGGGCCGCGGCGCGGGCGGGGTGGGTGCGCGGCGTCCCGCGACCCGGCGCAGCTTGCCGGCGAGGCCCTTGAGGAGTCTGGTCACCCGCGCACTGTATCGGTCCGGGCCCCGCTCCTTATGTCTTCGTGAGTCGATCCTTAAGCGCACCTGAGGTAACGCCCGCGCGCGGGCCGGAGCGCCCATAGTCGGTGCGCTGCCGGTACGGCAGACGTGCCGCACCCGCGGCCTTGCAGCCGCGATTCCCGAGGTGACCGAGCCGTGTCGATGTCCGCCGCCCGCCGAGCCCGGTTCACCTTGGTGGCGGGGGCCACCGCCGTGGTCATCGGAGTTGGCTTCACCGCGGTGGGGCTGAACCGGAACGCCTCCGCCGCCGCGAACCGCGCGGCGGCCGACACCGCGCTGCTCGCGGCCGAGCCGATCGGCGATCCGGGCACCGACCCGCTGGACGACGTCGCGCCGGCGGACCCGGGCACGCCGACGTCGAAGCCGCCGGCCCCGAAGGCCACCACCACCAGCCCGAAGCCCAAGCCGGCCAAGAGCAAGACCAGCGCGCCCACCCGGAAGAAGGCCGAGACCGCACCGGCGACCAGCGGCTCGATCATCGACCAGGTGCTCGCGCACATCAACGCGGCCCGCGCCGAGGAGGGCCTGCCGGCCTACCGCCTGGACTCGTCGCTGTCGAAGGCGTCCGCCCTGCACAACAAGCTGATGATCGACGGCTGCGGCCTGTCGCACCGGTGCTCCGGCGAGGGCGACATCGGCACCCGGTTCAGCGCGCAGGGCGTGGACTGGAGCTCGGCGGGCGAGAACATCGGCTTCGGCTCGGCGGGCGCCGACAACTCCGCCATCGTCCGGGCCGCCAACGGGCTGACCGACAGCATGCTGGCCGAGGTCCCGCCGGAGGACGGCCACCGCAAGAACCTGCTGAGCAAGAGCTTCAAGCGGATCGGCCTGAGCGTCGTGCGCGACGGCAAGGGCATCGTCTGGATGACTCAGGACTTCGTCGGATGACCGGCCCGGTCGGTCCCAGCGGGCCCGCGCGGCGCCGCCGCCTGCGCCGGCTCTTCCTCTTCGGGCCGACCCGCCCGTTCGGGCCGACCCGCCCCGGCGGCCGGTGCGGCCCGGTCCGGCGTACCCGGCCGACGGGCCCGGACCGCCCAGCGAGGTGACCCGGGGAGCGGGCGGCCGATCCGGGCGTGTTTCGCTGTGCCGATGACATCGTGGCTGGATCTGCCCGCCGCGGCCGTCGACGAGGCGGCCCGCCTGCTGCTCGGCTGGCTGCTCACCGCGAACGGGGTGACGGTGCGGCTCACCGAGGTCGAGGCGTACAGCGGGCTGGGCGCCGATCCCGCCAGCCACGCGCACCGGGGTGTCACCGACCGCAACGCGGTGATGTTCGGCCCGGCCGGGCGGCTCTACGTGTACCAGATCTACGGCATGCACCTCTGCGCGAACGTCGTGTGCGGCGAGGAGGGCGTCGCCGCGGCCGTCCTGCTCCGCGCCGGCGAGGTGGTCGACGGCCTGCCGCCGGCCCGGCAGCGGCGGCCCGCCGCGGTGCGGGACCGCGATCTCGCCGCCGGGCCGGCCAAGCTCATGCAGGTGCTCGCCCTCGACCGGACGGCGAACGCGACCTCGGTCGTCGACGGCAGCGGGCCCGCGACCCTGCGACCGCCGGCGACGCTGCCGGGCCGGGGCGACATCGCCGCCGGGCCGCGGGTCGGCGTCACCGCCGCGCACGACGTGCCGTGGCGGTTCTGGATAGCCGGGGATCCGACCGTCAGCGCCTACCGGCGACACGCTCCGCGAAAAAGCCGCAATCTACCCACATCGGGGCGTACCGGGGAATAACGTCCTGGTTGGTGATCTCACGTCGGATGTTGCTGCTGCTCGACCTCATGTGCGTGGTCGGCGTCGCCTGGGCGGCGGTGCTCATCGGCGGGCTGCTCGCCGGGGTACGACTGCTGCCGACCGGCGTCGCCGTCATCGTCACGGCGGTGCTCGTGCTGCCCGGGTTCACCGCGGGACTGATCACCAATCGGCGCGTCGTGCTCGGCCGCAAGCCGCAGAGCGGCTGGATCCGTTCGGTCTGGGCGCCGCCCGACCTGCCGCACTGGGGGCTGGTCCTGAGCGGGCTGGCCCTGCTCGCGTTCTGGGTCGCCGGGATGAGCGCGTTCATCCCGATGAACGAGACGGCGCCCGCGGACGCCGTCGCGGCCTATCAGCAACGGTTCGCGCTGGGGATGCTCGGCGGCGTCGGCGTCGGCGGGAGCACGCTCGCCGCCGCGTCGCTGCTGCGCGTGCGGCGTGGGGCGGGCGCCCGTTGAACCGGGTCCAAAGGGGAGCGGTGCACGGTCCGCGTATTGACAACTAGTGATATCTGCGTGCTTCTATAAGCCACGCTCTTGACATCGTTGTCACATTCGAAGGGACGGCAACCCCTATGCTCCGTACCCTCGCCGCGGCGGTCGTCCTCGCCGCCGCGGTCCTCTCGGTACCCCAGGCCGCCCAGGCGGCCGACCTCGACCTGGTCCAATACGTCAATCCGTTCATCGGCACCGACGACAGCAACTCGCCAAATCCGGTCGGCGGCGGCGCCGGCGGCAGCACCTTCCCCGGCGCGACCGTGCCGTTCGGCATGGTCCAGTTCAGCCCCGACACACCCACCGGCTCGCCGTCGGGCTACCGCGACCGCGACCGCACGATCGAGTCGTTCAGCCTCACCCACTTCAACGGCGCCGGCTGCCCGAACAACGAGGACATCCCGATCCTGCCGATCACCGGCAACCTCGGCTCCTCCCCCGGCTCGGCCTGGACCAGCTACGCGTCCGCGTACACCAAGTCCAACGAGAGCGCCGCGCCCGGCTACTACCGCAACCGGCTCGACAAGTACGGCGTCGACGCCGAGCTCAGCGCCACCAAGCGCACCGGCGCGATGAAGCTGACCTACCCCGCCAGCACCACCGCGCGGGTGCTCATCAACGCCAGCCGCTCCGCGACCGGCGACCGCGACGGCAACGTCACCATCTCCGGCAACCGGGTCTGGGGCGAGCACACCGCCGGCGGCTTCTGCGGCGGCAAGACGTTCAAGATGTACTACTCGATACTGTTCGACCGCACGCCGACCGGCTTCGGCACGTTCAAGGCCGGCACGGTCACCGCCGGTTCGTCGACCACCAGCGGCACCAGCACCGGCGCGTACGTCACGTTCGACACCACCTCGAACGCCGTCGTCAACGCCACGATCGGCATCTCGTTCGTCAGCGTGGCCAACGCGCAGAACAACGCCACCGCCGAGGCGGCGGCCTTCGCCACGGTACGCAGCAACGCCAGCGCCGCCTGGAACACGGCCCTGAACCGGATCCAGGTGACCGGCGGCGGCGCCACCGACCTCCAGAAGTTCTACACCGCGCTGTACCACGTGCTCCAGAACCCGAACCTGTCCAGCGACACCAACGGCGAGTACCGCGGCTTCGACAACGCCGTGCACACCGCCTCGCACCCGGTGTACCAGAACTACTCCGGCTGGGACATCTACCGGTCCTGGGCGGCCCTGGTCGCGCTGATAGCGCCGGACGTGACAAGCGACATCATGAAGTCGATGGTCCTGGATGGACAGCAGGGCGGCCTGCTGCCCAAGTGGTCGCACCAGACCGTCGAGGACTTCGTCATGCCCGGCGACCCCGGCCCGATCATCGTGGCCAGCGCGTACGCGTTCGGCGTACGCGGCTTCGACACCGCGGCGGCGCTGGAGCTGATGAAGAAGAGCGGCAGCGGCGGGTCGACGCAGGGCGTCGTGCTGCGCGGCAACCAGTCCGTCTACCAGACCAACCACTTCATCCCCGGCAACCCGTCGGAGACCCTGGAGTACGCGGCCTCGGACTTCGCCATCTCGCAGTTCGCCGGTGCGCTCGGCGACACCGCCGCCCGCGACACGTACGCGAGCCGCTCGCAGTACTGGCGCAGCCTGTTCAACGGCGAGTCGTCCTACCTGCACACCCGCGACGGCGGCGGCGCCTGGTCGGCGCCGCTCAACCCGGCGCAGGAGAGCCCGTACGTCGAGGGCAACGCCGCGCAGTACTCGTGGATGGTGCCGCACAACCTCGGCGCGCTGGTCACCCTGATGGGCGGGCCGACCACCGCGGCGCAGCGGCTCGACCACCACTTCACCGAGCTCAACGGCGGCCTGAGCCGCCCGTACTTCTACATCGGCAACGAGCCCGAGCACAACGTGCCGTGGACGTACAACGTCGCCCGCAAGCCGGCCGGCGCCAGCGACGCGGTGCGCCGGGTGATGGCCGAGTCGTTCACCACCGGCGCGGGCGGCCTGCCCGGCAACGACGACCTGGGCGCCACCTCCGCCTGGTACGTCTGGTCGGCGCTGGGCTTCTACCCGGTGACCCCGGGCGCGGACACCCTCGCGGTGCACGGCGGGCTCTTCCCGAGCGTGCTCATCCAGCGGGCACCCGGCGACATCACGATCACCGGCGGCAGCGCGGCGAACCGCTACGTGCAGTCGCTGTCGCTGGACGGCACCTCGACCAGCCGCAGCTACCTGCGCTACGGCGACATCGCGGACGGCGGGACCGTCGGCTTCACCATGGGCGGCAGCCCCTCGGCGTGGGGCACCGGCGCCTCCGACGTACCCCCGAGCTTCGCCGCGGGCGCCACTCAGCCGGCGGCGGAACCGGACCTCGGCCCGAACCTGGCCCTGGGTCGCACCGCGACCGGATCCACGGCCTGCGCGAGCGCGGAGAGCGCCGCGAAGGCGGTCGACGGCGTGCTCGCCGGCAACAGCAAGTGGTGCTCCGGCACCGCGCCGCGGCAGTTGCAGGTGGACCTCGGCTCGGCGCGGACGGTGTCGTCGTTCGTCGTCAAGCACGCCGCACTCGGCGGTGAGGTCACCAACTGGAACACCGGCGCGTACACGATCGCGACGAGCACGGACGGCACGACCTGGTCGAACGCGGTGACGGTCACCGCGTCCAAGAGCAGCCGGACGTACACCCCGATCGCCGCGCGCAGCGCGCGGTACGTGCGCTTCGAGACCAGCCAGCCGGCCAACGACACCAACGCGGCCGCCCGGATCTACGAACTGGAGGTGTACGGCGAGAGCAGCGCGCCGACCGACCTGGCCCTGAACCGCACGGCGACCGCGGACTCGTCCTGCGGGGCGAACGAGGGGCCGGCCAAGGCGTTCAACGGCAGCTGGCTGGGCGGCTGGAACGACAAGTGGTGCTCGCAGGGCGCGACCAAGTGGGTGCAGGCCGACCTGGGTACCCGGCAGCGCGTCGGCTCGGTGGTGATCCGGCACGCGGGCGCGGGCGGCGAGTTCCCGGCCTGGAACACCCGCGACTTCGACGTACAGACCTCGGACGACGGGTCCGCCTGGACGACGCGGTCGCAGGTGCGCGGCAACACGGCCGACTCGACCACCACCGCGGTGAACGTGGATGCCCGCTACGTCCGGATCGCGGTCGTCACGCCGGCCAACGACGGCAACACCGCGGCGCGCATCTACGAGGTGCTCGTCAACTAGAGACACCCGGGGGCGGGCGCCGGGTCCCGCGACTCCCGCCCCCGGGTCACCGGTCATGCCGGATTCGTCCGTAATGAACCGGTCGGTAGCCACGCCGTAGCCGTGTCTCAACCGTTATCAGGTTGGCCGGACCGCAAGGTCGGTCCGGCCACGACGGTTCGTTGACGCGACTGGAGGTCTCCCGTGACGACTGACAATCAGATAAGGGCTCGTGTCAAGGCGGTGCTCGGCGGCACGACCCCGGACGGCGCGACCTCGGAACACCCCGCCATCCCCGGCGGACCGACGCGCTCGGACAACGCGCTCCAGGTGCTGACGCTGGCCCAGCGCACGGCGGAGGAGCACATCGCCGCCGCCAACCGGCACGCGGAGAAGATCCGTACCGACGCGCAGGCCAACGCCGACCAGTCGGCCCGGGACGCGCAGGTACACGCGCACAACGTCCGCTGCGAGGCGGAGAAGGTGCTGACCGACGCACGCCAGACCGCCGAGCAGGCGGCCCGGGACGCCCGGATCCGCGCCGACGAGGCGCAGCGCAAGGCCGACCAGATCCTCGCCGAGGCGAACGCGCAGGCCGAGACGATCCTCGGCGACGCACAGGGGCACTCCGAGCAGCTCAAGTCGCAGGCGCAGCAGCGCTACGAGGACTCCGTCGGCAGCCTGATCGCCAAGCGGGAGTCCCTGCAGGTGCAGATCGAATCGCTGGAGCACTTCGATCGCGAGTACCGCCGGCGGCTCACCACGTTCATGCAGGGCCAGATGCGTGCGCTATGGGCCGACCAGCCGCAGGTCGGCGAGGAACTGACCGCGGAGACGGCGGAGCCCGGGCAACACCACTCCGAACAGGAGTAGCCGGCGGCGGCGCTGGGCGATCCTTCTCGATTCGCGTCCGGGCCTTCTCGTCTTGCGAAGGCCGATTCCTGGACTCGTTCCGAGCGGCGGCGGCAGGCTCCGTTCATGACACTGACCCGACGCGCACTGCTGCGCGGCACCGCGGCCGCGACCGGTCTTGGGCTGGTGGGCCTGGGTACGACGGGTTGCAGTGGCATCACTCCCGGGCGCGACGGCGGCGGATCCCTCGACTACTGGAACCTCTTCGGCGGCGGCGACGGCGTCCGGATGACCCAGATGCTCGACACCTTCCGCACCGCCAACCCCGGCATCGCGCTCAGCGCCGTCACCCTGGCCTGGGGAAACCCGTACTACACGAAGCTGTCGCTGGCGACCCTCGGCGACAAGCCGCCGGACGTGGCGATCTCGCACCTGACCAGGATGAAGACCCTGGTCGCCTCCGACCTGCTCGAGGAGCTGCGGCCCGAGGACCTCGGCCGGCACGGCATCACCGCGGACAAGTTCACCCCGCGTGCCTGGCAGGCCGGGCTCGTCGAGGGGCGGGCGTACGGGCTGCCGCTGGACACGCACCCGTTCGTCATGTTCTACAACACCGACATCTGCGCGAAGGCCGGGCTGCTCGACGCCGCGGGCGCGCTGACGCCGCTGGACACCCCGGACAAGTTCACCGACGCGATGCGCCGCGCCAAGGAGGCCTCCGGCGCGTACGGCGGCGTCGTGTCGATCAACGGTGACACGTCGACGCCGTGGCGCATCTTCCAGTCGCTCTACAGCCAGCTCGGCGGCGAGACCCTGGCCGACGAGGGCCGCCGCGTGGTCATCGACGACGCCAAGGCGACGCAGGTGCTGACCTTCCTTCAGTCGCTGACCGCGGACGGCCTCTTCCCCGCCGACATCGACTACCAGGGCGCCATCGCCACGTTCGCCAACGGCCAGGCCGGCTTCTACTTCCAGGGCGAGTGGGAGATCTCCACCTACCAGACCGCGAAGATGCCGTTCTCCATGACGCTCTTCCCCAACCTGTACGGCGGCGCGCGCTACGCCGTACAGGCGGACTCGCACACGCTCGTCATCCCCCGCCAGCCGGGGCGCGACCCGGAGCAGATCGACCGCGCGCTGCTGCTGATCCGCTCGATGCTCGACCAGAGCAAGACCTGGGCCGAGGGCGGGCACGTGCCGACCTGGCTGCCGTTCCGCGACAGCGCGGAATACCAGGCCATGACGCCGCAGTCGAACTACGCCTCGGCCGCCGACGGCGCGGTCTACGACCCGGACGGCTGGTACTCGGGCTCCGGCTCCAACTTCGAGATCGTCACCGGCTCCGCGATCGCCACCGTCCTGGGTGGTCAGCAGTCGCCGGCGGACGCGCTCGCGCAGATGCGCGGCCAGCTCGAGACCCTGTCCACTACCGCGTCGCCCATCTGAGGGGGTGCCTGGTGACCACCGAGACCGCCGTACGCCCTCCCGATGCCGCCGAGTCCGGAGCGCCGCCGGAGCGGCACCGCTGGACCGGACTGCCCGCGCTGGGCTTCCTGGCGCCGTTCATGATCCTCTACCTGGCCTTCATCATCGGCCCGACCCTGTACGGCCTGGTGATGAGCTTCTTCGACACCAGCCTGGTCAAGCCCGGCCTGTCGGGCTTCGCCGGCTTCGGCAACTACACCGAGGCGTTGCAGAGCAGCGACTTCTGGTCGTCGCTGTGGCACACCCTGTGGTTCACGATTCTGACCACCCCGCCGCTGATCATCCTCGCGTTCGCCTTCGCGCTGCTCGCCGACCGGGCCCGGTACGGCCGCTGGTTCTTCCGGCTGGCGTTCTTCGCGCCGTTCATCCTGCCGTCGGCGGTCGTGGCCCTGATCTGGATCTTCCTGTACACGCCCGGCCTCGGGCTGATCGAGACGGCGCTCGCCAAGGTCAGCATCACCTCGCCGAACTGGCTCGGCGACCCGGTCTGGGCCATGCCGTCGCTGGCCATGACCACCATCTGGTGGACGCTGGGCTTCAACTTCGTGCTCTACCTGGCCGGCCTCCAGGAGATCCCGCGCGAGCTGTACGAGGCCTCCTCGATCGACGGCGCCTCGGTGTGGCAGCAGATCCGCAAGATCACCATCCCGATGCTCGGGCGCACCACCACCCTGGTGGCCGTGCTCCAGGTGATCGCCTCGCTCAAGGTCTTCGACCAGATGTACATCATGACCTCCGGCGGCCCGAACTTCGCCACCCGCTCGATCCTGGAGTACGTCTACGACCAGGGCTTCACCAACTTCCGGGTCGGTTACGCGGCCGCCGTCTCGATGCTGTTCTTCCTGGTCGTGCTCGCGGTCTCGGCGGTCTGGTTCGCCCTGGTCCGGCGCCAGGAGAAGGAGGTGTGACCAGATGACCGACCTCGCCCAACGGGCCGAGTTCCGCGTCAAGCTCTTCAACCGCATCTGCATCGGGGTGCTGATCGCCTTCGCGCTGCTCTGGATCGTGCCGCTGGCCTGGGCGCTGGACACCGCGCTCAAGCCGAACGCCGAGACCACAAAGACCACCTGGGCCATCGCCGACCCGACCCTGGACGCCTTCTCCCGGGTGCTGCGCGACACCGACATCCTGACCTGGTTCGGCTCCAGCCTGTTCATCGCGACGCTGTCGGCCGCCGGCACCGTGCTGGTGGCGAGCCTGGCCGCGTACGCCCTGTCCCGGATGCGGTTCCGCTACCGCAACGTGGTCTTCTGGCTGGTGCTGGCCGGCATCATGATCCCCGGCCAGGTGCTCATCGTGCCGTGGTTCCGCCAGTTCGACGCGCTGGGGCTGCTGAACACCTGGTGGGCCGTCAGCCTGCCGCAGATACCCACCGCGATCGCCGTCTTCATCTTCAAGCAGTTCTTCGACGGCCTGCCCCGCGAACTCGAAGAGGTCGCCCGCATGGACGGCGCGAGCTACCTGCGCATCTACCGCCGGATCATCATGCCGCTGGCCCGCCCGGCCGTCGCCGCCGTCGCCATCTTCACGTTCGTGCAGTCCTGGAACGACCTGCTCTGGCCGCTGCTCGTGCTCAGCAACCCCGATATCATGACGATCCCGGTCGGCCTGGCGACCGTGCAGGGTTCGTTCGGCATCCGGTACGCGGACACGATGGCCTCGGCGATCCTCGGCGCGATACCGCTCGTCGCCGTGTTCCTGCTGTTCCAGCGCAATATCGTCGAAGGCATCGCCGGCAGCGGCCTGAAGGGGTGAGCGTGCTCGTCTCCACAATGACCATCGACCCGGCGTTCCGGATCGGCGAGGTCGACCCGCGGCTGTACGGCTCGTTCGTCGAGCACATGGGCCGCTGCGTCTACACCGGAATCCACGAGCCGGACCACCCGACCGCCGACGAGCACGGCTTCCGGCGCGACACCGCCGACCTGGTCCGCGAGCTCGGCACGCCGCTGGTGCGCTACCCCGGCGGCAACTTCGTCTCCGGGTACCGCTGGGAGGACGGCATCGGGCCGGTCGAGAACAGGCCGACCCGCCTGGACCTGGCGTGGCGCTCGCTGGAGACCAACCACGTCGGCGTCGACGAGTTCATGACCTGGGCGCGGACCGTCGGCGTCGAGCCGATGATGGCGGTGAACCTCGGCACCCGCGGCATCGACGCGGCCCGGTCCCTCGTCGAGTACTGCAACATCGCCTCGGGCACCTACTGGTCGGACCTGCGCGGCGGGTCGCCGTACGGGATAAAGACCTGGTGTCTGGGCAACGAGATGGACGGGCCCTGGCAGATCGGCCACAAGACCGCCGGCGAGTACGCCCGGCTGGCGCTCGAGACGGCGAAGGCGATGCGCCAGGTCGACCCGTCGATCGAGCTGGTCGCCTGCGGCAGCTCGGGCCGGCAGATGCCGACGTTCGGCAGCTGGGAGGCGACGGTACTCGGCGAGACCTACGACGCCGTCGACTACGTCTCCCTGCACGGCTACTACCAGCAGCACGACGACGACCGGGACAGCTTCCTGGCCTGTGCGACCGACATGGACGCGTTCATCGACGAGGTCGTCGCCACCGCCGACCACGTGCGCGCGGTCGGCCGGCACCGCAAGCGCCTGTACCTCTCGTTCGACGAGTGGAACGTCTGGTACCAGAGCCGCTTCGCCGGCGAGACCAACCTGGAGATCGAGCAGGCACCCCGCCTGATCGAGGACGTCTACTCGGTCACCGACGCGGTCGTGGTCGGCAACCTGCTGATCAGCCTGCTCCGGCACGCCGACCGGGTGAAGATCGGCTGCCAGGCCCAGCTCGTCAACGTCATCGCCACGATCATGACCGAGCCGGGCGGCCCGGCCTGGCGGCAGGCGAGCTTCCACCCGTACGCCCTGACGACCCGCTACGGCCGCGGCACGGTACTACGCCCGGCGATCACGGCACCGACACACGAGACCGCCCGCCACGGCGAGGTACCCCTGCTCGACGCGGTCGCGGTGCACTCGGACGCGGGCACGGTGCTGTTCGCGGTGAACCGCTCCCAGACCCAGCCGATGACCCTGGAGGTCGACCTGCGCGCCCTGCCGGCCCTGTCGACCGCGACCCACACCGTGATCGCCGACGACGACCCGGACGCGGTGAACACCGCGCAGCACCCGGACCGGGTGACCCCCCGCGACCTCGACGACCCGAAACTCGACGGCGGCCGCCTCCAGGTCACCCTCCCCGCCCTCTCCTGGAACATGATCCGCCTCAGCTGAGGCGGCCATGCCCCTCGCGTCAGGCCTGCGGGGGCTGCTGCGACGTGCCGGGTGCGTAGGCGGCGTGCAGCGCCGCCTGCTGTGCCTGCGCCTGCTGCTGGTTCGCCTGCCACGCCGTCTGCTGCTGCGCGGCGTGCTGCTGCGCGGCCCGCTCGTACGCGGCCTGCGCCTCGGCAGCGAAGGCGGGGTGCGCCTTCTTGAAGCCGATCGCGCTGCCGTCCTGGGCGACGTCGCCCTGCGGCAGCAGCCGGTAGCCACCGCGGGCCAGGAACCCGAAGCCGACGGCGCAGGCGACGATGGCGACGAGCAGCAGCCAGAGCCCGGTCTGACCCAGCTCGACACCCGCGAACGTGATCGCGATCAGCAGGACCAGCGGCAGGAGCAGGCCCCAGCCGATCAGCGTCCGCTGCTTGTGCAGCTGCCGGCACTGTGCGCAGAACGGCCAGGCCTCCGCCTTCACCTCCTTGCGCAGCACCATGACCGCGATGAGGAACGGCAGGGCGCCGCAGAGGAGCAGCGCATAGGTCCAGCCCGGCGGCTTGGAGATGAACCTGACCCGCTTGCGCAGGACGGCGGGCTCGCCGTGCCGGGAGCAGACGCCCGGCACACCGGCGCCGGACGTGACCAACGAGGAGAAGATGCCGATGCTCACGTGTGCCTCACAAGGGGTAATGCCGGGAAACGGGCCGGCGCGAGACCATAGCAGCTGAGGGTCGTTCGCGTGACCCGCCGGCACTAGAGTGCCGGTGTGCTTGACGCATCGTCTGTCGACTGGACCGCGTTTCCCGACATCTACGGGGAAACCGGAGAGGTTCTCCCGGCGCTGCGGGCGATCCGATCGGCGGACGCCGATACCCGGCGCGCGGCCTACGAGGACCTCGCCGGCCGCCTCGTCTCGCAGGGCTCGCGCAGCGCGCCGGCACGGTCGCGGCGCGCTTCCTGATCGACGTCGTCGCGGACGACGACGTCCCGGACCGCTTCGCGGCCTGCCAGGTACTCGCCCAGATCGCGATCGGCGACGAGGAGTTCTGGCTCACCGAGGTGGCCGACGTGGCCGCGATGCGCGCCGAGGTCGGGCGCAAGGCCGCGATGACCGTCGAGGAACTCGAACGGGAACAGTCGCAGTGGGTGGCGGCCGCCGACGACGAGGACGAGCGGAGCGCCCGAGAGACCCGGGCACTCTTCGCCGACGTCGAGGAGGACCGCGACCAGCTGGTCGTCGACCTGGCCGCGTACGACGCGGTGCGGGCCGGCGTGCCGGTCTACGCGGCGGCGCTGGCCGACCCGCACCCGGCGGTCCGCCTCTACGCCGCCCACCTGCTGGCCTGGTTCCCGGAGGAGAACACCCGGAGCATCCCGGCGCTGACCGCGGCCATCGCCGGCGATCCGAGCCCGATCGTCGCGGCGACCGCGTCCGTGGCGGCCGGCCTCTGCGCCGGGCGACCCGACGACGCCCTGACCGCCGCGCTCACCGGCCGGCTCGCCGCCGAGAACCGCGCGGAGCGCTGGTCGGCCGCCATCGGCCTGGCACGGGCGACGACCCGCCCGGACCGTGCCGCGCTCGAAGAGCTCTACGGTTGCCTGCTGGAGGCCGGCGCGCCGGTGCCGCACTGGCCGTTCCTCGACGGCGACATCTCGACAATGGCGGCGCTGACCGTGGCGCGGCTCGGCCCCGACACCGCCCCGGACCGGGTGGAGGTCCTGGCCCTTCGGCTGGCCGGCACCCGTCGCCGCAAGGACCGCTCCGGCCTCCTCGGCGCACTGCTCGACGCCGCCTTCCCCGGCGGCATCCCCCGCGACACCCCGGGCTCGGCACTGACACCGTCACAGCGGACCGCCGCACGCGCACTGGTCGACGCCCGAATCTGGCGCGACGGCGCGACGGCCGCCCAACTGCTGGCACAGTTCGGCCTACCCACCGATCGCCACGCGCTGAAGGCCTGGACCGCCTGAGGCCGACCCGAACGTGACTCGGGCCGGGCTGCGCCACCCGGCCCGAGAGAACACGGCCTCCTCAGGCGACCGCACCCACCAGCGATGCCGCCTTCGAGGCGCCGCGCTGGGTCGCGTCCGCGGTGTGGTCGTCGGGCTGTTCCTGGGCGGCGCGTTCGGCGGCGATCCGTGATTCGTAGCGGGCGATCTCGTGTGCGGTGTCCTGGGCGGTCCAGCCGAGTGGGCCGGCGATGAGCGGGCCGACGGCGTGTGCCGCGCGGACGCCGCGGTCGGGGGTCTCGAAGGAGATGCGGGTGCGGCGGGTGAGGACGTCGTCCAGGTGCCGGGCGCCCTCGTGGGTCACCGCGTAGACCACCTCGGCGCGCAGGTAGTCGGTGGCGCCGTCCAGTGGTGCGCCGAGCGACGGGTCGGCCTCGATCAGGGCAAGTACCTCGTCGACCAGGGTGCCGTAGCGGTGCAGCAGGTGCTCGATCCGGGAGACGTGCAGGCCGGTACGGCGGGCCAGCACGCCGCGGCGGTTCCAGGCCGCCGGGTAGCCGGACGCGCCGAGCAGCGGGACCTGTGCCGTGCACGAGGCCGGCACCCGCGTGGTGAGGTCGCGCGCCGCGGCGTCGACGGCGTCGCGGGCCATCACCCGGTACGTCGTGTACTTGCCGCCCGCGATGATGACCAGGCCGGGTGCCGGGGTGTCCACGGCGTGCTCGCGCGACAGCTTCGAGGTCAGCTCGGCGTCGGCCGACAGCAGCGGGCGCAGGCCGGCGTAGACGCCCTGCACGTCCGCGCGGGTCAGCGGGGTCACGAGCGCCTTGTTGACCTCCTCCAGCAGGTAGTCGACGTCGCGGCCGGACGCCGCCGGGTCCTCCTTGTCGAGGTCCCACGGGGTGTCGGTGGTGCCGATGATCCAGTGCCGCTCCCACGGGATGACGAAGAGCACGCTCGTCGCCGTACGCAGGATCATGCCGGTGGTGGCCGGGATGCGGTCGCGCGCCACGACCAGGTGGACGCCCTTGGACGCGGTGATGTGGAACTGCCCGCGCTGCGCCAGCAGCGCCTGGATGTCGTCGGTCCACACGCCGGTCGCGTTGATGACCGTGCGGGCCCGGATCTCCAGCTCGGCGCCGGACTCGGCGTCGCGGGCGCGGACCCCGACGACCCGGCGGCCCTCGCGGAGGAAGCCGATTACCTCGGTGCGGGACGCGACGTGCGCGCCGTGCGCCGCCGCGGTGCGGGCCAGGAAGAGGGTGTGCCGGGCGTCGTCGACCTGGGCGTCGTAGTAGCGGATCGCGCCGACCAGCGAATCGGGGCGCATCGCCGGGAAGGCGCGCAGGGCGGCGCCGCGGCTCAGGTGGCGGTGCCGGGGCAGGCCCGCGCCGAAGCCGCCCGAGATTCCCAGGGTGTCGTAGAGCAGCACGCCCGCGCCGGCGTAGAGCCGTTCCCAAGCGCGGTGCCGCAGCGGGTAGAGGAACGGGATCGGGCGCACGAGGTGCGGCGCCAGCCGCTGCACCAGGAGGCCGCGTTCGCGCAGCGCCTCGCGGACCAGGCCGAAGTCGAGCATCTCCAGGTAGCGCAGGCCGCCGTGGATCAGCTTGCTCGACCGGCTGGACGTGCCGCTGGCGAAGTCCCGGGCCTCCAGCAGGCCGACCGAGAGTCCGCGGGTGGCCGCGTCGAGCGCGCAACCCGCGCCGACCACGCCGCCGCCGACGACGAGCACGTCGAGCTCCTCGCCGGTCGACATCGCGGCCAGGGCCGCCTCGCGCGCCTGCGGCGCCATAACTGCCGTGTTCATGAAGTCCTCTTCTCGATACGTGTCAGCTGACGCTGACCCAGTTGAGGCTGCGGTCGACGGCGGCCTTCCACCGCGCGTACCCCTCGTCGCGCCGGTCCGGTGACCAGGCCGGCTGCCATCGCCGGTCCTCGCGCCAGTTGGCCCGTAGCTCCGATGTGGAGCGCCAGAGGCCGACCGCGAGGCCGGCGGCGTACGCCGCGCCAAGCGCGGTGGTCTCGGCGACGGCGGGCCGGCTGACCGGCACGCCGAGGATGTCCGCCTGTAGCTGCATGCAGAGCGCGTTCGCGGTGACGCCGCCGTCCACCTTGAGGCAGTCCGGTGACGTGCCGGCGTCGCGGGCCATCGCCTCGGCGACGTCGCGGGTCTGGTAGCAGATGGCCTCGAGCGCGGCCCGGGTGATGTGCGCGGCGGTGTGGTAGCGGGACAGCCCGACGATGGCCCCCCGCGCGTCGGAGCGCCAGTACGGCGCGAACAGCCCGGAGAAGGCCGGCACGAAGCAGACGCCCTCGCTGTCGTCGACGCGGGCGGCAAGGGTCTCGCTCTCGGCGGCGGAACCGATGATGCCGAGCTGGTCGCGCAGCCACTGCACGGCGGAGCCGGTCGCGGCGATCGAGCCCTCCAGGGCGAACACCGGCGGCTGGTCGCCGAAGCGGTAGCCGACGGTGGTGAGCAGCCCGTGCGTCGAGCGCACCGGCGTGGTGCCGGTGTTGAGCAGGACGAAGTTGCCGGTGCCGTAGGTGCATTTGGCCTCGCCGGGTGCGAAGCAGGTCTGGCCGAACAGGGCGGCCTGCTGGTCGCCGATCGCGGCGGCGATGGGTACCCCGGGCAGCACGGCGTCGGCGTGGCCGTACACCTCGGAGGAGGAGCGGATCTCGGGGAGCATGGCCCGGGGTATGTCGAAGAAGCCGAGTAGTTCGTCGTCCCATTGCAGGGTGGCGAGGTTCATCAGCATGGTCCGGCTGGCGTTGGTGACGTCGGTGAGGTGCCGGCCGGTGAGGTTCCACAGCAGCCAGCTGTCCATGGTGCCGAACAGCACCTCGCCGCGCTCCGCGCGTACCCGAAGATCCGGGTCCTTGTCGAGCAGCCACTGGACCTTCGCCGCGGAGAAGTAGGTGGCCGGCGGCAGGCCGGTGCGGTCCCGGATCACGTCGCCGCGGCCGTCGCGGTCGAGCTCGGCGACAATCCGGTCGGTGCGGGTGTCCTGCCAGACGATCACGTTGTGGCACGGCAGGCCGGTCGCGCGGTCCCACACCACGACGCTCTCGCGCTGGTTGGTGATCCCGACCGCGGCCAGGTCGCCGGGGGCCAGCCCGGTCTCGCCGAGCGCGACCGCGATGCACTTGCGGGTGTTCTCCCAGATCTCCAGCGCGTCGTGCTCGACCAGTCCGGCGCCGGGCAGCAGCTGCCGGTGCTCGATCTGGTGCCGGCCGATCTCGGTGCCGGCCCGGTCGAAGACCATGAACCGCGTGCTGGTGGTGCCCTGATCGATCGCGCCGACGAACTCCGCCACGTGTCCTCCCGGTTGCCGCCTACGTGCCGCGACGCTATGAAGCGGTCAGGGCGGGGTCAACGCGAAGCGTGCGACAATGTCGCACGTGCCGGGTCTGATCCAGTCCATCGAACGCTCGTCGGCCGTGCTCCGGCTGCTGGCGGCCGGTCCGGACCGGCTGAAAGTGAAGGAGATCGCGGACTCTCTCGGTCTCGCCAAGTCGACCGCGCAGAGCATCCTGCGTACGCTCGAACACATCGGTTTCGTCGAGCGCGATCCCCGGACCACCCGCTACCGGCTCGGCCGCGGCCTGCTCGAGCTCGGCTCCGGCGGGCTCGACGTCAACGAGCTGCGATCGCGGGCGCTCGACTGGGCGGACACGCTGGCCTCCCGCAGCGGCGAGGAGGTCCGCATCGGCGCGCTGCGCGACGGGAGCGTGATGGTGGTGCACCACGTGTTCCGGCCCGATGACTCCGCGCAGTCGATGGACACGGGCAGCCTGCTCCCCTCGCACGCGACCGCGCTGGGCAAGGTGCTGCTCGCCTACGACCCGGTGGCCGCGGACACCGTCGCCCGGGGCGCGCTGGACGCGTACACCCGGCGGACCGTCGGCTCGCCGCGGGACCTCGCGCGGTCGCTCGCCGAGATCCGGTCGCGCGGCTGGGGGCTCTCGGTCGAGGAGCGGGCGCCGGGCCGGGCCGGGATCGCGGCGCCGGTCCGGACCTCGGGCGGGCTGGTGGTCGGCGCCATCGGGATCTCCGGCGGCACCGAGCGGCTCTGCGACACCCGGGGCCGGCCCCGGCCCGCGCTGGTGGAGCACGTGTGCGACGCCGCCCGGGCGATCTCCCGCGACCTGGCCGGGCCGCGGCCTTGAGCGAGCGCTACGTCCTCGCCGTCGACCAGGGCACCACCTCCACCCGGTGCATCCTGTTCGACCGCCGCGCCACCGTGGTCTCCGTGGTCCGCAGCGAGCACCCGCAGTCGTACCCGAGGCCCGGCTGGGTCGAGCACGACGCGGCCCGGATCTGGCGCGACGTCCAGCGGCTGATCCCCCGGGCGCTGCGGGAGGCCGGCGCCGGACCGGAGCAGATCGCGGCGATCGGCATCGCCAACCAGCGCGAGACCACCGTGCTCTGGGACCGCGCCACCGGCACGCCGGTGGCGCCCGCGGTCGTCTGGCAGGACACCCGGACGGGCGAGCTGGTCGAGCGCCTCGGCCGGCGCGGGGACGCCGCGATCGTGCCGGAGCTCAGCGGCCTGCCCCTGGCGACCTACTTCTCCGCGACCCGCCTGCGCTGGCTGCTCGACAACGACCCGGATCTTCGGGTACGCGCGGAGCGCGGCGAGGTGCTGTTCGGCACCATGGACAGCTGGCTGCTGTGGAACCTCACCGGCCGGCACCTCACCGACGTCACCAACGCCAGCCGGACCATGCTGATGAACCTCGCCACCCTGCAATGGGACGACGAACTACTCGGCTTCTTCGACATACCCCGGGCCATGCTCCCCGAGATCCGCTCCTCCTCCGAGGTGTACGGCCACGCCGACGCCGTGCTGCCCGGGGTACCCATCGCCGCCGCGATCGGCGACCAGCAGGCCGCCCTGTTCGGCCAGACCTGCTTCGCACCCGGCGAGGCCAAATGCACCTACGGCACCGGGAGCTTCCTGCTGCTCAACACCGGCACGGAGCTGGTCCGCTCGACGCACGGGCTGGTCAGCACGGTCGCGTACCAGCTCGCCGGCGAGCCCGCGCACTACGCCCTCGAGGGCTCGATCGCGATCACCGGCTCGCTGGTCCAGTGGGTACGCGACGGCCTCGGGCTGATCGGCACCGCCTCGGAGATCGAGACGCTCGCCCGGACGGTCGACGACAACGGCGGCTGCTACATCGTGCCGGCGTTCTCCGGGCTGCTGGCGCCGTACTGGCGCAGCGAGGCCCGCGGCGTGATCGTGGGGCTGACCTCCTACATCACCAAGGGCCACCTGGCCCGGGCGGTCCTGGAGGCGACCGGCTGGCAGACCCGCGACGTGGTCGACGCGATGAACGCCGACTCCGGGCTGGCGCTCGCGGCGCTCAACGTCGACGGCGGGATGACCGCGGACAACCTGCTGATGCAGTTCGTCGCGGATGTCCTGGCGGTCCCGGTGGTCCGCCCGATGGTCGCCGAGACGGTGTCGCTGGGCGCCGCGTACGCGGCCGGCCTCGCCGTCGGCTACTGGTCCGACCTGCAGGACCTGCGCAACAACCGGCACCGGGCCGGGCAGTGGCTGCCCGCCATGGATCCGGGGCACCGCGCGAGCGAGTACGAGAACTGGCAGCGCGCCATCGAATGCGCGGTCGTCTGGAGCCGGCCCCGCCCGGGTGCCGGGCCGCCCTGATCCCCCCGGCCGCCGGGGTGGCGTCACTCGGCGACGAGCCCTCCGCGGGTGGTTTCCGGGTCGTCGCGTGGCGTGGGCCGGGTCAGTGCGAGGGTCGCGATGTATGCGACGACGACACCCACGATGATCAGCGGGGCCTCTCCGGGGCCACCGTGGGTCATCAACAGTGCGAGGACGATCGAAGCCAGCGGAAGTCTCAGCACCGAGACGACGGCGGCGCCGACGAGTACAGCGATCGCGGGTGCCTGCGTGACGCTGAGGAAATGCGAGGCCATGACGCCGCCGACCAGGCCGAGGAAGATGGCCGGGAAGGTCGGGCCGCCGCGGGCCGCGCCCATGGAGATCGCCCACGCCAGGGCCTTGCAGCCGAGCAGCAGGGCGAACAGGCCCAGGGTCAGGGAGTCCTGCTGCTCCAGAACGTCCGCCATCGCCTCTTCGCCCGAGAACAGTACGGCTCCGGCACCCCTGCCACTGAGCTGGGCGAACAGGATGGCCAGCGCTCCCACGAGCAGGGCGGCCGCCGGGAAGAAGAGGAACGGCCGCACCGCGACGACACGCCTGGTCACCCGCGCGAGCCGGAACACCAGGAAGACGACGACCGCCGCGGCCAGCGCGAGCGGGATCGTCCACAGCAGGTCGACGAAGGTCGGCACCGCGTAGGTCGGCAGGTGAAGCGGCGGCATCGAGAACGCGTCGGTGCTCAGCCCTCTCAGCGAACCGAGCCCGACGAACAGCAGCGAACCGACGCCGGCGGCGATCAGGCCGGGCAGCAGGATCAGCGTCAGGGTGGCGCCGGCGAGCCCGGCGGCCTCCAGGACGATCACCGCGCCGATGACCGGAGAGCCGAAGACGGTGGCCAGCGCCGCGAAGCTCGCCGCCGCCCCGAGCACCTGGGTGGCCTGGTCGGGGACCTGTCCGCGGGACAACCGGATGAGGAACACCGCAACCCCTCCGGCAAGGGCCATGAGCGGCGACTCCGGTCCGAGCACCAGGCCGAGGCCGAGGGTGGCCAGCGCCGCGGCGGCGACGCCCGGCAGCTCGTCAGGGGCCGTGAGCGTGCCCGTCGTCAGCCCGTTCGACGGCTCATGACCTCCGCGACCGGGCAGCCTCGTCACGGCGAAGGCGATGACCAGCCCCGCGACCAGGAGCACCGGCAGCGGCCACCACCACGGCGCCTGGTCGAAACCGAGAACCTCGGGGAGCCCGACGTACACCCATTCCTGCGTCAGGTTGACGACCTCGAGGAACACCCAGGAAACGAACGACACGACGAGGCCGATGACCGCCGCGGCGACCAGGAGCCGCCGATACTGCCTGCTGCGCATCAGTTCGACCGGGTCCATCCGGTCGGCCCGCGCACCGTACGACTCGTTCTCGGCGGTCATCGAGCCCCCTCTACGACCACGCGTCTGCGGTCTCACCCTACAATCCGGACTCGCCCGGCCGGGTGTCTCACGAAAGCCTGTCCTAGCTGGCGCGTTCGCCGGCGGCGGCGCGCCAGCCCTGTTCGGCCGAGAGGGTGCGGGCCGTGCGGACCAGGTCGAGCGTGAAGCGGGAGGGGTCCTGCGCGCGCCAGAGGATCGACCAGGGGTAACGCGGCACCGATGGGCCCAGCGGGCGCCACGTCAGCTCGGGGCCGGAGGAGACGCCGCCGTTGGACGCCGGGGTGCAGAGCACGCAGCGGCCCTGCGTCACCAGGTCCGCGGCCGCGCGCAGCGTCTGCACGCTGCCGGTGAACAGGGTCGGGAAGAAGCCCGCGGAGCGGCACACCTCGGCGACGAAGGCGTTGAACTCGGGCGCCTGCTCCTCGTCGGCGAGCAGCAGCGTCTCGCCGCGCAGCGCGGCCACCGGCACGTGCGCCAGCCCGGCGTACGGGTGCCCGGCCGGGACCAGGACGCCGAGCGAGTCGAGGCGGAAGATCTCGGCGGCGATGTCCGGCGCGGCGCCGGACAGCCGCCCGACGCCGACGTCGAGGCGGCCGTCGGCGAGCAGGCGGCACTGTTCGGGCACGCCCGCCAGCACCTGGTGGATCTCCAGCTCCGGGTGGCGGGCCTGTATCGCGCGCAGCACCGGGCGCACGGCGTCGTACCCCTCGTCCAGGACGCCGACGCGCAGGCTGGGCGCGGCCGGCGCCATGCCCTGCGCGAGCACCGCGGCGCGGTCGACGTGCTCGAGGATCTGCCGCGCCTCGATCAGGAAGCGCGCACCGGCCGCGGTCAGCGCGACGTGGCGGGTGGTGCGGTCGACGAGCAGGACGCCGACGGCCCGCTCGAGGCGCTGCACCTGGGCGCTGAGCGCGGACGGGACGATGTGCTCGCGGGCGGCGGCGCGGCCGAAGTGCAGCTCCTCGGCGAGGGTGACGAGGTAGCGCAGCTGGCGCAGCTCGATGCGGGCCCCGCCGACGGCGTCGGGCAGCGCCCGGATCGCGGCCCGCGATGGCCGTCGCCCGGCCGGCGCCGGCTGTCGAGGCAGACCGCTCACGCCGTCACCTCCGCTTCGCTCCGGCGCCGGCGTGAGTCAGACACTGAGCGCTCATGCCGTCATCTCCGATTTGACCGACCCCCGCATACATAGATAGGTATCTCGCAGTGTTATCGCTAACATTCACGTCGTCAAGGCGCAACGCCCCCGTAACACGAAATCCGCGCATCGGCTGTTAGCGGTCACATCGGCGCGCCGGATCGCCCCGAAAACGAAAGGGACGACCCTCCGTTTCACTGCGTGGGACGGTGGCGGGGGAAACTCCACAAAGTCGCCTAAGTTAGTAGACAAAGCAGGGATTCTCGCCGACACTCGTCCGATGGATCTCACCCTGGCGCTCGCCGGACTCGGCGTCGGCATCGTGGTCGGCCTCACCGGCATGGGCGGCGGCGCCCTGATGACCCCGATCCTGGTGCTGGTCTTCGGGGTACCCCCGATCGCGGCGGTCTCCAGCGACCTCGCGGCCAGCGCCGTGATGAAGCCGTTCGGCGGCTGGGTGCACGCCCGCCGCGGCACGGTGAACTGGCGCCTCGTCGGCTGGCTCTGCGCCGGCAGCGTCCCGAGCGCGTTCCTCGGCGTGCTGCTGCTGCGCCTGCTCGGCGACGACGCGGCCGTCCAGCACACGATCAAGGTGTCGCTCGGCGTCGCGCTGCTGCTCGCCGCGGCCGGCCTGCTGCTCAAGGTCTGGGTGAGCCGCCGGCAGGGTGGCGGCGACGGCCCGCCGGAGCCGATCCGGGTCCGGCCCGTGCCGACGCTGCTGCTCGGCGCCGTCGGGGGCGTGATCGTCGGCATGACCTCGGTGGGCTCCGGGTCCCTGATCATCGTGGCGCTGCTGGCGCTCTACCCGAAGCTGCGCGCCAACGACCTGGTCGGCACCGACCTGATCCAGGCGATCCCGCTGGTCGTCTCGGCGGCGCTGGGCCACGCCCTCTTCGGCGACCTCAAGCTCGACATCGCGGCCGCGGTCCTGCTCGGCTCGATCCCGGGCGTGCTGATCGGCGCCCGCATCTCCTCGCGCGCACCGGGCGGCATCGTCCGCGCGGCACTGGTGATCGTGCTGCTGGCCAGCGCCCTGAAGCTGCTCGATGTGCCGACCCCGGTGGTCGGCGCCGCCTCCGCCGCGGCCGTGCTGGTCGCGGTCGGCCTGGCGGTCTTCCGCCGCGTCACCGCCGGCCGGGACGCCCGGGTCGTCGCCGAGTCACCCGGCGACGACGACCGCGAGAAGGCCATGGCGGCGGGCTGACCGCCCGCCGCCACCGGCAACGTCAGCGGGGTACGACCCGCTCGATGGACCACTCGCGCCAGAAGTCGAGCCGGTCCGAGGCCGACTGAAGCTGGTCCGCCACCGGGCCCGGGCCGGTCGAGCCCGCCGTCGTGCGGGCCGCCAGCGCCGAGCGGACGCTGAGCACCTCGCGGACCGACGGGTCCAGGTGCTCGCTCACCGTCTTCAGGTCGTCGTCCGAGACGTCCTCCAGCTCGCACTCGCGGGCCGCGCAGAGCGCCACCAGGCGGCCGGTGATCTCGTGGGCGTCGCGGAACGGCACGTGCTTGCGGACCAGCCAGTCCGCCACCTCCGTGGCCAGCGAGAAGCCGACCGGTGCCGCCGCGGCGAGCTTGTCGACGCGTACCGTCATCGTCGAGATCATGCCCGCCAGGGCGGGCAGCAGCAGCTGGAGCGTGTCGACCGCGTCGAAGACCGGCTCCTTGTCCTCCTGCATGTCGCGGTCGTAGGTCAGCGGCAGGCCCTTGAGCATGGTCAGCACCGCGACCAGGCCGCCGATCAGCCGGCCGGCCTTGCCCCGGGCCAGCTCCGCGATGTCCGCGTTCTTCTTCTGCGGCATGATCGACGAGCCGGTGGCGAACGCGTCGTCCAGGATCACCCAGCTGAACTCCTGCGAGGTCCAGAGCACCACCTCCTCGCCGAGGCGGGACAGGTGCACGCCGATCAGGCCGGTGATGAAGAGGAACTCGGCGACGAAGTCGCGGTCCGAGACCGCGTCCATCGAGTTCTGCGCCGGGGCCTTGAAGCCCAGCTCCTTCGCCACCGCGCCCGGGTCGAGCGGCAGCGACGAGCCCGCGAGGGCGCCCGAGCCGAGCGGGGAGATCGCCGTGCGGTCGTCCCAGTCGCGCAGCCGGTCCAGGTCGCGCAGCAGCGGCTGCACGTGCGCGAGCAGCCAGTGGCCGAAGCTCACCGGCTGGGCGTGCTGGAGGTGGGTCATGCCCGGCGCGGGCGTGTCGACGTGCCGGCCCGCCTGCTCCATCAGCGCGTCCGCCAGCTCGACCACCGCGGCCGCCACGCCGCGGGCGTGGTCGCGCAGGTACATGCGCAGGTCGGTGGCGACCTGGTCGTTGCGGGAGCGGCCCGCGCGCAGCTTGCCGCCGAGCGCGCCGAGGCGCTCCAGCAGGCCGCGCTCCAGCGCGGTGTGCACGTCCTCGTCCTCGACGGTGGGGCGGAACTCCCCCGCCGCGCACGCCGACTCGAGATCGTCGAGCGCGGCCAGCATCTGGCCCAGCTCCGCGGCGTCCAGCAGGCCGGCGCCGGCCAGCACCCGGGCGTGTGCCCGGGAAGCGGCCAGGTCGTACGGGGCCAGGCGCCAGTCGAAGTGGACGCTCACGCTCAGACGGGCCAGGGCGTCCGCCGGTCCGCCGGCGAAACGGCCACCCCACAGCCTGGTCGGACCTTCGGTCTCCGGCACGTGCTCACTCCTCAAGATCAGTGTTACTCGGTCGGGATGACCTTACCGACGGACGGTAATGTCGCCCGCATGACGCTTGACCTGCACGATGATGTCGTCGCCCTCACCCGCGCGCTCTGTGACATCCCCTCGGTGAGCGGGGATGAGGCCCCGATCGCGGACGCCGTCGAGGCCTCGTTGCGCAAGCTCGGCCACCTCGAGGTGTTGCGCGACGGCGACGCCGTCGTCGCACGGACCCAGCTCGGGCGGGCCCGGCGGATCGTGCTCGCCGGCCACCTCGACACCGTGCCGATCAAGGACAACCTGCCGACCTGGACCACGGGCGCCGGCGCGGACGAGATCCTGCACGGCCGCGGCACCGTCGACATGAAGGGCGGCGTCGCCGCCCAGCTGCGCATCGCCGCGACCGTCCCCGAGCCCCGCAACGACCTCACGTTCGTGTTCTACGACAACGAGGAGGTCGCCTCGGTGCGCAACGGCCTCGGCCGCCTGGTGCGCAACCACCCCGACTGGCTGGCCGGCGACTTCGCCATCCTCGGCGAGCCGTCCAACGGCACGGTCGAGGGCGGCTGCCAGGGCACGATGCGGGTGCGCATCACGCTGGCCGGCAAGGCCGCGCACGCCGCCCGGTCCTGGCGCGGCGTCAACGCCGTGCACGCCGCCGGCGACGTGCTCGCCATCCTCAACCGGTACGAGCCGCGCACCGTCATGGTCGACGGCCTCGAGTACCGCGAGGGCCTCAACGCCGTCAACATCGCCGGCGGCATCGCCGGCAACGTGATCCCGGACGAGTGCGTCGTCGACATCAACCACCGCTTCGCGCCCGACCGGGACATCCCCGCCGCGCTCGCGCACCTGCGGGAGGTGTTCGCCGGCTACGAGCTCGAGGTGCGCGACCAGGCGTCCGGCGCCCGCCCCGGCCTGGACCAGCCTGCGGCGGCCGAGTTCCTGGCCGCAGTGGGCCGCCCGCCCGCGCCGAAGTTCGGCTGGACGGACGTGGCCCGCTTCGCCGACCTGGGCATCCCGGCCGTCAACTACGGGCCGGGCGACCCGCTGCTCGCGCACACCGACGAGGAGCACCTGCCGACCGCGGACCTCCGCGAGTGCGAGCGGGTGCTCGCCGCCTGGCTGCGCTGACACGGCAACAGGCCTACGGCTTCTGCTCGCCCAGGCCGGCGTTCTCGGCGATGGCGCCCGGGATCGCGTACATGTGCGCGAAGGCCCGGGCCTGCTCGCCGGTCCACAGCGACGAGCCGTAGCCGTAGACCACGCCCTGCCGGGTCGACGCGTCGAGCAGGCTGTGCGGGCTGCGACTGCCCAGGGGGATGACGTTGCCCTTCTGGAGCCGTACCCGCACCTCGCCGGTGACCCGGGCCTGGCTGGAGTCCAGGAACGCCCGCAGGTCGTCCAGGATCGGGTCGTAGTAGACCGCCTCGTGCAGTAGGTCGCCGTACGTGGTGCCCAGGGTGGCCTTGGTCGCCTGCTGGCGGTTGCTCAGGACCAGGCGCTCCAGCTCGCGGTGCGCGGCGATCAGCGTGAGCATGCCGGGCGCCTCGAAGCCGACCCGGGCCAGGTTGCCGACCATGGTGGAGCCCATGTGGATGCCGCGGCCGACGCCGTGCTCGGCGGCGAGCGCGTTGAGCGAGCGCAGGATCGCGTAGTTGGGCGCGCCCGGGCCGGTGCCCTCGATCGGGGTGCCGTCGAGCGTGGCAGCGGAGATCACCTCGCCGCGCTCGAAGCCGAGGATCAGCTCGACGCCGTCCTCCGGCGCGTCCTTGATCGCCTTGGTGCTCTCCCACGCGTCCTCGGGCAGGTAGTCCCAGGAGCCGTAGGTCTCCTTACCGCCGATGGAGGTGCCGATCAGGCCCTCGTTGATCGAGTACGTGGTGACCTTGTCGCTGGTCTCGAAGCCGTGCTGCTTGAGGAAGTCCCGCTCGTACTCGCGGGTCAGCCGGTCGTCGCGGATCGGGGTGATGATCTCCATCTGCGGCGCGAGTGCGCGGATCACCGAGTCGTAGCGCACGTGGTCGGCGCCGGCGCCGGTGGAGCCGTGCGCGATCGCGTCCGCGCCGTTCTCCAGGGCGCACTGGACGACCTTCTCCGCCTGCACCAGGCGCTCCGCGCCGACGCAGGACGGGTAGCCGCCGTTGCGCAGGTAGTTCGCCTTGATCGCGTACGTGACGACGCGCGAGTACAGCTCCGCGCGGGCGTCGATGACGAAGTGCCGGGCCGCGCCGAGCTCCTCCGCGCGGGCACGGACGACGTCGCCCTCGCCGCTGTGCAGGCCGCCGGTGTCGATGTTGGCGGTGAGCACCTCCCAGCCCTGCTCGCGCAGCCAGACCAGGGCGTACGAGGTGTCGAGGCCACCGGAGAAGGCGAGGACGATCTTGCGCTTGCTCATCAGAACTTCCTTATCAGGACGCGGGGATCTCGAGGATGGGCACGTACGTGGTCCCGTCCTTGACGAGGTGGCCGGGTGCGAGCACGTAGTACGTGGCCTGCCGGGCCTCGATGGCCTTCTGCATGGCGCGCTGCCGGTCGTAGTCGAACGGGTCGAGCAGGAACGTCGGCGCAGGCGTCGGCGCGGTGGCCGGCGCGGTGAAGTCGTTCTCGTAGACGAACGAGCCCGGCGAGGTGTGGAACGGCACGGTGGCCACCATGATGCGCAGCCGGCCGAAGCGGGTGTGCACCCGCAGCGCGCTGTTGTCGTACTGGGTGACGCCGTCGAGCTTCTCCGCCTGGTACGCCGAGAGGGCGAGCGCCTTGAGCGCGCGGCCCAGGCCGACGTTGGTCATCACCGACCACAGTGACCAGCCGACCCAGGTGCCCGGCGCCGCGCTCGGCGCCGCGCAGTAGCCGCCGATCGGGATCGGGCCGTTGTAGTCGCTCTGCTTCGCCCTCTCGAAGACCGCCCGCAGGTGGCGCTTCGCGTCCTCGTCGAACGCGCTGGTCTCGAGGATCTCGGTGAACGAGGACTGCGGCAGGGCGGCGATGACCGCGGCCGAGGGCATCAGGATCAGGTCGACCATCACCCACTGCGGCATCGGGATGCCCCGGTCGCCGAACGCGATGCCGTTGATCACGTTGAACAGGTTGAGGAACTCGCCGGTGTCCCAGCCCTTGTCGGCCGTGTCGGTGAAGTCCAGCCAGGTGAGCTTGTGGCCGTACGGCGCCTCGTTGAGGAACGGGCGCAGCGACTCGTTGGACGCCAGATAGAACTCGAGGCCGTGTCCGAGCAGCTTCTGCATGTTGTCGGCGAAGCCGGGAAAGTGTGCCTCGACGGCGGGCGGGGAGATCCTGGTCACGGTTGGCTACCTTCGTGCGGGTCGGCACGGCTCCAGGCCGTGAGTTTCTCGGCGAGCGCGGCGCCCGGCCCGTCGCCGGAGTCGCGCGCCACCACGAGGATGGTGTCGTCGCCGGCGATGGTGCCGACGACGTCCGGCAGGCCCGAGCGGTCGAGCGCGCTGGCCAGGAACTGCGCGGCGCCGGGCGGCACCCGCAGCACCACGAGGTTGCCGCTGACGTCGACCGAGTTGAGCAGCTCGCGCAGCAGCCGGACGAGCCGGGCCGGCGCCTGCTCGACCGGGCGCAGCGCGGGCAGCCCGTCCTCGGGGATGACGTAGACCCCGCCGACCTTGACGGCCCGCAGCTCCTCGAGGTCGCGCGACAGCGTCGCCTGGGTGGCCTGCACGCCGTCGAGACCCAGCAGCTCGGCGAGCTCGGTCTGCGAACGGACGGCCTTGTCCCTGATCAGGTTGACGATGCGCGCGTGCCGCGCGGCACGGGTACCCGGCCCGGTCATTATGCGGCGGCCAGCAGCCAGGCGAGCAGCGCCTTCTGCGCGTGCAGGCGGTTCTCGGCCTGGTCGAAGACCGCGCTCTGCGCGCCGTCCATCACCTCGTCGGTGATCTCCTCGCCCCGGTGGGCGGGCAGGCAGTGCAGCACGATCGCGTCGGGCGCGGCGGCGGCCACCAGCTCCTTGTTGACCTGGTACGGCCGGAACGGCGTCAGCCGGTCGATGCCGTCGTCCTCCATGCCCATCGAGGTCCACGCGTCGGTGGCGAGCACGTGCGCGCCGGAGGCGGCCTCGCGCGGGTCCCGCAGCACCCGCACCGAGCCGCCGGTGACCCGGGCGATCTCGGTGGCCCGCGCCACGACCGCCGGGTCCGGGTCGAAGCCCTCCGGGCCGGCGACCCGCACCCGCATGCCCGCCGTCGCCCCCGCCAGCAGGTACGAGTGGGCCATGTTGTTCGCGGCGTCGCCGACGTAGGCGAGCGTGCGGCCGGCCGTCGCGCCGAACCGCTCGCGGATCGTCTGCAGGTCGGCCAGCAGCTGGCAGGGGTGGAAGCCGTCGGTCAGCGCGTTGACCACCGGCACCCGCACGTCCGAGGCGAGCTCGGCCAGCCGCTCGTCGCCGGAGGTACGGAAGACGATGGCGGACACGTACCGGGAGACGACCCGGCCCGCGTCCAGCAGCGACTCGCCGCGGCCGAAGTGGGTGGCCTGGGTGTCCACGACGATCGCGTGGCCGCCCAGCTCGGCGATGCCGGCCTCGAACGACAGCCGGGTGCGCAGGCTGACCTTGTCGAAGAAGACCGCCACAGACCGCGGCCCGTCGAGCGGCCGGTGCGCGAACCGGTCGGCCTTCATCGCCGCGGCGAGGTCGAGCACCTCGGCCTGCTCGGCCGGTGACAGGTCGTCGTCGCGCAGGAAGTGCCGGGTCATGAGAGCGCCTCCCCGAGCGCGGTCACGAACGACTCGGCCTGCGCCGTGGTCAGGATCAGCGGCGGCGCGAGCCGGATGACGTCCGGCTGGACCGGGTTGACCAGGAACCCGGCGTCCAGCAGCGACTCCGCGACCTGTGCCGACACCGGCTCGTCGAGGACGATGCCGAGCAGCAGGCCCGCGCCGCGTACGCCGGCGATCCTCGGGTTGCCGAGCCCCTCGACGCCGCGCCGGATCAGCTCGCCGACCCGCTTGACGTGGTCGAGCAGGCCCTCGCCCGCGATGGTCCGGATCACCGCGAGGCCGGCCGCGCAGCTGATCGGGTTGCCGCCGAACGTGGTGCCGTGCGAGCCCGGCCCGAACAGGTCCGCGGCCGCGCCGAACGCGATGCACGCGCCGATCGGCAGCCCGCCGCCGAGGCCCTTGGCCAGGGTCACGACGTCGGGCTCGACGCCCTCGCTCTGGTGGTGGAACCAGTGCCCGGTGCGGCCGATGCCGGTCTGCACCTCGTCGAGCACCAGCAGCGCGCCGGCGGCCGTGCAGATCTCCCGCGCCGCGGCGAGGTAACCGGGCGGCGGCACGAGCACGCCCATCTCGCCCTGGATCGGCTCGAGGATGACCATGGCGGTCTCGCCCGTCACGGCGGCCCGCAGCGCCTCGCTGTCGCCGTACGGGACATGGGTGACGTCGCCGGGCAGCGGCCGGAAGGGTTCCCGCTTGCCCGGCTGGCCCGTCAGGGCCAGGGCGCCCATCGTGCGGCCGTGGAATGCGCCCTCGGCCGCCACCACGTGGGTCCGGCCGGTGAGCCGGGACAGTTTGAACGCGGCCTCGTTCGCCTCGGCGCCCGAGTTGCCGAAGATGACCCGGCCGGGGCGCCCGGCGAGGACGAGCAGCAGCTCGGCCAGGGCCAGCGGCGGCTCGGCGATGTAGAGGTTCGAGACGTGGCCCAGCGTCGCTACCTGCTGGGAGACGGCGGCGACGACGGCCGGGTGCGAGTGGCCGAGCGCGTTGACGGCGATGCCGCCGAGCATGTCGACGTACTCCTTGCCGTCCTCGCCGACCACGACGGCCCCGGAGCCGGCGATCAGGCCGAGCGCCGGCGTCCCGTAGTTGTTCATCATGCTCTGCGACCAGCGGTCCGTGAAGGTCGTCATGAGGGAACCACCATCGTCCCGAATCCTTCCGAGGTGAAAACTTCGAGCAGCGTCGAGTGCGGTACCCGGCCGTCGACCACGTGCGCGGCGGGCACGCCGCCCTGCACGGCGCGCAGGCACGCCTCCATCTTGGGCACCATTCCGGACTGGAGGCTGGGCAGCAGCTTCTCCAGGGTGTCGGTGTCGATCTGCGAGGTGAGCGTGGTGGTGTCGGGCCAGTTCGTGTAGAGGCCGGGCACGTCGGTGAGCACGACCAGCTTGCGGGCGCCGAGCGCGACGGCCAGGGCGGCCGCGGCGGTGTCGGCGTTGACGTTGTGCACGACCCCGTCGGCGTCCGGCGCGACGCTGGCGACGACCGGGATGCGCCCGGCCGCGATCAGGTCGTCGACGGCCGAGGTGTCGACGTGCGCGACGTCGCCGACCTGGCCGATGTCGACCGGTTCGCCGTCGACGACGGCGTGCCGGCGCACGGCGGTGAAGAGCCGGGCGTCCTCGCCGGAGAGCCCGATCGCGAACGGGCCGTGCTCGTTGATCAGCCCGACCAGCTCCCGGCCGACCTGGCCCACCAGGACCATCCGCACGACGTCCATCGCCTCGGGCGTAGTGACCCGCAGGCCGCCGCGGAACTCGCTCTCGATGCCGAGCCGGCCCAGCATCGACGAGATCTGCGGCCCGCCGCCGTGCACGACGACCGGCCTGATCCCGGCATAGCGCAGGAAGACCATGTCGGCGGCGAAGGCGCGCTGCAACTCCGGGTCGATCATCGCGTTGCCGCCGTACTTGATGACGACGGTGCTGCCGTGGAACCGCTCGAGCCACGGCAGCGCCTCGATCAGCGTGGCGGCCTTCTCGTTCGGGGTCACGACGAGTACGCCGAGTTCTCGTGCACGTAGGCGTGCGACAGGTCGGTGGTCCAGATGGTCGCGGCCATCTCGCCCTCGTGCAGGTGCACGGTGATGGTGACGTCCCGGCCCGCCAGGTCCACCTTGGACCGGTCCTCGGCCGCCGCGCCGCCGCGGCACACCCACACGCCGTTGACGGCGACGTCGACGCGGTCCGGGCTGAACGCCGCCTGCGTGGTGCCGACCGCGGCGAGGATCCGGCCCCAGTTCGGGTCGTTGCCGAACAGCGCCGTCTTGACCAGGTTGTTGCGGGCCACGGTGCGGCCGACCTCGACAGCGTCGCGCTCGCTCTCGGCGCCGAGCACCTCGATGGCGATGTGCTTGGTGGCGCCCTCGGCGTCGGCGATGAGCTGCTGGGCCAGGTCGTGGCAGACCGCGGTGACCGCCTCGGTCAGCTCCTCCTGCGTGGGCTGCCGGTCGGAGGCGCCGCTGGCAAGCAGCAGCACGGTGTCGTTCGTGGACATGCAGCCGTCGGCGTCGATCCGGTCGAAGCTGAGCCGGGTGGCCTCGCGCAGCGCCGTGTCCAGCGACTCGGAGCCGGCCACCGCGTCGGTGGTGAGCACGACGAGCATCGTGGCCAGGGCCGGCGCGAGCATGCCCGCGCCCTTGGCCATCCCGCCGATCGACCAGCCGTCGCCGTGGAACACCGCGTTCTTGGGCACCGTGTCGGTGGTCATGATCGCGTTCGCGGCGGCCGCGCCGCCGTCGGCGTCGAGCGCCTTGGCGGCGGCGTTCACCCCCGGCAGCAGCTTGTCCATCGGCAGCAGCTCGCCGATCAGGCCGGTCGAGCAGACCGCGATGTCACCGGGGCCGACGAGCAGCGGCTTGGCGCCGCCGCGCAGCACGGTGGCGGTGTGCTCGGCGGTCGCGTGGGTGTCCCGGAAGCCCTGCGTACCGGTGCAGGCGTTGGCGCCGCCCGAGTTGAGCACGACGGCACGCACCACGCCGCCCTTGAGGACCTGCTGGCTCCACATGACGGGCGCGGCCTTGACCCGGTTGGCGGTGAAGACACCGGCGACGGTGGCGTCGGGCCCGTCGTTGACGACGAGCGCGACGTCGGGCGCGCCGTCGCTCTTGAGCCCGGCGGCGACGCCGCTGGCCCGGAAACCCTTGGGGGTGGTGACGGTCATGGCGCGACTCCGAATACCGAGAGGCCCGTCGTCTCCGGCAGGCCGAGCATGAGGTTGGCGCACTGCACGGCCTGGCCGGCGGCGCCCTTGCCGAGGTTGTCCAGCGCGCTGACGACGACGATCCGGCCGGAGTCGACGTCGAGGGTGGCCTGCAGGTGGCAGGCGTTGGAGCCGGCGGTGGCGGCGGTGCGCGGCCAGACGCCGGCCGGCAGGACGTGCACGAACGGCTCGTCCGCGTAGGCGGCGGCCAGCACCTCGCGGGGGTCGGCGTCGCCGAGCGGCCTCGCGGTGACCGTCGCGAGGATGCCGCGGGGCATCGGCGCGAGCACCGGGGTCATCGACAGCGAGGTGGCGCCGCTGGCCTGCTTGATCTCGGGAACGTGCTGGTGCGCGCCGACCTTGTAGGGCGACAGGCCGCCCATGACCTCGCTGGCGAGCAGGTTCACCTTCGCCGACCGGCCCGCGCCGGACGTGCCGGACGCGGCGACGACCACGACGTCGGCCGGGTCGGCGGCGCCCGCGGCGATCAGCGGCGCCAGGGCGAGGGTGATCGTGGCCGCATAGCAGCCGGTGCTCGCCACCCGGTCGCTCGCGGCGATCGCGGCCCGCTGCCCCGGCAGCTCCGGCAGGCCGTAGGTCCAGGTGCCGGCGTGCGTGCCGCCGTAGTAGCGGTCCCACGCGGCGGCGTCCCGCAGCCGGAAGTCGGCGCCAAGGTCGACGATCTTCACCCCGCCGGGCAGCTGGGCGGCCACGGCCGCCGACTGCCCGTGCGGCAGGGCGAGAAAGACCAGATCGGCGTCGGTCAGGGCGGCGCCGGTGCCGCCGAGGACCAGGTCAAGGCCCGCGAGCTGCGGGTGTACGGCGGACACGGGCTTACCCGCGCTGCTGTGCGCGGTGGCGGCGACGAGGTCGAGCTCGGGATGCCCGGCGATCAGGCGCAGCAACTCGCCCCCGGCATACCCGCTCGCCCCGGCGACGGCGACCCTGATTCCCATACTTACCTCCGCATGACTATGCAGGGAACCGTATCAACGCGCATAGCCATGCGGCAAGTTCATATATTTATGCAGTCACCCGATCGTGGCCCGCGCCGGACGGCCGGCACCGGTACGCACAAATTCGCTCCTGTTCGATCCGGTTCCGGTACTGATTGACCAAAGATCCGACCCCGGCGGACCCCGGTACCGGTTCCGGCTTGTGCGACACTTCCGAACGCTTACCGATGTGTTGCGCAACAAGACCGTGTGTCGCGCGGTCGATCCGGAGGAGACTCGTGGCCGCTGACGACCCGTACCGTGATCCCAGCCTGTCCGTTGAGCAGCGCGTCGACGATCTCCTGGGCCGCATGAACCTGGCCGAGAAGGTCGGGCAGATGCTCCAGCTCGACGCGCGGCAGGATCTCAAGGACTCGGTCAGCACCCGGCTGGCGGGCTCGATCCTGCACGCCTCACCCCGGCGCATGCTCGAGGCCGTCGACCTGGCCGCCGGCACCCGGCTCGGCATCCCGCTGATCACCGCCGAGGACTGCATACACGGGCACGGCTTCTGGCCCGGCGCCACCGTCTTCCCCACCCAGCTCGCGATGGCCGCGAGCTGGGACGCGGAGCTGGTCGAGCGGGTCGCCCGGGTCACCGCCGTCGAGGTCTCCGCGACCGGCATCCACTGGACCTTCTCCCCCGTGCTGTGCATCGCGCGCGACCTGCGCTGGGGCCGCCTGGACGAGACGTTCGGCGAGGACCCGTTCCTGATCGGCGAGCTCGGCGCCGCGATGGTCCGCGGCTACCAGGGCCGCGGCCTCGACGACCCGACCGCGATCCTGGCCTCGGCCAAGCACTTCGCCGGCTACTCCGAGACCCAGGGCGGGCGCGACGCCAGCGAGGCCGACCTGAGCCCCCGCAAGCTGCGCTCCTGGTTCCTGCCGCCGTTCGAGCGGGTCGCCCGCGAGGGCTGCCGCACGTTCATGCTCGGCTACCAGTCGATGGACGGCGTGCCGATCACCCTGAACCGGTGGCTGCTGCACGACGTCCTCAAGCGGGAGTGGGGCTTCACCGGCACCCTGGTCACCGACTGGGACAACGTCGGCCGGATGGTCTGGGAGCAGCGAGTCTGCGCCGACCTGGTCGACGCCGCGGCGCAGGCGGTGCGCGCCGGCAACGACCTGGTGATGACCACACCGGGCTTCTTCGAGGGCGCGCAGACCGCCGTCGAACGGGGCCTGATCGCCGAGGAGGAGATCGACGCCGCGGTCCGGCGGATCCTGCGGCTCAAGTTCGAGCTCGGGCTCTTCGAGAACCCGCGGGCGCCCGACGCCGCCCGGCAGGCCGCCGTCATCGGGCACGCCGACCACGCCGCGCTCAACCTCGAGGTGGCCCGCCGCTCGCTGGTGCTGCTCACCAACGACGGCACGCTGCCGCTGGCCGGCGGCCTGGCGCCGGGCGACGACGGCCGGGCGGCCTGGGCCGGCGCCGCGAAGACGGTCGCGGTCATCGGCCCGAACGCCGACGCGCCGCAGTCACAGCTCGGCGACTGGGCCGGCGCGTCCGGCCAGGTCGACTGGATGCCCGACGGCCAGCCCCGCGAGCTGATCGAGACCGTGCTGGACGGCTTCCGGGCCGTCGCGCCGGCCGGCTGGAGCATCACCACCGCGCTCGGCGCCGAGATCGAGCGCCTGGTGCCCGACCCGGCCGGCGCCGCCTACCCGGACGGGCAGCCCCGGCCGCCGATCTCCGAGCCGGCCACCGCCGACCCGGCGCTGATCGCCGAGGCCGTCGCGGTCGCCCGCGCCGCCGACTACGCGGTCGTTGTCGTCGGCGACACCGTCGCGCTGACCGGCGAGAGCAAGTCCACCGCGACGCTGGAGCTACAGGGCGGCCAGATCGCGCTGCTCGACGCGCTCGCCGAGACGGGCACCCCGGTCGTGCTGGTGCTGCTGAACTCCAAGCCGGCCGCGCTGCCGCCGTCCGCGCTCGGCGCCGCCGCGATCGTGCAGGCCTTCAACCCGGGCATGCGCGGCGGCCGGGCCCTTGCCGAGCTGCTGCTCGGCCTGATCGAGCCGACCGGCCGGATGCCGGTCTCGGCCGCCCGGCACGTCGGCCAGCAGCCGGTCTACTACAACCAGGTACGCGGCCAGCACGGCACCCGCTACGCGGACCTCACCCAGGACCCGCTCTTCGCGTTCGGCCAGGGCCTGAGCTACACCACCATCGAGTACGCGGACCTGCGCATCGCCGAGCCCGACGTGAGCACGACCGGCGTCGTGCGGGCGAGCGTACGGCTGACCAACACCGGCACCCGCCCGGCGCTGGAGACCGTGCAGGCGTACGTCAGCGACCTGGTCACCAGCGTCACCTGGGCGGACCGGGAGCTGAAGGCGTACCGGCAGGTGCTGGTGCCGCCCGGCGAGAGCGTGATTGTGCCGATCGAGGTGCCGGCCGCCGACTGCTCCCTGGTCACCGCGGACGCACGCCGGGTCGTGGAGCCCGGCGACTTCGACCTGCTGGTCGGCCCGGACTCGCGACCGCAGAGCCTGATCCGCGCCCGCTTCCGGATCGGCTGACGCGGGGCATACTGCTCAGCAGGCTCGGCGGAGGAGGATCGGCATGGCCCGGATCGCGGTCACCGGCGGGAGCGGCAAGCTGGGGCGCGCCGTGGTCGACGACCTGGTCGCGCACGGCGACGAGGTGGTCAACCTGGACGTCGCCGCGCCGCGGCCGGCGCTGCGCATCGACCTGACCGACTACGGGCAGACCGTCGAGGCGCTCACCCGCATCGACGACCGGTACGACCGGATCGACGCCGTCGTGCACCTGGCCGCGATCCCCGCGCCCGGGCTCATCCCCAACGCGGCGACGTTCCACCACAACATCACCGCCACCTACAACGTCTTCTCGGCGGCGCGGCTCGCCGGGATCACCAACATCGTGTGGGCGTCCAGCGAGACCGTGCTCGGCCTGCCGTTCGCCACGCCGCCGCCGTACATCCCGGTCGACGAGGCGTACCCGGGCCGGCCGGAGTCGACGTACTCGCTGGTCAAGCACCTCGAGGAGCAGATGGCCGCGCAGTTCTGCCGGTGGGACCCCGAGCTCAAGATGATCGGCCTGCGGTTCTCCAACGTCATGGACCCGCAGGACTACGCCGAGTTCCCGTCGTTCGACGCGGATCCGCGCGCCCGGAGCTGGAACCTGTGGGGTTACATCGACGCGCGCGACGGCGCGCAGGCCGTCCGCCGGGCGCTGGCGCACGAGGCGCGCGGCATGGACGTCTTCGTGATCGCCAACGCCGACACGGTGATGAGCCGGTCCAGTGCGTCGCTGGCGGCCGAGGTCTTCCCCGGCGTACCGGTGACCAAGGAGCTCGGGGAGCACGAGACGCTGCTCTCGATCGACAAGGCCCGCCGGGTCCTGGGTTACGAGCCCGAGCACACCTGGCGGGTTGACGCGGCCTGACAGGGTTACCCACATGCTCAGGATCAGAACGTGGCTCCGACGTGCCGTTATGGCGGGCGCACTCGGCGTCGCCGCGGCGGTGCTCGCCATGGCGACCGGCGACCTGTGGGTGCGCGCCGAGGCGTCCGGCCACGTGCACGGCGTGGCGGACGTCCCGGCCGCGCCGGTCGCGCTCGTGCTCGGCGCCGAGGTCTACCCCGACGGCAACCCGTCGCCGTTCCTCGCCGCCCGGCTGGAGATCGCCCGGCAGCTGCTGGCCGCGGGCAAGGTACAGGCGATCCTCGTCTCCGGCGACCACATGGACTGGAGCTACAACGAGCCCGGCGCGATGTTCCGGTGGCTGATCGACCGCGGCGTGCCGAGCCAACGGGTGGTGCTGGACCACGCCGGCTTCGACACCTACGACTCGTGCGCCCGGGCCAAGCAGGTCTTCGGGGTCGACTCGGCGATCGTGGTGACGCAGAGCTACCACATCGACCGCGCGGTGGCCCTGTGCCGGCGCCTCGGCCTCGACGCCAGCGGCGTCGGCGACGACACCGTGCGGATCTACACCGCGCCGTGGCGCAGCTGCGTCGTCCGCGAGCGCGGCGCGGTGGTCAAGGCCCTGTTCGACGTGGTCTCGGGCCGCGACCCGGTCTTCCTCGGCCCGCTCGAGCCGGGCGTCGGCGCCGCGCTCGCGAGCGGCTGAGGTTCGGTTTCCCGCACCACCGGCGCCGGGCCTGCCGGGCTGACCGCGGCGCCCGCGCCGACCACGCTGGCGGCATGGAACCAGTGCTGGAACTCATCGCCGTCACCCGCCGCTTCCCGCGCGGCGTCGTCGCCCTGCGGGACGTGTCGCTTGCCGTGCCCGGCGGGCAGTTCGTCGCCGTCATGGGCGCGACCGGCTCGGGCAAGAGCACCCTGCTGCACTGCGCGGCCGGGCTCGACCGGCCCGGCGCCGGGACCGTGCGGCTGGCCGGGCGCGACATCACCCGGATGCGCGAGGGCCCGCTGACCCGGCTGCGCCGCGACCGGCTCGGCTTCGTGTTCCAGTCGTACAACCTGCTCTCCGAGCTGAGCGTGCGGCAGAACGTCGCCCTGCCCGGCCGGCTCGGCGGGCCGCGGCCGCGCCGCGTCGAGGAGGTGCTGGAGACCGTCGGCCTCGGCGGGCTGGGACGGCGCGGTGTCGGTGAGCTCTCCGGCGGGCAGCGCCAGCGGGTGGCGATCGCCCGGGCGCTGGTGACCGGCCCGGCGGTGATCTTCGCGGACGAGCCGACGGGCGCGCTCGACCCGGCCACCGGCGGCCAGATCCTCGCCCTGCTCCGCGACGCGGTCGACCGCGATGGGGTCACCGTGGTGATGGTGACCCACGATCCGGCGGCGGCCGCCTGGAGCGACCGGCTCGTCCTGCTGCGCGACGGCGCCCTCGCCGCCGACGGCCCGACACCGGACGCCGCGGCCATCGCCGGCCGGCTGCGCGGCGTGTCCGCGGCGGTGGCGGCGTGATCCGGCAGGCCCTGCGCCGCAACCCGTGGTCGTTCCTCGGCCCGGCCGGCACCCAGTTCCTGGCCGCCGCGCTGGTCGCCGCCGCGCTCGGGATCACCGCCTCGATCGGCCGGGCGCCGCTGGCGGCCGCCGAGCGGCGCGCGGTGACCGACAGCGGCCTGCCCGACATGGCCATGGTCTTCCTGATGCTGGCGATCTACCTGTCGATCATCATCGTCGGCGTCACGATGAGCGCCACCATCGCGCAGCAGGCCCGCGACATCGCCCTGGTCCGGGCCGTCGGTGCCACACCGGGCCGGGTACGCCGGGCGATCGCCGCGCAGGCCGCCTGCGTGGCAGTTCCCGCGACCCTCGCCGGGGTGCCGGCCGGATCCGCAGGCGGCCGGGCCTGGCTCGACGCCCTGGTCGCGCACGGCATCGCGCCGCCGGCCGTCGTCTTCCAGGCGCACGGCGGCGCGCTGCCGATCGCCCTCGCGATCACCGTCGGCACCTCCCTGATCGGCGCGCTCGTCGCCGCCGTGCGCCCCTCCCGGGTACGCCCGGCGGTCGCGCTGGCCGAGACCGCGGCGCCCCGGCGGCGGATCGGCGTCGTCCGTACCGTGGCGGGCCTGATCCTGGTCGGCGGCGGGATCGCGCTCAGTTCGGCGATCGCCGGCGGCTCCGCCGAGGCCGCCGACCAGGGCGGCCTCTTCGTGATGCTGGCGATGTGCGTCGGCGCCGGCTGCCTCGGCCCGGCGCTGCTGCGGGTCGCCGCGCCGGCCGCGCGCCTGCTCGGCGACGCCGGGCGCCTCGCGGCCGACAACATCGGGATCAGCGCCAGGGCGCTCTCCGGCGCGCTGGTTCCGCTCACCCTCGCCGTGGCGTTCGCGGCGGTCAAGGTCGTCTCGTACACGACGAGGACGCACGTCACCGGCGACGCGGGCCCGGCCGCGGACCGCTGGCTGGAGTACTCCGGCACGGCCGTCTACGCGGCGTTCGCGGCGGTGGCCGCGCTGAACACGCTCATCACGCTCCAGCTGTCCCGGCGCCGCGATCTGGCGGTCGTCCGGCTGGCCGGCGGCACCCGGGGGCGCACGCTGGCCGTGGTCTTCTGCGAGGCTCTGGTGGTGACGGGTACGGCGCTGGCGGTGGCCGCGGTCGTGGCGACGACGACGCTGCTGCCGTTGCTGCACACCGCGCTGGGCACCTGGACGCCGTGGCTGCCGCTGACGTGGCTGCTCGCGGGCGTGCTGGCCACCGCGGCCCTGGTGCTGGCCGGCACCGTGCTGCCGGCCGCCCTGTCCCTGCGCCGGCCGCCGATCGAGGCGGTCGGATGATCGTGCTGCGGGCCTGGCTGACCGCGCGCACCTGGCGCGAGCTGGGCTACCTGCTCACCGGGGTGCTGGTCGCGGCGCCGACGTTCGCGCTCGGGCTGCTCAGCATCGTCGCGGTGGGGTCCTCGACGGTACCCCTCGGCCTGCCGATCCTGGCCGGGGTGCTGGCCGTGGCCCGGCTCACCCCGCGCTGGTTCCGCGGCCACGCCCGCTACTTCCTCGGCCGGAGCTGGGACGACCCGCCGCCGCTGCCGGCCGGCACGCTCTGGCGGCGGAGCCTGGCGCTGTTCCGGGACGCGGCCGCCTGGCGTGCGCTCGGCTACTGCCTCGCCCGCTGGCCGCTGACCGTCGCCGGCGCGTACCCGGCGGCGCTCGCGCTCGTCGTCGGGCCCGCGGCGGTCACCTATCCACTGTGGTGGTTCGCGGTACCGGCCGATCTCGGCGCCTTCGACACCGACAGCTGGGCGCGGACCTGGCTGGTCGCGCTGGAGGCCGCCGCCACCCTGCTGGTGGTGCCGTGGTGGATGCGGCTGATCGTCTGGACCGACGGCCTCCTGGTCCGGGCACTGCTCCAGCCGAGCCGCTCACAGCGGCGCATCGCCGAGCTGGAGGCCGGCCGGACCGCCCTGCGCGCCGACGCGGCGGCGCTGCTGCGCCGCATCGAACGCGACCTGCACGACGGCACGCAGGCCCGGCTGGTCACGCTCGGCGTCGCGCTGTCGCGGATCGAGCACCGCAGCACCGAGGAGGCGGTGCGCACGTTGGCCGCCGACGCCCGGGGCACCGTCACCGAGGCGCTCGCCGAGCTGCGCGACATCGTCCGCGGCATGCACCCGCCGGCGCTCGACGACGGCCTCGACGTCGCCCTGACCACCCTCGCGGGCCGCAGCGCCGTCCCGGCCGAGGTCACCGTCGCGCTGGACGCGCGGCCACCGGACGCGACCGCCTCCGCGCTGTACTTCGCGGTCGCCGAGCTGCTCACCAACGTCGCGCGGCACGCGCACGCCGGCCGGGTCCGCATCGACCTGCGCACGGACGGCAGCCGGCTGCGGCTCACCGTCACCGACGACGGGCGCGGCGGTGCGAGGATCGACTCCACCGGTACGGGGCTCGCGGGCCTCGCACGCCGGGCGTCGGCGCTGGACGGCGCGCTGACCGTCGACTCACCGCCGGGCGGCCCGACCACCGTGACGATGACTCTTCCCGTGGAGGCCTGACATGCGCGTGGTGATCGCCGAGGACAACGCCCTGCTGCGCGACGGCATCGCGCTGCTGCTCGGCGAGCACGGCATCGAGGTGGCCGCCGCCGTGGCCGACGCCGGCGCGCTGCTCGCCGCGGTCGCCGCCGATCCACCCGACGCCGCCGTCGTCGACGTGCGGATGCCGCCGACGCACACCGACGAGGGGCTGCGGGCGGCGCTGACGATCAGGTCCGCGTACCCGAAGGTGGGTGTCCTGGTCTTCTCCCAGTGGGTTGAGACCAGCTACGCGCGGCAGTTGCTCTCCCAGCACGTCGGCGGCGTCGGTTACCTGCTCAAGGACCGGATCGTGAGCACCGACGAGTTCGTCGGCGCGCTGGGGCGGGTCGCCGCCGGCGGTACGGCCCTGGACCCGGAGGTGGTCCGGCAGCTGCTCGCCGCGCCGGCCGTCGACGCCGGCCTGGCCCGGCTCACCGAGCGGGAGCGGGAGATCCTCGGCCTGCTCGCCGAGGGGCGCTCGAACGTGGCAATCGCGGACGCGCTGCACGTGGTCGAGCGCAGCGTCGAGAAGCACGTCACTGCCATCTTCACCAAGCTGGACCTGCCGCAGGCGCGCACCGACCACCGGCGGGTCCTGGCCGTGCTGCGCTATCTCCGATCATGAGCGGCCGTGTTGTACGTTGCGGCGTGGTCGATCGTCCGTCCACTTCGTCCGCTGCTTCGTCCGCTGGTTCGTCCGCTGGTTCGTCCGCTGAGGGAGAACGATGTCATCAAATGTGTCCCGCCGTTCGGCACTCGGTCTCGGTGCGGCCGCGGCCGCGATCGCGAGCGTCGGCGTGAGCTCGCCCGCCTCGGCGTCCGGGTCCGGGCCCTCCCGCATCCGGAAGGTGTACGGCAGGGAGAAGGCCCGGGCCGGCGGCGTCTGGCACACCCACATCGCCGCCGTCGACCGGGCCGGCGCGCTGCGGCCGATCGTCGAGGACGACGCCGACCACGTCACCCAGGGCTACAGCGTGCAGAAGCTGGCCGTGGCCACCGCGGTCATGGACAAGATCGACCGGGGCGAGCTGACCCTGGGCACCAAGCTCGACCTGCCGGCGAGCATCATCCTCGGCGGCTCCGGGATCTACCACCTGCACCGGGTCTGGGGCGACGACATCACGGTCGCCAACTTCCTCACCGCGATGCTGCTGGTCTCGGACAACACCGCCGTGCGCATGTGCGGCCGGGTGGTGCCGGCCCTGGAGATCAACGAGATCCTCGCGGCGAAGGGCTTCGTGCACACCCGGGTCGAGCCGGTCGCCAACCCGAACCGGTTCTTCCTCGGCACCACCACCCCGCGCGAGATGCACGACCTGCTCTGGCGGCTCGGCAACCGGACGCTGCTCGCGCCGGAGTCCTGCGACTTCCTGCTGAGCATCACCCGCTGGCTCAACGGCTACCACGACGGCGTGCGCCGGGTGATGTCCTCGGGCGAGCGCCAGCGGGTCGCGACGAAGTACGGCGCCGACTTCAACACCCTCGGCGAGTCGCGGCACGAGGCCGGCATCATGTTCGACGCGCAGGGCGCGCCGGTGCTGACGTACGCGATGTTCGCCGAGGGCCTCGGCGAGCCGGAGAACTACGGCGCGACCCATCCGGCGGTGGAGGCGCACGCGAAGATCGGCCGGACCATGATGGACAACCTGCCGGCGACGACCCGCTCCCTGCGGGAGTCGCACACACAGCCCGCGCCGTTCCGCCCGGTCAACGGGGGCTGACGCCGAGATATGACATCGATGGGCATGGACATGTGCCCTTCGGTGGAGAAGCATCGGGGCATGACGGACCAGCGCGAAAGACTCACGTCCTCGCGGCGCGCGTTCCTGTCGGTCTCGGCGGCCGCCGCCGCGACCCCGATGCTCGGCGCCGGCCGCGCACAGGCCGCCGGCCGCGGCCCGCGCAGACAGGCGCCCGACGGCGAGCTCCGGGCGATGCTCCGGGAGATCGATCCGCACCGGATCGGCACCACCGTCGCCCGGCTCGTCGCCTTCGGCACCCGGCACACCCTGTCCACCCAGGACGATCCTGTCCGGGGCATCGGCGCGGCGCGTGACTGGATCTACGAGCGGCTCAGCGCCTACGCCGCCGGCTCGGACGGCCGGATGACCGTCGAGTTGCAGTCCTTCATCCAGCCGCCGTCGCCGCGCGTGCCCGTGCCGACCCGGATCACCAACGTCGTCGCCACGCTGCGCGGCGACACCGAACCCGACCGGATCTACGTGGTGACCGGCCACTACGACTCGCGGGTCACCGACGTCATGGACGCCACCAGCGACGCACCGGGCGCCGACGACGACGCCTCCGGCGTCGCGGTGGTCATGGAGCTGGCCCGCGTCATGGCCACCCGGCGCACCGAGGCCACCATCGTCTTCGCCGCCGTCGCGGGCGAGGAGCAGGGCCTCTACGGCTCCGACAACCTGGCGCAGCGGTTCCGCGACGCGGGCGCCGACGTGCAGGCCATGTTCAGCAACGACATCGTCGGCACCGGCGACGCGCACGACGGCACGGCGCCGGACTCGCGGACCGTGCGGCTGTTCGTCGAGGGCGTGCCCACCGCGGAGACCGCCGCGGAGGCCAACGTCCGCAGGTCCGTCGGCGGCGAGAACGACGGCGCGTCGCGGCAGCTGGGCCGCTTCGCCCGGGACGTCGCGGAGAACCCGCAGACCGGGATGAAGATCCGCGTCGTCTGGCGGCGCGACCGCTATCTGCGCGGCAGCGATCACATCTCGTTCCTGCTCCGCGGCTACCCCGCGGCCCGCTTCACCGAGCCGCGCGAGAACTTCGCGCACGAGCACCAGGACGTCCGCGTCGAGAACGGCATCCAGTACGGCGACCTGGTCGAGTTCTGCGACTTCGCCTACATCGCGCGGGTGGCCCGGGTGAACGGTGCGGTGCTGTGGTCGCTGGCGCAGGCACCCGGCACGCCGAAGGGCGTGGTGATCGACACGACCCAGCTGACGAACGCGACAACGCTGCGCTGGCAGCCGTCGACGGCCACGGACCTGGCGGGCTACGAGGTGCTCTGGCGCGAGACGACCGAGCCGGACTGGACGAACGCCATGCCGGTGGGCAACGTGACCAGCGTGACGATCGACCTGTCGAAGGACAACGTCTTCTTCGGGGTACGGGCGCTGGACCGCACCGGCCACCGCAGCCCCGTCGCGGCGCCGCGACCGTCGAGCTAGCCGTTCCAGCGGTAGATCTGGCCGTCGCGTAGCTCGTAGGAGGCCGGCGGCCCTGGCGCGGGCGCGGCCGCCAGGCGGGCCAGCACCTTGACCCGGCCACGAAGGTCCAGGCGCGGCTCGTGCCAGTGCAGGTAGGGGTGCAGCAGCGCCTTCAGCGCGGCCGCGTCCCTGCGCTCGGCGGCGGCCAGCACCTCGGCGACGATCCGATCCATGCACCCATCCTGGACCCCGCCGCGACCGGTGGGGAGGCATCGCGCCCGACGGTGCATGATGGTCCGATTATTTGATTAATATCCGTAAATGTGACCGCGCTCACCTGCCGTCGGCCATCCGAGGACCGGCCTTGGCCGCCCGACCCGGCCTTAGCCTGTGACTCCGAGTGAAGTGCTGGTGGCGACGAACACTTCACTTAGCCCGCTCCCCCCGGAGGTGACTCATGGCAGGCGGCAGGAAAAAAGGCAAAGACAAGAACAAGGGCAAGGGCAAGAAGGACGTCGATTACCGACGCCGAGCCGAGCACAAGTTCGCCGTGATGTGCACCGGAACGGTGCCTGCGACGCTCTTCGCGGTAGCCATGTTGATCATGGCGACTCGCCGCTGAGCAACGCCGCAAGAGGCCCCGCCTGGTATCCAGCCAAGCGGGGCCTCTGCCGCGCCGGTCACTCGCCCGGTGTCAACAGCGTGGAGAGCCGGCACATCAGGCCCGGTCGGGGCCGGTAGTAGACCCAGCTCGCCCGGCGCTCGGCGTCGACCGGGCCGACCTCGCGCAGGGTCTTCGTCCACGCCCGCCGATAGAAAGGCGGCCGGGTCCCCGCGAAGGGACCCGGCCGCCGTCGAACGGATCAGGCGCCGCGCAGGGTGGCTCCCACGCGCGACGACGCCAGCGCGACCGCCGCGTCCCGGGCCGCGACGGCCTCCTCGACGGTCAGCGTCCGGTCCGGGGCGCGGAACGTCAGCTTGTACGCCAGGCTCTTCAGGCCCGCGCCGAGCTGCTCCGACGTGTAGACGTCAAAGAGCCGGACCGACTCCAGCAGCTCGCCCGCGCCCGCGACCAGCGCCGCCTCGACCTCGGCCGCCGGAACCGCCGCGTCGACCACCAGCGCCACGTCGATCAGCGCCGCCGGGAACGTGGAGATCCGGATCGCCTGGGTCACCGGTGCCGCCGGGATCGCGTCCAGGTCGAGCTCCATCGCGCAGGTGCGCCTCGGCAGCTCCAGCGCCGCGACCACGCTCGGGTGCAGCTCGCCCGCGTACCCGACCACGGTGCCGTCGACCGCGATCGCCGCGCACCGGCCCGGGTGCCACGGCGGGTGCTCGGCCGCCCGTACCGTGATCCGGTCGGCGGTCATGCCGGCCGCCGACAGCGCGATGCGCGCGGCCTCGACCGCGTCCGACCAGGTCGCCGCGCGGCCCGCGCCCCACCAGCCGGCCGGCGCCGCGTCACCGGTCAGGACCGCGGCGAGGTGCCACGGCTGCTCGGGGACGATCGCGTTCGCGGCCGACCAGTCCTCTTCGGACGGGCCGTGTTCCACGCCGAGCAGCGGCGGCGCGACGGCCGTCAGGTGCGGCAGGAAGACCGTGCCGGTCTCGTACAGCGCCAGGTCGCGCTCGCCGCGGCCCAGGTTGCGCTTGAGCGTGCCGAGCAGCGGCACGAGCAGCGACGTGCGCAGCAGCGGCTCCTGCTCGGAGATCGGGTTGGTCAGCCGCACCGCGCTGCGCCGCGGGTCGTCCGCGGGGAGCCCGAGCACGTCGGCCGCGCCCGTCGCGATGAACGGGTACGACAGCACCTCGACGTAGCCGTTCTCGGCCATCGCCCGGCCGACCATGCGCCGGCGGCGCTGGGTCGGGGTCAGGACGCCGCCGCCGCGCGTCGGCGGCAGGACGCTCGGGATCACGTCGAAGCCGCCGAGCCGGGCCACCTCCTCGACCAGGTCGATCGGAGCGACCAGGTCGGGCCGCCAGGTCGGCGGGGTCACCTCGAGCGGCTCGACGCCGCGCACCGCGCAGCCGATCAGGCCGAGCAGCGTGGTCACCTGCTCGACGGTGTAGCCGACGCCGATGCGCCGGGCCGGCAGCGTGGTGTCGAGCAGCACCGGGGTGGGCGCGACGACGTGGTCCTGGTCGAGCACCCGCTCGTCGACGGTGCCGCCGGCGTGCGCGGTGAGCAGCTCGACCGCGCGCTGGAGGGCCACCAGCGGCAGCTGCGGGTCGACGCCGCGCTCCCAGCGCTTGGCCGCCTCGCTGAACAGCTTGTGCCGGCGGGCCGTGCGGCCGACCATCACCGGGTCCCAGTGCGCGGCCTCCAGCAGCACGTCGACGGTGTCCGGCTGGAACTCGGTGGTCTCGCCGCCCATGACCGCGGCGAGGCAGATCGGCCCGGAGTCGTCGCAGATCACCATGTCCTCGGCGTCGAGCACCCGCGCGACACCGTCCAGGGTGGTCAGCTTCTCCCCCGTGCGTGCCCGGCGCACGACCAGGCCGCCGCGCACCAGGTTCAGGTCGAAGACGTGCATCGGCTGGCCGAGCTCGAGCATCACGTAGTTGGTGATGTCGACCGCGAGGGAGATCGTGCGGATCCCGGCGGTGATCAGCCGGCGCTGCATCCACTCCGGCGACGGAGCGGACGGGTCGATGCCCCGCACCACGCGCGCCGCGAAGCGGTCGCAGCCGATCGTGTCGTCGATCCGCAGCGGGTGCGGCGGCTCGGCGGTCGCGCCGGGCACGTCGCGCACGCCCGGATCCGTGTACGCCGACTCGTAGGCGTGGGACAGCTCGCGGGCCACGCCGCGGACGCTCATCTCGTATCCGCGGTCGGGGGTGATCTCCAGGTCGAGGATCACGTCGTCGAGCCCGACGATCGGGCGGGCGTCGGCGCCCGTCGCCGCCGAGTCCGCCGGCAGCACGATGATGCCGGAGTGGTCGCCGGACAGGCCGAGCTCCGCGGCCGAGCAGATCATGCCGTTGGAGTTGCGCCCGTAGGTCTTGCGCGCACCGATCTTGAACCCGCCGGGCAACTCGCCGCCGGGCAGGATCACCACGACCAGGTCGCCGACCGCGAAGTTGCTCGCGCCGCAGACGATCTCCTGCGGCGCGGCGGCGCCGACGTCCACCCGGGTGAAGCGGATCGGCTTCTTGAAACCGGTCAGCTCCTCGATCTCGAGCACCCGGCCGACGACCAGGTCGCCCTTGACCGTTGCGGCCTGGTCGACGATGGACTCGACCTCGATGCCGATGTCGACGAGCTTGCGCTCGAGCTCGTCGGCGGAGAGCGCCGCCGGCAGGTCCACGTATTCGCGGATCCAGGACAGAGACAGCTTCATGATCAGACCGCCATCCCGAAGTTGCGGGTGAACCGGACGTCACCCTCCACCATGTCGCGCATGTCGCTCACGCCGTTGCGGAACATCAGCGTGCGCTCGACGCCCATCCCGAAGGCGAACCCCGAGTAGCGCTCCGGGTCGACTCCGCAGGCCGTGAGCACCCGCGGGTTGACCATGCCGCAGCCTCCCCACTCGACCCAGCGCGGCCCGTCGCGGTGCTGCGCGAACCACACGTCGAACTCCGCCGACGGCTCGGTGAACGGGAAGTGGTTGGGGCGCCACCGGGTACGGGCGTCCGGGCCGAACATCGCCCTGGCGAAGTGGTCGAGGGTGCCCTTGAGGTGCGCCATCGTGATGCCCTCGTCGACGACGAGGCCCTCGATCTGGTGGAACACCGGGCTGTGCGTGGCGTCCAGGTCGTCGGTGCGGTAGACGCGGCCCGGGCACACCACCCGGATCGGCGGCTGCCGGGTCAGCATCGTCCGCACCTGGCCGGGCGAGGTGTGCGTGCGCATCACCAGGCCGGGCAGGTCCACGTAGAACGTGTCGATGAGCCCGCGGGCCGGGTGGTCGGGCCCGATGTTGAGCGCGTCGAAGTTGACCCAGTCGAGCTCGAGCTCGGGGCTCTCGACGACGTCGTAGCCCATGCCGACGAACAGGTCGCCCATGTGCTCCATCAGCGTCGTCAGCGGGTGCCGGGCGCCGCGCGGCGCTCGGTCCCAGGGCAGCGAGACGTCGACGCGCTCCTCGACCAGGACGCGGGCGGCGCGCTCGAGCTCCAGCTCGGCCTGGCGGGCGTCGAACGCGGCCTGCACGGACTGCCGGGCCACGTTGACGCGCTTGCCGGCCTCAGATTTCGCGTGCGGCGGCAGCGAACCGATCTCGCGCCGGGCCAGCGACACCGGGGACCGGTCGCCGAGGTGGACGGACTTCAGCGCGCCGAGCGCGTCGAGGTCCGGTGCACCGGCGAAGGCGTCGCCGGCCTCGGCGACGGCGGCCTCGAGAGCCTCGGGGGCGAGCAGGGCGGCCTGCTTCGGATCGTACGGATCGTTGCGGTAGGACATGATCGGGCGAACTCCCTCACACCGGATGAGCCATCGGGCAGTGTACGGAGGCGCGGCTGGGCCGCCGCCCGCCGGTCAGGAAGTTCGCGCAGGAGTGTCAGACCCGGCGCCCGCGACCAGCGGGCCGGATAAACATCGGGAGCACTCGGCGCATGGGCTCAGCATATCGCGGCCGACAACCTCATTGCGCCGCAGTCGGCCCCGCATGGCCGGTTCCCGACATTGTGGTTGTCAGCCCACCAAATGGACATGAACAGGACGATGTTGGCGCGCCAGGCCCGCAGACGGTACGCGTTCCAGCATGTGGGACACCGCCGGCGCCCGCCTCAGTGCTGAGCGTCGTGCGGCCGATGGACTGGGCATGACTCACGGCCAAGCCATCAGTCCGGGACGACGTAGTCCGCTGGAAGACCGGTCCATCTCCGGCAAGTTGCTGCCCCGGCTGTACCTGCCCGCCGGTCTGGCCGGGCTGGTGATCGCGCTGTCCAATGTCGACGGGCACCAGGGTCTCCAGCTGATCCGGGCGCTGGCGGCCTGTGCGATCGCGGCGGCCACCTGGCGGGTGAACTGGGACCGGGTACCACCCCTGGCGTTGCGGACCATGGCCTACCTCGGCGTGGTGCTGATCGGCATCGGATCCATCACCGTTCCAGCCACCTACTACATGGGCCTGCTGTCCTCGGCCATCGGCCTGGTCTGGGCCGGGTTCGCCCTCGGGCGGCGTGATCTGGTGGCGCTGTCCGCCCTCATGGGCGTGCTGACCTTGGCGGCGCAGTGGCAGTTGGCCCCACCATCGGTCGCGGTCTGGCGATCGGTGGCGATCTGGTTGGTGCTGACCGGGATGGGCACCGCGACGCACTGGCTGCGCGGACTGCTCGACGACAGTGCCGCCCAGGTCGCCCGGGCTCAGGCTGAGGTCAGTGAGCTGCAAGTGCGTACGCTGACCGAGCAGCAGCAGGCCGAAGCGCACCGGGCCGAGCTGGCCGCCGCGCAGGTGGCCGAGCAGACCCGCCTTCAGCAGCAGGTCGCCGAGCAGGCGGCCGTGCTGGCCCAGTCGGCCGCCGAGGTCAGCCAGAACACGACCATCGCGGCCACCGCGACCGAGCAGATGTCCTCCGCGCTCCAGGACCTCTCGCGCACGGCACAGTCCACCGAGCAGGTCACGGTCGCGGTGGTGCGCCAGGCCGACGACGCCGCCACGGTGATCAAGGCGCTAGCCGCGTCGAGCGAGCAGATCATGGCCGCCAGCGACATCATCCAGTCCATCGCCGAGCAGACGAACCTGCTCGCGCTCAACGCCACGATCGAGTCGGCCCGCGCCGGGGAGAGTGGCAAGGGTTTCGCGGTCGTGGCCAACGAGGTCAAGGAGCTGGCCCGCCAGTCCGGCGAGAACGCCGACTCCATCAACCGGACCCTTAACGACGTGCGCACCCAGGTCGACGTCGCGGTCACCCAGGTCACGGAGATCGCCGGAAGCATGACCGCCCTGTCGGCGCACCACAGCACGCTCGCCGCCGCGATCGAGGAACAGACCGCCGCCGTCGCCGAGGTCACCCGAACGGTCACCCAGACCGCCGGCGAAACCCACACGATGGCCGCCGGCATCCGGACCCTGGAGCAGATCTCCCGAACCGCTGGGCGGTAGCGACACCTAGCGCTGGGCGCGGGCCGAGGCGTACAGGCAGACCGCCGCGGCGGCGGCCAGGTTCAGGCTCTCGGCGCCGCCGTAGATCGGCACCCGGACCCGCTTGTCGGCCGCCGTCAGCAGCTCCCCGGGCAGGCCGTGCGCCTCGGAGCCGAAGAGCCAGGCGGTCGGGCGAGCCAGCGAGCCGTCGTCGAGCAGGTCGTCGAGGCCGGCGTCGCCGGTGCCGGTGGTGGCGAGGACCTGGAGGCCGAAGTCGCGGAGCTGGTCGACGACCGCCAGCGGGGACCGGACCACGTCCAGGTGGAAGAGGCTGCCCGCCGAGGCCCGGACGCACTTGCCGTTGTAGGGGTCGACGGCGTCGCCGGCGAAGATCACCGCGGTCGCACCGGCGGCGTCGGCCGTCCGCAGGATGGTGCCGGCGTTGCCGGGGTCGCGGATCTCGGCGGCCACCGCGACCAGGCGCGGCCCCTTGGACAGCGCCTCGGCCAGCGGCACGTCGATCTGCTCGCAGACCGCGACCAGGCCCTGCGGCTGGACCGTCTCGGCCAGCGCCGCGAGGCCCGGCTCGTCGACCGGTGACACCACGGGCGCCTGCGCCGCCAGGTCGGCGTGCCGCGACAGCGCGGCGTCCGTACCGAAGAGCTCGAGAACGACCCCCGCGGCCAGGGCGGACCGCACGGCCTGCGGGCCCTCCGCCAGGAAGCGGCCGGTCTGGTCGCGGTCGCGGCGGCGCTGTAGGCGCCGGGCGGCGACGACCCTCGGGGTACGGGGCGAGAAGGTCACGTTTCCTCCGGGAGGGAACAGCATCGGGGCGCCTCCCGGAAATCCGGAAGGCGCCCCGACAACGAGTTGCTCAGGCAGCCTGCGCGGCGGCGCCGCCGGTGCCCTCGGCCGCGACGGCGGCACGCGCGATCTCGACGATCGCCGCGAACGAGGCGGCGTCGTTGACGGCCATGTCGGCCAGGATCTTGCGGTCCACCTCGACGCCGGCCAGCTTCAGGCCCTGGATCAGGCGGTTGTAGGTCAGGCCGTTGGCCCGCGCGCCCGCGTTGATGCGCGTGATCCACAGCTGGCGGAAGTCGCCCTTGCGGTCACGGCGGTCGCGGTACGCGTACTGCATCGAGTGCAGCACCTGCTCCTTGGCCTTGCGGTACAGGCGCGAGCGCTGCCCGCGGTAGCCGCTGGCGGTCTCCAGCAGCGTACGGCGCTTCTTCTGGGCGTTCACTGCCCGCTTGACGCGTGCCATTTCGGTACTCCTAACAGGGGAACGTGTGTGGCGCGCGCGTCAGCGGCCCAGCATCTTCTTAACTCGCTTGGTGTCGGCCTTGGCCACCGTGACCGTACCGGTCATCCGACGCGTGACGTGGGAGGACTTGCCCTCCAGCAGGTGGCGCTTACCGGCCAGCTCCCGGACGATCTTGCCCTTGCCGGTGACCTTCACCCGCTTGCCCATGCCGGTGTGGCTCTTCATCTTCGGCACTTAGAACGCCTCTTCCTTAATTACTTACTCTGCAGTGGCGGCGGTGCTGTCGACCGGCGCGGCGGCCGGGGGTGCCTCGGCGACGTCACCCTCGCGCGGCTCGCGCGGCGGACGCGCGTTGGCCGCGATCACGGCCGCTGCGGCGGCCTTGGTGGCGCGGTGCGGTGCCAGCACCATGATCATGTTTCGGCCGTCCTGCTTCGGACTCGCCTCGACGAAACCCAGCTCCGAGATCTCTTCGCTGAGCCTGCGCAGGAGCCGGAAACCCAGCTCGGGGCGGCTCTGCTCACGACCACGGAACATGATCGTCACCTTGACCTTGTCGCCCGCCTTGAGGAACCGGACCACGTGACCCTTCTTGGTCTCGTAGTCGTGCGGGTCGATCTTCGGCCGGAGCTTCATTTCCTTGATGACGGTCTGCTGCTGGTTGCGCCGGGCTTCGCGCGCCTTGAGTGCACTCTCGTACTTGAACTTGCCGAAGTCCATGAGCTTGCACACCGGCGGGCGCGCCATCGGCGCTACCTCGACCAGGTCCAGGTCGACGTCTGCGGCCAGCTGGAGGGCGCGCTCGAGCGGGACGATGCCCACCTGCTCACCCTCAGGGCCGACCAGTCGGACTTCTCGTGCCCGGATCTGCTCGTTCACGCGTGGTTCGACGCTGATGGGGCCTCCTCAGAACGATCTAGTACTGCCAATGTCGGTCGGCCCGCTCGCCCTCTTATGCAGGGCGACAGGAAAGCAGAAGGCCCCGGCACGCATGCCAGGGCCCGCTCGACCGGTCATCGGCGTCCATGAGGACGCACACCACGCCCGGACACTCCCGGGGCGGTTGACCGGACCCAGCCACTCGAAGAGTGACTTGGGTGGGAACCAGCGGGCTCCTCTTTCGCGCCTGGCCGAGCTCCCGAGGGAGATTCGCGCAGGCGTGGTCGACTACCGGTGAGTCTACCAGCTCAGGACGTCGCCGCCGAATGGAGGGCGCGAAGTGCGCGGACGCCCTCGACCGCGTACTCCTTGTCGACGGCCTGGAGCGCGTGGACCGGCACCGTGTCGTCGTCGAGCATCTCCAGCGACGCCCACGGCGAGTTGCGGTCGAAGCGCACCGCCCGCACCGCGGACCAGGGCAGCTCGTAGCCGCCCAGCACGTTTCGCACCTTCACGCCCGCCGCGTCCGCGATCACCCGTGGCCGGGTGAAGGCGAGGATGCCGAGCCCGATCAGCACGCCCAGCCCGATCATCGCGCCCTGGTCGCCGCGCTGGAACTGGCCCATCGTGTCGCCGGTCGACCCGTGCAGGCCGAAGCTGAGCACGGTGAAGAGCACGACGACGGCGGCCGCCGTCGCGCCGGCCACCCAGCGGATGCGGCGGGGCCGGAACACCACGGTCGCCTCGGTCGAAGTCACGTCAACCACTGTCTCATTCACAGGCGGCAGTTGGAGATGTCGGTAACAAGGATCGCCCGCGCGCCGAGATCGTAGAGCTCGTCCATGATCTGGTGCACGTCGTCGCGCCGGACCATGGCCTGCACCGCCACCCAGCCCTCGCGGTGCAGCGGCGACACCGTCGGCGATTCGATGCCCGGTGTCAGCGCGGTCGCGCTCTCCAGCAGGTCGGCGCGCACGTCGTAGGCGAGCATCACGTAGCCGCGGGCGACCAGCACGCCCTGCAGACGCCGCATGAGCTGCGCGGACGCGCCGGAGTCCGCCGCCGGCTCGCGGCCGATCAGGATCGCCGAGGAGCGCATGATCGGCTCGCCGACGGTGACCAGCCCGGCCTGGCGCAGCGTGGTGCCGGTCTCCACCACGTCGGCGATCAGGTCGGCGACGCCCAGGCGCACGGCGTTCTCCACCGCGCCGTCGAGGCGCACCACCTCGGCCTTGAGGTCGTGCTCGTCGAGGTAGCGCTCGACCACCCCGGGGTACGCGGTGGCGATGCGCCGCCCGCCGATCGCCTCGGCGGAGGCGAGCGAGCCGGCCGGGGCGGCCCAGCGGAACGTGGCACCGCCGAAGCCCAGGTCGAGCAGCTCCCGCGCGGGCACACCGGAGTCGACGAGCAGGTCCCGGCCGGTCACGCCGAGATCGAGATCACCCGACCCCACGTACGTGGCGATGTCGCGCGGACGCAGGTAGAAGAACTCGACGTTGTTGGCCTCGTCACGGCAGACGAGTTCCTTGGGGTCGGTGCGCTGGCGGTAGCCGGCGTCGCGCAGCATCTGCGCGGCCGGAGCGGACAGGGTGCCTTTGTTCGGAATGGCGATGCGCAGCATCGACGTGCTCCTTCGATCGGATTCGATTGAGGTGGAGGGCACGTCAGAGATGTCGGTACACGTCCTTCAGCTCGAGCCCGGTGGCGATCATCAGGACCTGTGCCTGGTAGAGCAGCTGGGAGATCTCCTCGGCGGCGCGCTCCGGCCCCTCGTGCTCGGCGGCCATCCAGGACTCGGCCGCCTCTTCGACGACCTTCTTCCCGATGAAGTGCACGCCACGATCCAGCGCCGCCACGGTGGACGAGCCCTCGGTCCGCTGCACCGCCTTCGCCTGCAACTCGGCGAACAACTCTTCGAACGTCTTCACGGGAGACGATTGTGGCAGCTCATCACGGGATGGCGGCGGACGGCCCCAACGGGTGGGACGTGGCCTAGGCTCGCCAGCATGGTCAGCAGATACACCATCGCCGCGGTAGGCGGCGCGGCCGTGCTCCTCACCACGCTCGCGGGCTGCGCGCCCGCCGACGAGGGAAGCCCCTCCGCCGGGGCCTCCGCCTCGCCCTCCGGCTCCGCCTGCCCGGCCGGCGCGCTCGACACGCAGACCGCCGGCAAGCTCACGATCGGCACCGACAACCCGGCGTACGAGCCGTGGTTCTCCGACAACAAGCCCAGCAACGGCAAGGGCTTCGAGTCGGCGGTCGCCTACCAGGTCGCCGAGCGGCTCGGCTACCCGGCGCAGAACGTCGTGTGGACCCAGGTGACGTTCAGCAACGCCATCGCGCCGGGCCCGAAGACGTTCGACTTCAACATCAACCAGTTCTCGATCACGCCCGAGCGGCGCAAGGCCGTCGACTTCTCCTCGCCGTACTACCTGGTCCGGCAGACGGTGATCACGACAAAGGGTTCGAAGATCGCTTCCGCGAAGTCACTCGCGGACCTCAAGTCCGCCAAGCTCGGCGCGCAGGTCGGCACCACCAGCTACCAGGCGATCACCGAGGTGATCAAGCCGGACACCAAGCCGCTGGTCTACAACAACAACGACGACGCCAAGGCGGCCCTGGAGAACGGCCAGGTCGACGGCATCGTTGTCGACCTGCCCACCGCGTTCTACATGACCGGGGCCGAGCTCGACGACGGCGTGATCGTCGGGCAGCTGCCGCAGGTCGGCGTACCGGAGCAGTTCGGGCTGGTTCTCGACCTCGAGTCGCCGCTGACCGGCTGCGTCTCACAGGCCGTCGACCAGTTGCGCCAGGACGGCACCCTCGCGGTGCTCGAGAAGCAGTGGCTGGCCGGCACGAACGGTGCTCCCGAGCTGTCGTGAGCACCGAGCTGTACCGGCCGTCGGAGATCCAGCGCGGGCGGACCGCCTACCGGCGACGGCAGACGATCCGCTCCGTGCTGCTCGCGGCCCTCTCCACCGCCGTCCTCGGCGTGCTGCTCGTGGTCGCGGTCACCGGCGCGCCCGGCTGGGACCGGGTCAAGCAGTCGTTCTTCAACCCCGAGGTGGCCCGGCGCTGGCTGCCGGCCATCCTCGAGGGTCTCTGGCTCAACATCCGGCTGCTGGCCGTCTGCGCGGTCCTCGCCCTGGCCCTCGGCCTGCTGATCGCGACGCTGCGCACCCTGCGCGGTCCGGTCTTCTTCCCGGTACGGGCGCTCGCGACGGGCTACACGTACACGTTCCGGGGCCTGCCGCTGATCATCGTGATCTACCTGGCCGCCTTCGGCGTGCCCGGCCTGCGGCTACAGGGCACCCCGGGGGTGCTGGTGCTGGGCGGGGCCGCGCTGATCATCACGTACGGTGCGTACCTGGCCGAGGTCTTCCGGGCCGGCATCGAATCGGTGCACCCGAGCCAGCTCGCCGCGGCCCGGTCGCTGGGGCTGACGTACCGGCAGACGATGCGGCACGTGGTGCTGCCGCAGGCGATCCGCCGGGTGGCGCCGCCGCTGCTCAACGACACGGTGGCGCTCCAGAAGGACGTCGGGCTGGTGTCACTCGCCGGCCCCATCGACGCCGTCCGCGCCGCGCAGATCGGCGTCGCACAGGACGCCAACTTCACGCCCTACATCGTGGCCGGGGTGCTCTTCGTGCTGCTGGCGATCCCGCTTATCGCCTTCACCGACTGGGTCACGCTGCGCGCGGCCCGCCGCCAGTCCGCGGGGGCCTGATGCTGCTGTCCTGCGAGAACGTCCGCAAGACCTTCGGCGCCGGCGTCGTGCTCGACGACCTGTCGCTGGAGGTCGCCGAGCACCGGGTGGTCGCGCTGATCGGCGCCTCCGGATCGGGCAAGTCGACGCTGCTGCGCTGCATCAACCTGCTCACCGAGATCGACGACGGCGTCATCCGGCTCGACGGCGAGGACATCACCGACCCGCGGGTCGACCCGGACCTGGTGCGGCGGCGCATCGGCATGGTGTTCCAGTCGTACAACCTCTTCCCGCACATGACCGTGCTGCGCAACATCACGCTGGCGCCCGGCCGGGTGCACCGGCGGGACGCCGCCGAGGTCAGAGAGCAGGCCATGGACTGGCTCGGCCGGGTCGGGCTGGCCGACAAGGCGGACAGCTATCCCGACCGGCTCTCCGGCGGCCAGCAGCAGCGGGTCGCGATCGTCCGGGCGCTGGTCAACAGCCCCCGGCTGCTGCTGCTCGACGAGGTCACCTCGGCGCTCGACCCGGAGCTGGTCGGCGAGGTGCTGACGATGATCCGCGGCCTCAAGGACGACGGCATGACGATGGTGCTCGCCACCCACGAGATGGGCTTCGCCCGGCAGGTCGCCGACCAGGTGGTCTTCCTGGACGGCGGCCGGGTGCTCGAGGCGGGCCCGCCCGACCGGGTGCTCGGCGACCCGTCGGAGCCAAGGACCCGGCAGTTCCTGGCCCGGATCATCGAGGCCGGCCGGCTGTAGCGGGCCGGGCTCATCCCGCCGGGAAGCGCAGGACCCGGTCGTCGCCGTCGCGGACGTCGCCGCGGCCGTCGGTGTTCGAGGTGGTCAGCCAGAGCGCGCCGTCCGGTGCGATGTCGACGGTCCGGAGCCGGCCGTAGCGCTTCTCGAACACCGCGGACGGCGCGCCGACGGTGTCGCCGCGCAGCGGGATGGTCCACAGCCGCTGCCCGCGCAGGGCGGCGACGTAGGCGGTATCGCCGGCGATCGCCATCCCGGACGGCGAGGCGTCGCGCACGGACCACGTGACGAGCGGGTTGGTGTAGCGCCCGCCGTCGGTGTCACCGGTCCCCTCGACCTCGGGCCAGCCGTAGTCGCGCCCGGGCCGGATGAGGTTCACCTCGTCGAGTTCGCTCTGCCCGAACTCGGTGGCGAACAGCCGCCCCGCGGAGTCCCAGGCCAGTCCCTGCACGTTGCGGTGGCCCAGGCTGTACACCGGCGAATCCGCCACCGGGTTGCCCGGCGCCGGCGCGCCGCCAGGGGTCAGCCGCAGGATCTTGCCGTTGGGGCTCGCCGGGTCCGGCGCCCGGGACGTCTCGCCGGCGTCCCCGGTGCCCACATAGAGCATGCCGTCGGGCCCGAACGCGATCCGCCCGCCGTTGTGGTACCGGGCCTTGGCGATGCCGTCGAAGACCACCTCGGGCGGTCCGCCGCCGAGCCGGAACCGCACGATGCGGTTGTCCCGGGCCGCGGTGAAGTAGGCGTAGACCATGCCGTCGTCCGCGAAGGCGGGCGAGACGGCCAGACCCAGCAGGCCGCCCTCGTTACGGGCCCGGACGCCCGGCACCCGGTACACCTCGCGCGCCGCGCCGCCGCCGGGCGTCAGCCGCAGCACCCGGCCGGTGTCCCGCTCGGCGACCAGAGCGTCGCCGCCCGGCAGGAAGGCGAGCCCCCACGGCACGTCGATGCCCCGGGCGATCTCCTCGCCGGCGTCGAGATCCGGTACCGACCGCGGCGTGCTGACCGCGGTGCTCGTGGCGACGACGACGGGCACGCCGTCGGCGCCGCCGCCGTCACAGCCCGCGAGGAGGCAGCCGGCGACCACCGCGGCCAGGCCCGCCCGGTTGATGAGTGCCATGACGTTCCTCCGGGGGCGTTGGTGCACGCGGCCGCGTTCGCGTCACACATAAGCACCAACGGCCACAGATCACCATCGCCCGGAGCACCGACCCCGGCCAGGCTTCTAGCCGCCCAGGCTCCGGATCGCGATGGCCGCGTCGAGCACGGCGATCGTCGACTGCCAGCCCTTGTCCTCGATAGAGTCCTCCAGGCCGGCCCGGTCCTTCGCCTGGCCCAGGCTCTCCACGGTCAGCACGCCGTGCGCGACCGGGGTCCGCTCGTCCAGCGAGACCCGGGTCAGGCCCATCGTCACCGCGTCGTTGACGTACTCGAAGTGCGGGGTCTCCCCGCGGATGACCACGCCGAGCGCGACGACCGCGTCGCAGCGCTTGGCCAGCGCCTGTGCCACGACGGGCAGCTCCACCGAGCCGACGACCCGCACCACGGTCACGTCGTTGACGCCGGACGCCTTGGCGGCCGCGTGCGCACGCTCGACCATGTGGTCGACCAGGTCGGAGTGCCAACGCGAGCCGACGATGCCGAGCTTGAGCCCGGCGGCGTCGACGGTGGTCAGGTGCGGATCACCGAAACCGGCCATTGTTGCCCCCTTTTGCCTAATCTTGCGCCCGGCCGCCGTCGCGGCGCCGGGGAATCAGCCCAGTGCCTCGAACAGGTGGCCCATCCGGTCCCGCTTCGTCCGCAGGTAGCGCACGTTCTCGGGGTGCAGGCGCACCGGCATCGCCTCGCGCCCGCTCACCGTCAGGCCGTAGCCCTCCAGCCCGGCCCGCTTCGCCGGGTTGTTGGTGAGCAGCCGCATCGAGCGCACGCCCAGCTCGTAGAGGATCTGCGCGCCGGTGCCGAAGTCGCGGGCGTCGGCGGGCAGGCCGAGCTCCAGGTTCGCGTCCACGGTGTCCAGGCCGCGGTCCTGCAACTGGTACGCCTGGAGTTTGTGCAGCAGCCCGATGCCGCGACCCTCGTGCCCGCGCATGTAGAGCACGACCCCGCGCCCGGCCTCGGCCACCCGGTCGAGGGCGGCGTCGAGCTGCGGCCCGCAGTCGCAGCGCACCGAGCCGAAGACATCGCCGGTCAGGCACTCCGAGTGGACCCGGACCAGCACGTCCTCGCCGTCGCCGAGGTCGCCGAAGACCAGGGCGACGTGCTCGGCGCCGTCCACGTCGCCGCGGAAGCCGACCGCGGTGAAGTCGCCGTGCTCGGTCGGCAGCCGGGTCTCGACGACCCGCTCGACCTGCCGCTCGTGGCGCCGCCGGTAGGCGATCAGGTCGGCGATGCTGATCAGCGCCAGGTCGTGCTCGACGGCGAACTTCTCCAGGTCGGGCATCCGCATCATGGTGCCGTCGTCGTTGACCATCTCGCACAGCACGCCGGCCGGGCGCAGTCCGGCGAGGACCGACAGGTCGATCGCGGCCTCGGTGTGACCGGGACGGCGCAGCACGCCGCCGGCCTTGGCCCGCAGCGGCACCACGTGCCCCGGGCGCGACAGGTCGCTCGGCTTGGTGTCGGCCGAGGCGAGCAGCCGGATCGTGTGCGCCCGGTCGGCGGCCGAGATGCCGGTGCTCACGCCCTCTCGGGCGTCGACCGTCACCGCGTACGCCGTACCGCGACGGTCCTGGTTGGTGTGGAACATCGGCGGCAGGTCGAGCCGGTCCGCCTCGTCCTCGGTCATCGGCACGCAGATGTAGCCGGACGTGTAGCGGACCATGAACGCCAGCAACTCGGGCGTGGCGTGCTCGGCCGCGAAGATCAGGTCGCCCTCGTTCTCGCGGTCCTCGTCGTCCACCACGATCACCGCGCGGCCGGCGGCGATGTCCGCGACGGCCCGTTCGATGTCAGCCAACATGACGGTCTCCCAGCATCTTCTCGACATACTTGGCGATCACGTCGACCTCGAGGTTCACGGGGTCGCCGACGGACTTGGCGCCCAGGACGGTGAGCTTGAGCGTGGTCGGGATGAGCCCGACGCTGAACGTGTCTTCGGTGACCTCCATGACGGTCAGCGAGACGCCGTCCACGGTGATCGAGCCCTTCTCCACCACGTAGCGGGCCAGCTCGGGCGGCAGCGAGAAGCGCAGCACCTCCCACTCGTCGGCGGGCTCGCGGGCGACGATCGCGCCGACCCCGTCGACGTGACCCTGCACGAGATGCCCGCCGAGCCGGCTGCCGACGGTCGCCGCGCGCTCCAGGTTGACCTGGCTGCCCGGCCTGAGCACGCCGAGCGAGGACCGGCGCAGGCTCTCGCCCATCACGTCGGCGGTGAAGACGCCGTCGACGTTGTCGATGACGGTCAGGCAGACGCCGTTGACCGAGATCGAGTCGCCGTGCCGGGCGTCGGACGTGACGACGGGCCCGCGTACGGCGATGACCGCCGAGTCTCCGCCCGCGTCGGTGAGGTAGACGACCTCACCCAGTTCCTCGACGATGCCGGTGAACATCAGATCTCCTTCTGTCGGAGCGATGCTGTGAAACGCAGGTCGGGGCCGATCTGCGTGATGTCGGTGAGGTCCAGTTCCAAGGCGTCGGCGATGGTGGACACGCCCGCGCCGACCAGCGACGGCTGGCCCGCGCCGAGCAGCTTGGGCGCGATGTAGCCGACGATCTTGTCGACCAGGCCGCCCGCGAGGAAGCCGCCCGCCAGGGTCGGGCCGCCCTCCAGCAGCACCGCGCGGACGCCGCGCAGGTACAGCTCGTTGAGCAGGGCGGCGAGGTCGACGCGGCCGTCCGCGCCGGCGCCGACCTCGGACGCCGTCGCGATCCAGGTCGGCGCGGCCTGGTCGCGGACCCGCGCACCCGCGGGGGTACGCCCGGAGGAGTCGACGACGACCCGCCAGGGCTGCTTGATCGCGAGGCTGCCGTCGCGCAGGTCGCGGACCGTCAGCTGGGGGTCGTCGGCGATGACCGTGCCGACGCCGGCGACGATCGCGTCGACGGTGCTGCGCAGCCGGTGCACGTCGGTGCGGGAGATCGCGGAGGTGATCCACTGGCTGGTGCCGTCCGCCGCCGCGGAGCGCCCGTCGAGGGTCGCGGCGTACTTCCAAGTCACGTACGGGCGGCCGCGGCGCACGGCGGTCAGCCACGCGACGTTGCCGTCCTCGGCCTCCTGGCGGCGTACCCCGGTCTCGACCAGGACCCCGGCGCCGCGCAGCGTGGCCGCGCCGCCGGCCGCGACCGGCGTCGGGTCGTCGACGGCGATGACCACCCGGGTGATCCCGGCGTTGATCAGCGCCTGCGCGCAGGGGCCGGTGCGGCCGGTGTGGTTACAGGGCTCAAGGGTGACTATCGCGGTGCCGCCGCGGGCCCGCTCGCCGGCCTGCGCCAGGGCGACTATCTCGGCGTGCGGCCCGCCCACGTACGCGTGGAAGCCCTCGCCGACGACCTCGCCGTCCGCGCTGAGCAGTAGGCAGCCGACGACCGGGTTGGGGCTGGTCGTGCCGAGCCCCCGGGCGGCGAGCGCGATCGCGCGGCCCATCGCCTCGTCGTCGGTGACCATCTGCGTCCTCTCCATGCGCGGTGCGGTCACGCGCTGGAGAGGGGGAAGACACTACGGAAACAGGACATGAGGGGACGCTTCGCGCCGCCCCGGCGAGAGCACGCCGCGACGAGCCCTCATCCTGCTCCCGCGCGCTGTCTCCCATCCGGACTGTCTGACCGATCGGCCCGCGAGGGCCGTCCGATCAACCGTCGGCTCTGGAGTCTCACCAGATCCACCGTCCGTCTTGGTATCGACGTCCGGGTCGCGGGCTCAGCCCTGCCGGAGCAGGGCATTACCGCCGGTTCGGAATTTCACCGAGTCCCGCCAGCGCGTGGTGGGTCACCCATGAGTCTTACACGCGAATCCCGGCTTGCCACCTCCGGGGCGACCCAGGTCACAAACCCATTCCCGCCGCCGACGGGTCCTCCGGGTCCTCCGAGTCCGCGCGGCGGCGGTCGATCGCCACGTACGAGCCGGGCTGGCTCTTGGCCACCTTCTTCATCTCGGAGGCCACCGCGACCACCTCACGGGCGTCCTCGAACCGGCGGCCCTCGGCCGTGGCCTGCGCGACGCCGATCGAGAGCGTGACCAGGGCCGCGCGCTGCTTGTTGCCGCGCCGGTCGGGCACCTCGATGTAGCCGCGCCGGGCGTCCTCGGTGTCGTAGAGCTGGTCGGCGACGGTCTCGAAGTCGTTCACGGTCCGCTTGGTCAGCGGCAGGACCTGCTCGGGCGTACAGATGAAGACGAAGTCGTCGCCGCCGATGTGGCCCAGGAAGATCGGCGGGCGCCCGGTGCTCGCGACCGCGCGGTGCAGGCTGCCGGCCAGGGCCGTGATGAACTCGTCGCCGCGGTCGAAGCCGTAGACGTCGTTGACGCTCTTGAACCGGTCGATGTCGATGTAGCCGACCGCGAAGTCCTTGGCGGTCTTCATCCGGTCCACGATCTCGCGCCGCACCCGGGCGTTGCCGGGCAGGCCGGTCAGCGGGGAGACCTCGCGGAACTCCTTGTTGCGCCGCAGCGTCGAGGAGACCCGGGCGATCAGCTCGGCGGTGTCGAACGGCTTGACCAGGTAGTCGTCGACGCCGGCGGTGAGGCCGACGACCTTGTCGACGGTCATGCCCTTGGCGGTCAGCATGATCACCGGCAGCGCCGAGGTGAGCGGCTCGGCGCGCAGCCGGCGGGTCAGTTCGACGCCGTTCATGTTCGGCATCATCCAGTCGACGACCGCGAGATCGGGTCGGCGGGTCTCCATCACCTCGAGGGCGTGCTGGCCGTCGCGGGCCCGCATCACCTCGAAGCCGTGAACCTTGAGGTTGAAGGCCACGAAGCTGGCGATGTCCTCGTCGTCGTCGACGACCAGGATCAGGTCGGGCCGCTCCTCGGGCTCCGCCGCGGTCGCGTCCACCTTGTGCCGCACCACCCCGGTGCTCATCGGCGCACCGCCACCGTCGGTCGCCCGCTCATGCCGTCGCCACGCGTTCTGGACGGAGCCGATGACTCGCTCGCACGCTCGCTCATGAGCCGGCCGTCGCGCGCTCGGCGAGGGCGCGCAGCTTGCGGCACGCCTCCGCGGGGTCCTCGGCGCCGTAGACGGCGGTGCCCGCGACGAACGCGTCGGCGCCCGCCTCGGCGGCCTGCTCGATGGTGTCGGCGGCGATGCCACCGTCGACCTCCAGGCGTACCTGAAGATCCTTGGCCTTGATCCGGCGCCGCACGTCGCGAACCTTGTCGAGCATCTCCGGCATGAACTTCTGGCCGCCGAAGCCGGCCTTGATCGTCATGATCAGCACCGTGTCCACATAGGGAAGGAGCTCGAGGTAGGGCTCCACCGGCGTGTCCCGGTCGATGGCCAGGCCCGCCTTGGCGCCCGCCGCGCGCAGCGTCTTGGCCAGGGCCACCGGGTTGTCGCAGGCCTCGGCGTGGAACGTCACGTTGTGGGCGCCGGCCTCCGCGTAACCGGGTGCCCAGCGCTCCGGATCGGTGATCATCAGATGCACGTCGAACGGGATGGTCGTGGCCTTGCGCAGGCTCTGCACGACCGGCAGACCGATGGTCAGATTCGGGACGAAATGGTTGTCCATGACGTCCACGTGCACCCAGTCCGCGGCACCCTCGATCTCATGCACCGCGGTGGCGAGGTGCGCGAAGTCCGCGGCCAGGATGCTGGGGGCGATGATCAGCGATGGCTCCACCGGTGAAGTGTATGGCCTGTTCGGTGTCGGCCGGGATACTCATGGTGTTCCCCGGGGAGGCTTGGCATGCGAACCACGGTTGCCCTGCTGGCGGTGCTGCTCGCCGCCGGCTGCTCGGCCACACCCCCGGCCGGCACCGACGGTGACCTGGCCGACGACTGGGCCGTGCCGGGCACACCGGCGCCGTTCCGCCCGCAGGCCGGGCAGTGTCATGAGGCCCTGACCACGAACGGCGCGCTTGACGACTACCGGCCGGTCGACTGTGGCGAACTCCACGTCTCCGAGACCATCCGGGTGGGCACGCCCGCGGACGCCGAAGTGGCTCCGGCGCCCGGGACGGCGGGAGCGAAGGCGGCATACCGGGAGTGTTCGGACGCCGCGACCGACTTCCTGGGCGGGCCGTTACGCGGCGCCCGGATCGCGGTGCAGGTGGTGTGGCCGACCCGGGCCGGCTGGGCGGGCGGCGCCCGCTGGTTCCGCTGCGACGTCACCACCGCGGACCTCGACGGCCGGAGCCGCGTCAGCCGCACCGGCAGCCTGGCCGGTGAGCTGGCCCACGCGTCGCCGCTGCGGCTGGCCTGCTTCGATCCGACGGTCGAGGGCGGCACGGTGACGGCGATGACCGCGGCGCCGTGCAACGGGGCGCACCGGGCCGAGTTCGCCGGGCTGTGGACCGCTCCCGACATCTCGTACTCGAAGCTGGAGTCCGACACCGAGCTCAGCGCGGCCGGGTGCCGGGGCGTGATCGCCCGCTTCGCGGCGCTGCCGGACGACTCCGACCTGCAGTTCCGCAGCGGCTGGATCTCATACAACCCGACGCGGCCCGAGTGGCTGTCCGGGGAGCGGCTGGTGCGCTGCTTCATCTACTTCGCCGAGCGCACCTTCAGCCGCTCCCTGAAGGGCGCCGGCCCCGGCGTCCTACCGGTCAGATAGGCACCCGCAGCTGAACCGCGCCGGCCCGTTGGGCTCAGCCGGGCACCACCCACCGACCGACCCCCATCCGAAACCAGGTTCCCTGAGACGGTGGCCCGGGATCCCGCGAGCGACCCACGGCACCTCGCTGTACCGCGTCGGCCACGACGAGCAGGCGCCACCCGCCGGGCGGTTCCGGACGGATGGCTGCGGGCCGTCCGAGCCGGGCCCGGGACCGTCAGCCGGTGCGGCGCAGGACCGCCAGGAACATCGCGTCGGTGCCGTGGCGGTGCGGCCAGAGCTGCACCGTCGGGCCGGGGCCGAGCTTGGGCATGCCCGGTGGCAGCAGGGGGCGGGCGTCGACGAAGTCGACCTCGACGCCGCTGCGGCGGGCGCCCTCGCTGACCGTCACCTGGGTCTCCACCATGTGCGGCGAGCAGGTCACGTAGGCGACCACGCCGCCCGGACGGACCGCGCGCAGGGCCGCGACGAGCAGCTCACGCTGTAGCCGGGTCAGCGGCGGCAGGTCGGCGGGCGTGCGCCGCCAGCGCGACTCCGGCCGCCGGCGCAGCGAACCCAGGCCGGTGCAGGGCGCGTCGACAAGTACCCGGTCGAAGCCCTCCTCCGGCAGGTCGGGGTCGCGTCCGACGGTACGGCCGTCGGTCGGCAGCACCGTGACGGGCAGCCCGATCGTGGCCTGCTCGACCAGCCGGGCCCGGTGGTCGGCGATCTCGACGGCGGTGACCTCGGCACCGCGCAGCGCGGCGATCGAGCCGAGCAGGCCGGCCTTGCCGCCCGGACCGGCGCACAGGTCGAGCCAGCGGTCGTCCTGGCCCTCGACCGGCGCGGCCAGCAGCGCCGCGGCGACGAGCTGCGAGCCCTCGTCCTGCACGTGCGCGCGGCCGTCCCGGATGGCGGCCAGCTCGCCGGGCGCGCCGCCGCTGAGGTACACCGAGTAGGGCGAGAACGCGCCGGGCACGCCGCCCACCTCGTCGGCCAGGTCGACGGCGTCGGCCCGGCCCGGCCGGGCGCACAGGTGCACCGTCGGCGGCTGGTTGTCCTCGATCAGCAGCCGGGCGGTGTCCTCCATGTCGCCGCCGAGCGACTCGGCGAACGACCGGATGATCCACTCCGGGTGGTTGTGCACCACGGCGAGGTTGGCGGCCGGGTTCTCCGCGTAGTCGGGCGCGAGCTTGGTCAGCCAGTCGTCCAGGCTGGTCTCGGAGATCCCGCGCATGACCGCGTTGGCGAAGCCGGCCGCGCCGGGCGCGACCGAACGGACCAGGTCGACGGTCTGGTTCACCGCTGCGTGCGACGGCACCCGGGTGAAGAGCAGTTGGTACGCGCCAAGGCGCAGCGCGTCCCGCGCGGGCGGGTCGATGCGGGCCACGTCCCGGCCGGCCGCGTCCGCGATGATCAGGTCGAGGGTGCCCAGCGTGCGCAGGGTGCCGTAGGTCAGCTCCGTGGCGAACGCCGCGTCCCGGCCGTGCAGGCGCGACTCCCGCAGGATCTGGGAGAGGACCAGATTCGCGTACGCGTCATCGCGATGCACCGCCGCGATCGCCTCGTACGCGGCCTGCCGGGCCGGGTCGGACGGCGGGCGACCGGCACGCGGAGCCCGGCCGGAACGGGCGTCCCGGTTCTGTTCCCGGCCTGAGCCGGGACCGCCGGGGCGTCGCGGACCGGCGTTGTGCGGCCGGTCGGCGCTGTGCCGGCGATCGGCGCGGTGCGGCTGATCGGCTGGATTCGAATCTGTCACAGCAGGGTCTCCCCCGGGTTGAGGCGCAGGCCACGCGCCCAGTCGGAGGCCGACATCGGCTTCTTGCCGGCGGCACGGACCTCGCCGAGGATCACCGGGGTGGTCGCCGTGCCCACCAGCACCTGAGCGCGCTCGACGAGCAGCTCCCCGGGCGCGAGGGTGACGGCGGCGTTGGCGACCGGGCGGACCGGTCCGAGCTTGAGGCGCTCGTCGCGCAGGGTCGTCCACGCGCCGGGCGCCGGGGTGCAGGCGCGGATCCGGCGGTCGACGGCGAACGCCGGATCGGCCCAGCGGACCCGGGCGTCGTCGACCGTGACCTTCGGCGCCATCGAGATGCCGTCGAGCGGCTGCGGGTGCGCCCGCGCGGTCTTCGCCTCGATCGCGTCGAGGACGGCGACGAGCAGGCCGGCGCCCTCGGTGGCGAGCCGTCCGAGCAGGTCGCCGGAGGTGTCCACGGGCCGGATCCGCTCGGTCAGCGTGCCGTAGACCGGGCCGGTGTCCAGGCCGGCCTCGAGCTCGAACACGCTGGCGCCGGTCACCTCGTCGCCGTGCAGGACGGCGTGCTGCACGGGCGCGGCGCCGCGCCAGGCGGGCAGCAGGGAGAAGTGCAGGTTGATCCAGCCGTGCTCGGGGATCTCCAGCGCTTCCGGCGGCACCAGGGCGCCGTAGGCGACCACGGGCACGCAGGCGGGCGCGATCTCGCGCAGCCGCTCCTGGAACTCCGGCTCGCGCGGGCGCTGCGGGGTGAGCACCTCGATGCCGCGCTCGTCGGCCCAGGCACCGGCCGGGGAGCGCACCAGGCGACGGCCCCGGCCCGCGGGGGCGTCGGGGCGGGTCAGCACGGCGGCGATCTCGTGCGAGGACGCGGCCAGCGCGTCGAGCGAGGGCACGGCCACCTCGGGGGTTCCGGCGAAGACGATGCGCATCAGCTCACCGCCCCAGGCCGAAGATGCCGCGGCCGTGCGGGCTCGCCTTGACCGTCGGCGGTGCGCCGGCGTCGTACCAGTCGGCGGCACGGATCTGCTTCATCGCGTCCTTACGTGCGGCGGCGTCGAGCCGGTCCAGGAAGAGCACCCCGTCGAGGTGGTCGGTCTCGTGCTGCACGCAGCGCGCCATCAGGCCGGTGCCGACCAGCCGGATCGGATCGCCGTGCTCGTTGAAGCCCTGCGCGACGACGTTCTGCCGGCGCTTGGTGTCGACGTAGACGCCGGGGATGGACAGGCAGCCCTCCGGGCCGTCCTGCTCCTCCTCATCGGGGAACGACAGGACCGGGTTGACGATATGGCCGAGCACGTCGTCGACGTGGAACGTGAACACCCGCAACCCCACGCCGAGCTGCGGCGCGGCGAGGCCGGCTCCGCCCTCGTCCTGCATCGTCTCGGTCAGGTCGTTGACGAGCCTGCGCAGTTCCTTGTCGAAGTCGACGACCGGGTCGGCCTGCGTGCGCAGCACCGGGTCGCCGAACAGACGGATGGGCTGGACGGTCACGCGGTGCCACTCCTGACGATCGACTCGTACTCCGGTCGAGCCCTAGTCTACGGAGCCCGGCCAGGCCGGACGCGCCGCCCGTCCGCGCAGCGTGAGCCGGTCACGACGGACCGCAGACCCGGCCCCCGAGACCCCCGAAAGCACTCGGCCCACCGAGCCGCCAGGCCGGATCTATCGGTACGCAAACGGGCGAACCGGCCACGGAAGCGCTCGGCCCACCAGGCGGCGGGCCGGGTCAGAGGAGTTCGGCCGGGTCTATCTGGATGCGGACCGGCAGGGCGGACTTCTTGACGCTGCGGACCGCCGCGGCCTGGTGCAGGGTGCGTGCCAGTTCGGCGGCCCGGCCGCGGGAGACGCGCAGCAGCATGCGCTCCTGGCCCTCCTGCGCCGGCACCGGGCCGAGCAGTTCCACGTCGTCGGGCAGCCGGGCCGCGTCGAGGAATTCGGCCATCGCCTCCGCGGTGCCCGTCACGCTCGCCATCCGGGCCGCCGGGGGGAAGCCGAGCTCGCGGCGTTCGGCCAGCTCGCGGGCGGCGAACCAGCCCGGGTCCCAGCGCAGCAGCGCCTGCACCGGCGCCAGCGAACCGTCGGCGACCACGACCACCCGGCCGCCCGCGGGCCCGGGTCTTGCCAGCGCCGCCGCAGACAGCCAGCGTCGCATCGTCTCCTCGGCCGCGCGCAGGTCCGCGCGGGACAGCAGCGCCCACGTGTCCAGCAGCAGCACCGCGCCGTAGCCGCCCTCGGCGACCGGCTCGGCGCCCGGCGTCGCGACGACCAGGGCGGCCTCGCCGGGCACGGAGTCGAGGATCCCGTCGCGGCCGGAGGTGCGGACCGGCACGCCCGGGAACGCGCGGCCGAGTTCCTCGGCGGTTCGGCGCGCGCCGGTCACCGACGCCCGCAGGCGCCGCCCACCGCAGGCCGGGCAGGCGTAGTCGGCCGCCGCGCGGCCGCACCAGTGGCAGGACGGAACGTCGCGCGCGCCGGTCAGCCCGAGCGGGCCGGAGCAATGTGGACATCGGGCGGGCGTGCGGCACTCGGCGCAGGCCGTCGACGGCAGGTAGCCGCGGCGGGGCACCTGCACCAGGACGGGCGCGCCGGCCTGTAGTGCGCCGCGGGCCGCCTGCCAGCAGAGGCTGGGCAGCCGCGCGGTGACCGCGCCCGGATCGCGCGCCAGCTGGGGGTCGTCGCCGGTCGGCGCGATGGCCGGGCTGCGCGACCGCAGGGTCTGCCGGCTCGCGGCGATCTCCTTGGCCCATCCGGTCTCCAGCAGCAGTTGCGCCTCGCCGGTTCGGGCGAATCCCGCGACCAGGGCGGCACAGCCGGCGAGCTGGGCCCGGGTGAGCAGCACATCGCGGGCGTGCGGATAGGGCGCCCTCGGCTCGGCGTGCAGATCGTCGCCGTCGTCCCAGATGACGACGAGCCCGATGTCGGCGACGGGCGCGAACATGGCCGCCCGCGTCCCGACCACCACCGGCACCCGGTGCCGGACGGCCGCCAGGAAGCGCCGGTATCGCTCGGCCGGGCCGGCGGCGGCGTTGAGCGCGACGTGCCGGCCGGCGCCGAGCACGGTGGTCAGCGCCCGGTCCAGCCGATCGAGGTCCCGGGCATCGGCGACGACGATGACCACGCCCCGCCCACCCCGGACGGTGGCGCCGGCGGCCTCCGCGATCCGGGCCGGCCAGTCCTCACCGGGCAGCGCCGACCAGACGGCCCGGGCGGCACGCCCCTGCTCGAGCGCGTGCAGATAGGCGTCCCCGGCCGGATAGACACCCCACCCGTGCCGCGCCGCCACGCCCGCGTCGCCCGCCCCGGTCGTCTGCCCCGCCGCGCCCGGCACGGCAGCGGCGGAACCCGGCGGGCGCGAGCCGCTCGCCACCGCTTCCTCGGCCGGTCCGGGGCCGGCTGTCACCGCGGGCACCTCGTGGGCGCGCGAATCGGCCGGGCCGGGCGGAACGCCTTCCTGACCAACCAGCCGCACAGCCGCCACATCAGCCACGGAACCCGGCAGGAACGAAGTCCCGCCCGCATCCGCCCGGGACTCGACCGAACCCACCGCGGCCGTGGAAGCCGGCACAGCCGCAGCCTCGCCCACCGAATCCACCACATCCGCCTGCGAATCGGCCGAGCGACGTTCGGAGGCATCCTGACCGGCCGGATGCTCGGTCGCCGGGGTCGCGGCGTCCGTTTCGCCGGCCGGCATCGGGAACCCCGCACGCGGACGGCCCCCGGATGCCCGGACGGCAGCCGCGTCACCGGCTCCATCCAAGGATCCCGAAGCCGGGACCACGAGCCTCTCCCCTGCCCCCTCGACGGAAGCCGCACCCTCGGCGGAGACCGGATCACCCGCAGGGACCAGGCCGCCCGCAGAGACCGGATCGCCCGGGGAGGCCGGACCGGCCGCAGAGGCCGGACCGGCCGTGGCCGTGGTCGGGGATGGCTGGGACTCGACGCGGGCGTGGCGGGGTGGGACCGCCAGGCGCAGGACGTCGGAGAGGTTTCCGGCGTAGCGGTCGGCCACCGCCCGGGCCAGGCGGGCCACCTCCGGGTCCAGCACGCGCTCCGGCGAGACCACCTTGTCGAGGTAGGCCAGACGGCCGCCGTGCGGGCTCGACTCCGCCCGCTCCAGCAGGAAGCCGTTCACCAGCTGACCGGCGAAGCGGACCTTGACCCGCACGCCGGGCTGTGCCGCCTCGTCGTCCGCGGCCGCGACCAGGTAGTCGAAGGGCCGGTCCAGGTGGGCCAGGGGCACCTCGACGCTCACCCGGGCGACCGGCCGACGCTCCGCCGGCTCGCGGTCCGGTTTCGCCTTCGCCGCCCTCACCCGCACATTCTGGCGCGCGGGTACGACATCTTCGGAAAACAGGACGGGTGCCTCGACCGGAGTCGGGGCACCCGTTCCTGGCGCTGGCAAGCTCAGGCCGCGGCGGACTTCAGGTCCTGGGCACGGTCCGTGTTCTCCCAGAGCAGGTCGGGCAGTTCGCGGCCGAAGTGGCCGTAGGCCGCCGTCTGCTGGTAGATCGGGCGCATCAGGTCGAGGTCGCGGATGATCGCGGCCGGGCGCAGGTCGAAGACCTCGTTGATGGCCTTCTCGATGCGCTCGACGGGGACGTTCTCGGTGCCGAACGTCTCGACGAACAGGCTGACCGGGTGCGCCTTGCCGATCGCGTACGCGACCTGCGTCTCGCAGCGCTCGGCGAGGCCGGCCGCGACGACGTTCTTGGCGACCCAGCGCATCGCGTACGCCGCGGAGCGGTCCACCTTGGACGGGTCCTTGCCGGAGAAGGCGCCGCCGCCGTGCCGGGCGTACCCGCCGTACGTGTCAACGATGATCTTGCGGCCGGTGAGGCCGGCGTCGCCCATCGGGCCGCCGATCTCGAAGCGGCCGGTCGGGTTGACCAGGAGCCGGTAGTTCTCCACGTCCAGGCCGAGGCCCTCGAGCTCCGGGGCGATGACGTGCTCGCGGACGTCCGGGGTCAGCAGCGACTCGAGCGAGATGTCGGCGGCGTGCTGCGACGAGACCACGACGGTGTCGAGGCGGACCGGGCGCAGGCCGTCGTACTCGATGGTGACCTGGGTCTTGCCGTCGGGGCGCAGGTACGGGATGGTGCCGTCCTTGCGCGCCGTGGAGAGCCGGCGGGCCAGCCGGTGCGCCAGGGCGATCGGCAGCGGCATGAGCTCCGGGGTCTCGGAGCAGGCGAAGCCGAACATCATGCCCTGGTCGCCGGCGCCCTGCGCGTCGAGGACGTGCTCGGAGTTGCCCTCGCGCAGCTCGACCGCGCTGTCCACGCCCTGCGCGATGTCGGGCGACTGCGAGCCGATCGAGACGCTGACGCCGCAGGACGCGCCGTCGAATCCCTTCTTGGACGAGTCGTACCCGATGCGGAGGATCGTGTCGCGCACGATGCTCGGAATGTCCGCGTATGCCTGGGTGGTCACCTCGCCGGCGACGTGCACCTGGCCGGTCGTGATCAGCGTCTCCACCGCGACGCGGCTGCGGGGGTCCTGCGCCAGGAGCGCGTCGAGAATACCGTCGCTGATCTGGTCAGCGATCTTGTCCGGGTGGCCTTCCGTGACCGACTCGGAGGTGAACAGGCGGCGTGCCACGGTGCTCCTCAGAATGTTTGTCGAAGTTTCGTTCGGCGGCAGTGTAGTCACCGCCGCTGGGGGTCCGCTGGGCCGGTCTCAGACCGTCCCAGCATCGCCGACCTGCGGATCGAGGCGGCTCACCACCTGATCCCATATCGCATCGGCTACATCGTCTTTAGGGAGTTCCCCGAGCGCCGTCGTGGTTCCGTCGGCGCCCAGAATCGTGACCGTGTTGTGGTCGGCCCCGAAGACCAGGTCGACGCCCACCTCGTTAACGACGATCAGGTCCGCACGTTTCTTCACCAGTTTGCCGCGGGCGTTCTCCAGCACGTCGTGCGTCTCCGCCGCGAACGCCACAAGCAGCTGACCGGCGCGTTTGGCGGCGCCAAGTTCGGCGGCGATGTCCGGGTTCGTCACGAGTTCGATCGTGGGCACCGTACCGCCGTCGCTCTTTTTGATCTTCTTGTCGGCCACCGTCGCCGGCCGGAAGTCGGCCGGGGCCGCGGCCATGACCACGACGTCCGCGGCGGCCGCAGCCTCCACAGTAGCCTTGCGCAACTCCTCCGTCGTGCCGGCACGGACCACGTCGGCGCCGGCCGGATCGGGGAGAGTGACGTTCGCCGCAATCAGCGTCACGCGCGCGCCGCGGGCCACCGCCGAGCGGGCCAGCGCGTAGCCCTGCCGGCCCGACGAGCGGTTGCCGAGGAAGCGGACCGGGTCGAGCGGCTCGCGGGTCCCACCTGCGGTGACGACCACGTGGCGGCCGGCAAGGTCGGCCTCGGCGGCGGCGCCGCGGGCCAGCACGCGCAGGGCGGCGGCGAAGATCTGGGCGGGGTCGGGCAGCCGGCCCTTGCCGGTGTCGGCGCCTGTGAGCCTGCCCACAGCCGGCTCGATCACGATCGCCCCGCGGGACCGCAGCGTCGCGACGTTCGCCTGGGTAGCCGGGTTCTCCCACATCTCGGTGTGCATCGCCGGCGCGTAGACGACCGGGCACGTCGCGGTCAGCAGCGTGTTGGTGAGCAGGTCGTCGGCGAGGCCGTGCGCGGCCTTGGCCAGCATGTCGGCGGTGGCGGGCGCGACCACGACGAGGTCGGCCTGCCGGCCGACGCGCACGTGCGGCACCTCGTGTGCGTCGTCCCAGACCTCGGTGGACACGGCCCGGCCCGACAGCGCGGCCCAGGTCGGCGCGCCGACGAACTTCAGCGCCGAGGCCGTCGGAACGACGCGGACCCCGTGCCCCGATTCGGTGAAGAGCCGCAGCAGCTCGCAGGCCTTGTAGGCGGCGATGCCGCCGCAGACGCCGAGGACGACCTCGGGCATGGGCACACTCCCGGATATGACGAACCCGCGCCCGCAGAGCGGGCGCGGGTGCGGACGAAGCTCGATCAGGGGTTGTCGGTCGCCTCGGCCGTGAGCAGGCCGGCGTTGATCTCACGCATCGCGATCGAGAGCGGCTTCTCCTGGGGCGTGGTCTCGACGAGCGGACCGACGTACTCCAGGAGGCCCTCACCGAGCTGGCTGTAGTAGGCGTTGACCTGGCGGGCGCGCTTGGCCGCGAAGATCACCAGCGAGTACTTCGACGAGGTCTTGTCGAGCAGCTCGTCGATCGGCGGGTTGGTGATGCCTTCGGGGTTGGCGATGGTTCCCACAGTGATTTACGTCCTTAATTCTCAGACACCGGGCTGCGGCTGAGCGGGAGTCAGAAACGACGAACCGAGCAATCCTACCAGCTCGTCCGCGGCCCGCTCGACGAAGTCGTTGACGACGGTGCGGTCGAATTCCTTCTCGGCCGCCAGCTCGAGGTCGGCGTGCTGCAGGCGGCGACGGATGGTCTCCTCGTCGTCGGTGCCGCGGCCGATCAGCCGGCGCCGGAGCTCCTCGACGCTGGGCGGGGCCAGGAAGACGAGCTGCGCGTCGGGTTTGGAGGCACGCACCTGCCGGGCGCCCTGCAGGTCGATCTTCAGCAGGACCGGGCGGCCCGAGGCCAGCCAGCCCTCGACCTGTGCCCGCGGCGTGCCGTAGAGGTTGCCCGCGAACTCGGCCCACTCGAGCAGCTGGCCGCCGTCGACGAGGCGCTGGAACTCCGAACGGGTGACGAAGTGGTAGTGCTCGCCGTCGGTCTCGTAGTCGCGCTTCTTGCGGGTCGTCACCGAGACCGACAGCTTGATCCATGGCGAGCGCGCCCGGATCAGCTCGATCACACTGTCCTTGCCCACCCCCGAGGGGCCGGACAGGACGGTGAGTCGGGCCGCCGGGCGCGCGTCGTCATCCATGCTCACGGCTCATTCCTACACGAGCCGGTGAGTCAGTTCGCAGCGAACTCCCCCAGGAGGGCCTTACGCTGCTGCTCGCCGAGGCCACGCAGGCGGCGGCTGTCGGCAATCTTGAGCTTCTCCATGATCTGGGTCGCCCGGATCTTGCCGATGCCCGGCAGCGCCTGAAGCACGGCCGAAACCTTCAGCTTGCCGACGACGTCATCGCCTTCCGCCCGGTCGAGCACGGCGGCGAGGGTGGTCTTGCCCTGCTTGAGCTGATCCTTCAGCTCGGCACGGGCCTTGCGAATCTCCGCAGCCTTCTCCAGCGCGGCTGCACGCTGCTCGGGGCTCAGTGACGGGAGCGGCACCAGTTCTCCTCAGGTCCCTATCGCACCGGTAGTCCAATACCGGCACTCTGTGAAACGTGGTGTGCCAGGGAACCAAAGGGGCATGTGGTTCCCGGCGCGGGGAAAACTAGCGGTCAACGGCGGTTTCGGCAACGTGGGGGTACCCCCCACCCGAGCGGGGGCAGGCCTGATAAGCAGGCTGTTTCACCCGATCACGGCCCTGCACGCGGCCGCCGCGCGGTCCGCGGCGGCCCGCAACGCCGTCACGTCGGGTCCCGCTTCGAGAACCTCGCGTGAGTACGAGGGCAGCACGTTCCGCAGGCTTTCGCCGAAGATCGCGCGCAGGTCGTCGGGGCTGCCGCCCTGCGCGCCGAGGCCCGGCGCGAGCAGCGCGCCGTTCACCTTGGACAGGTCGTGGCCGGTCTCGCCGATCGTCGCGCCGACCACCAGGCCGAGGCTGCCGAGCGGGTCCGCACCCGCGTTGAGCTGGGAAATCTCGTCGATCACGGATTGCGCGACGGTCCGGCCGCCGGCGCCGACGGCGTGCTGGACGCTCGGCCCCTCGGGATTCGAGGTGAGCGCCAGGACGAAGACGCCGCCGCCGTGAGCGGCCGCCATGTCGAACGCGGGGCGCAATGAGCCGACTCCGAGATAGGGACTCACAGTAATCGCGTCAGCACACAGAGAACTCTCCGGATCGAGGTAGGCGCTCGCGTACGCGGCCATCGTCGAGCCGATGTCGCCGCGCTTCACGTCGAGGAGCACCAGCGCCCCGGCCTGCCGTGACTGTCGGATAATTGACTCAAGAACGGCGACGCCGCGTGACCCAAATCTCTCGAAGAAGGCCGACTGCGGCTTCAGCACGGCGACCCGATCGGCCAGGGCTTCGACAACCGTATGGGCGAAGCGTTCCAGGCCGGCGACGTCGTCCGAGAGGCCCCACCGGGCGAGCAGCGCGGCGTGCGGATCAATGCCGACGCAGAGCGGCCCGCGGGCCCGGGTGGCACGGTGCAGACGGCTTCCGAAGGTCTCCATAGGGTGCGTTATCCCTTTCGTGTCAGGTGGCGGACACCGCCGCGGCGATTCCTCGGGTAATGCGGGCGACGTCGGCGTCGTCGGTGACGAACGGCGGCATCGTGTAGATCAGGTCGCGGAACGGCCGCAGCCACACCCCGGCGCCGGCCGCGGCGGCCGTGGCCCGGGGCACGTCGACCGCCCGATCGAGCTGCACCACGCCGATCGCGCCCAGGACGCGGACGTCAGCGACCCCGGCAACCCCCCGCAGCGGCTCCAGACCGGCACGGAGGCCGCCGGAGATACGTCGCACCTGCCCAGCCCAGTCCTGTGCCCGGAGAAGGCCGATGGAGGCGTTCGCGACCGCGCAGGCGAGCGGGTTGCCCATGAAGGTCGGGCCGTGCGCCAGGCCGCCGGCGTCGCCGGCGGAGACGGCGTGCGCCACCGCCGGGGTGCACAGCGTCGCCGCCAGGCTCAGATATCCCCCGGTGAGTGCCTTGCCGAGACACATGATGTCGGGGGTCACTCCGGCGTGGTGGGCGGCGAAGAACTCACCCGTACGGCCGAAGCCCGTCGCGATCTCGTCGAAGATCAGCAGGACGCCGTGCGCCGCGGTGACCTCGCGCAGCACCCGCAGGTACCCCGGATGGTGGAACCGCATCCCGCCGGCGCCCTGCACGACCGGCTCGACAATGACGGCGGCGAGCTCTCCGGCGTGCTCGGCTATCAGGTCGGCCAGCGCGCCGGCGTACCCCTCGTCGTAGTCCGCGGGCGGCGCACCGGCGAAGACCTGTGCCGGCAGCACGCCGGTCCAGAGCCGGTGCATGCCGCCGTCCGGGTCGCAGACGCTCATCGGATGGAACGTGTCGCCGTGGTAGCCGCCGCGCCAGGTGGCCAGGCGCCGCCGGGCGGGGAAGCCCCGGGCGAGCTGGGCCTGCAACGCCATCTTGACCGCGACCTCGACGCCGACCGAGCCGGAGTCGCAGAGGAAGACGTGCTCCAGGCCGTCCGGGGTCAGCTCGACCAGGGTGGTGGCCAGCTCGACGGCGGGCGCGTGGGTGAGCCCGCCGAACATCACGTGGCTCATCCGGCGCGACTGGTCGACGAGCGCGGCGTCGAGCACCGGGTGCCGGTAGCCGTGGATCGCCGCCCACCAGGACGACATGCCGTCGACCAGCTCGCGCCCGTCGGCCAGGCGCAGCCGCACGCCCTCGGCGCTCTCCACGACGTAGGGCTCGCTGCGCCCGGGCATCGGGCCGTACGGGTGCCAGACGTGCGCCCGGTCCAATGCCAGCAGGCCGGGCGGGTCGATCATGGCAGGGCCCTCGCGCAAGCCCTGGCCGCGCCCTTGACCAGGTCCGGTCCGCGGTAGATGAAGCCCGTGTAGAGCTGGACCAGGCTCGCGCCGGCGTCCAGCATCCGCGCCGCGTCGTCCGGCTCGGCGATGCCGCCGACGCCGATGATCGGCAGGCGCCCGCCGGTCTCGGTGTGTACGAAGCGGACCACCTCGCGGGCGCGGGCGGTCAGCGGCCGGCCGGAGAGGCCGCCGGCCTCGGCGGCCCGCGGCCGGTCGGTCTCGGCCAGCCCGTCGCGGGCCAGGGTGGTGTTCGTCGCGATCACGCCCGCCGCGCCCCGCGCGAGGCAGACCTCGAGCAGCTCCGCGACGGCCTCGTCGGTCAGGTCCGGGGCGATCTTCACAAGCACCGGCACCCGGCCGACCAGCGCGCCGAGCAGGGCGCCGATCGCGGCCTTGTCCTGGAGCGTGCGCAGGCCCGGCGTGTTCGGCGACGACACGTTGACCGCGATGTAGTCGGCGTATCCGTGCAGGAGGTTGTACGAGGTCAGGTAGTCCTCGACCGCCTCCTCCAGCGGCGTCACCTTGGACTTGCCGAGCGAGATGCCCAGCGGCACGCCCACCGGCCCCAGCGCCTCGAGGCGGGACGCGAGCGCGGCCGCGCCCGCGTTGTTGAAGCCCATCCGGTTGATCACGGCCTCGCTGTCGCGGAGCCGGAACAGCCGGGGCCGGTCGTTGCCGGGCTGCGCCCGCGCGGTGACCGTGCCGACCTCGACGAAGCCGAAGCCCAGCGCGGGCCAGGCCGGCAGCGCGACACCGTTCTTGTCCATGCCGGCGGCCAGCCCGACCGCGTTGGGAAAGCGCACCCCGAACGCCTCGACGGGCGCCTGCACCGCGTAGCGGCGGTGCAGCAGGGCCCGGGAGCGGGCGCCCAGCGCGGCCAGCCGCGCGAGGGTGAACTCGTGCGCCTTCTCCGGGTCGCCGCCGCCCAGCCGGAACAGGACCGGGCGGACGGCGCCGGTGAATACGCTCACTCGCTCTCCCTGAGCATCGCGTGCAGCTCCTGGAGCGGGCGGACCGTCATGTCGCCGCGCATCAGTGCCTCGATGCCCATCACCGCCGCGGCCGCGCCCGGCACCGTGGTGATGCTCGGGATGTCGTGGATGACGGCGGCGCTGCGGATCTCGTACCCGTCGGAGCGGGCGCTCGCGCCCGAGCCCTGCGGCGTGTTGATGATCAGGGCGATCTCGCCGGTGCCGATGAGCGCCACCGCGTTGCGGCCCGGGCTCTCGAAGTGCTTGGGGACGATCTCGCACTCGATGCCGTGCCGGCGCAGCACCTCGCCGGTGCCGGCGGTGGTGACGATCGTGAAGCCCAGGTCGGCGAGGCGCTTGACCGGGAAGATCATCGAGCGCTTGTCGCGGTTGGCCACCGAGACGAAGATCTTGCCGCTGGTCGGCAGCGAGCCGTACGCGGCCGCCTGCGACTTGGCGAACGCCGGGCCGAAGGCCGGGTCGATGCCCATGACCTCGCCCGTCGACTTCATCTCGGGGCCGAGCAGGCTGTCGACGCCCTTGCCGGCCGGGGTGCGGAACCGCTTGAACGGCAGCACCGCCTCCTTGACCGCGATCGGCGCGTTCGCCGGTGTCTCGCCGCCGTCGCGGCTGCGCAGCAGCATGCCCTCGGCGCGCAGCTCCGCGATGGTGGCGCCGAGCATGATCCGGGCGGCCGCCTTGGCCAGCGGGACCGCCGTGGCCTTGGAGACGAACGGCACGGTCCGCGACGCCCGCGGGTTGGCCTCCAGGACGTACAGGGAGTCGTCCTTGAGCGCGTACTGGACGTTGAGCAGGCCGCGGACGCCGACGCCGCGGGCGATCGCCTCGGTGTAGCGGCGCACCTCGGCCAGGTGCGAGCCCGCGAGGGTGACCGGCGGCAGCGAGCAGGACGAGTCGCCGGAGTGGATGCCGGCCTCCTCGATGTGCTCCATCACGCCGCCGAGGTAGACCTCGCCGGTGGCGTCGCAGAGCGCGTCGACGTCGATCTCGATCGCGTCGTCCAGGAAGCAGTCGACGAGCACCGGGTGGTCCGGCGAGATCTCGGTGGCCCGGGCGATGTAGTCGGCGAGCGTCGGCTCGTCGTACACGATCTCCATGCCCCGGCCGCCGAGCACGTAGGAGGGCCGGACCAGCACCGGGTACCCGATCTCGTCGGCGATGGCCTTGGCCTCCTCGAACGAGGTTGCCGTGCCGTGCGCGGGCGCGCGCAGGCCGGCCTTGGCCAGCACCGAGCCGAACGCGCCGCGGTCCTCGGCCAGGTCGATCGACTCCGGCGAGGTGCCGACGATCGGCACGCCGGCGGCCTTGAGCCGCTTGGCCAGCCCGAGCGGGGTCTGGCCGCCGAGCTGGACGATGACGCCGACCACGCCCGGGCCGCCGGCGGCCTTGCCGGACGAGTCCTCGGCGTGGAACACCTCGAGGACGTCCTCGAAGGTGAGCGGCTCGAAGTAGAGCCGGTCGGCGGTGTCGTAGTCGGTGGAGACCGTCTCGGGGTTGCAGTTGACCATGACGGTCTCGAAGTCGACCTCGCGCAGCGCCATGACCGCGTGCACGCACGAGTAGTCGAACTCGATGCCCTGGCCGATCCGGTTCGGGCCGGAGCCCAGGATCAGCACCTTGGGCCGGTCCGAGGCCGCGACCTCGGTCTCCTCGTCGTACGTGGAGTAGTGGTACGGCGTGTTCGCGGCGAACTCGGCCGCGCAGGTGTCGACGGTCTTGTAGACCGGCCGCACGCCGAGGCGGTGCCGCAGGGTCCGCACGCCGTCCTCGCCGGCCAGCTCGGGGCGCAGCGCCGCGAGCTGGCGGTCGGAGAGCCCGGAGCGCTTGGCGAGCCGCAGCAGCGCCTCGTCGAGCACCGGCGCGTCCAGGATCCGCTCGCGCAGCTCGACCAGCGCCGCGATCTCGTCCAGGAACCACGGGTCGATGCCGCCGCTGGCCTCGTGCACCTGCTCGACGCTCGCGCCGAGGCGCAGCGCCGCCTCGACGGTGTACAGCCGCCCGTCGTGCGGGATGCGCATCGCCTCGAGCGCCTCGTCCGCGCTGTCGAACGTCGGCGACGTCCAGAACCCGGCCGCCTTGGTCTCCATCGAGCGCATCGCCTTGTTGAGCGCCTCGGCGAAGTTGCGGCCCAGGCTCATCGCCTCGCCGACCGACTTCATCGTGGTGGTCAGCTCGGGGTCGGCGCCGGGGAACTTCTCGAACGCGAACCGCGGGATCTTCACGACCACGTAGTCCAGCGCCGGCTCGAACGCGGCAGGCGTCTTGAGCGTGATGTCGTTCGGGATCTCGTCCAGGGTGTAACCGATGGCGAGCTTCGCGGCGATCTTCGCGATCGGGAAGCCGGTGGCCTTCGACGCCAGCGCCGAGGAGCGCGACACCCGCGGGTTCATCTCGATGACGACCAGCCGGCCGTCGCGCGGGTTGATCGCGAACTGGATGTTGCAGCCGCCGGTGTCGACGCCGACCTCGCGCAGCACGGCGATGCCGAGGTCGCGCAGCCTCTGGTACTCGCGGTCGGTCAGGGTCATCGCGGGCGCGACGGTGACGCTGTCGCCGGTGTGCACGCCCATCGGGTCGACGTTCTCGATCGAGCAGACGACCACGACGTTGTCGTGCTTGTCGCGCATCAGCTCGAGCTCGTACTCCTTCCAGCCGAGCACGCTCTCCTCGATGAGCACCTCGTGCACCGGCGAGGCGGCCAGGCCGGAGCCGGCGATGCGCTCCAGGTCCTCGGTGTTGTGCGCCATACCGGAGCCGAGGCCGCCCATGGTGAACGACGGGCGGATGACGACCGGCAGGCCGAGCTCGGCGACGGTCGCGTGCACGTCGTCCATCGAGTGGCAGACCCGCGAGCGCGGCGTCTCGCCGCCGGCCCGGGCGACGATGTCCTTGAAGAGCTGGCGGTCCTCGCCCTTGCGGATGGCGTCGATGTTGGCGCCGATCAGCTCGACGCCGTACTTGTCCAGGACGCCGTTCTCGTGCAGGGCGACCGCCGTGTTCAGCGCGGTCTGCCCGCCGAGGGTCGCCAGGATCGCGTCGGGGCGTTCCCGGGCGATGACCAGCTCGACGAACTCCGGGGTGATCGGCTCGACGTAGGTCGCGTCGGCGAACTCCGGGTCGGTCATGATCGTCGCCGGGTTGGAGTTGACGAGCGAGACGCGCAGCCCCTCGGCGCGCAGCACCCGGCACGCCTGGGTGCCGGAGTAGTCGAACTCGCAGGCCTGGCCGATGACGATCGGGCCGGAGCCGATCACCATCACATGCTGGAGATCAGTGCGCTTCGGCATCAGGCATCCACCCTCTCGACAAGCTCCACGAAGCGGTCGAACAGGTAGTCCGCGTCATGCGGGCCCGCGGCCGCCTCGGGGTGGTACTGGACCGTGAACGCGGGCACATCCAGTGCCCGCAGCCCTTCGACCACGTTGTCGTTGAGGCAGACGTGCGAGACCTCGACCCGGCCGAACTCCGTGTCGATGATCGTGTCGAGCGGCGCGTCGACCGCGAAGCCGTGGTTGTGCGAGGTCACCTCGACCTTGCCGGTGGTCCGGTCGAGCACCGGCTGGTTGATGCCGCGGTGGCCGTACCCCAGCTTGTAGGTGCCGAAGCCGAGCGCCCGGCCCAGGATCTGGCTGCCGAAGCAGATGCCGAACAGCGGCATCCGGCGGCGCAGCACCTCCCGGGCGAGGGCGACCGGCCCGTCGGCGGTCGCCGGGTCGCCCGGGCCGGGCGACAGGAACACCGCGTCGGGCTCGACCGCGAGCAGGTCCTCGATGGTGGACGACGCCGGGAAGACGTGCGTGGTGACGCCGCGCTCGGCGAGGCGCCGCGAGACGTTGCGCTTGATGCCCAGGTCAAGGGCGGCGACGGTGTAGCGCCGCTCGCCGACCGCCTCGACGGTGTAGCGCCGCGCCGTGGTCACCTCGGCGGAGAGGTCGGCGCCGGCCATCTGCGGCTGGGTCAGCACGCGCGCCGTGAGCGAGGCCGGGTCGAGGTCGACCGTCGAGACGCCGACCCGCATCGCGCCGCGCTCGCGCAGGTGCCGGGTCAGCGCTCGGGTGTCGATGCCGCTGATCCCGACGACACCCTCGGCCGCCAGCCGCTCGCCGAGGTCGCCGGTCGCGCGCCAGTTCGAGGGCCGCCGGGCCGGGTCGCGGACCACGTAGCCGGCGACCCAGATGCGGTCGGACTCGTCGTCCTCGGCGTTGACGCCGGTGTTGCCGATCTGCGGCGCGGTCTGCACCACGACCTGCCGGTGGTACGACGGGTCGGTCAGCGTCTCCTGATAGCCGGTCATGCCGGTGGTGAAGACCGCCTCACCGAAGGTCTCCCCCTCCGCGCCGTAGGAGGTGCCACGGAATGTGCGCCCGTCTTCGAGCACAAGAATCGCTGGTTTCACTTGACGGCCTTCCCGTCGAGGACTGTCGGCTCTCCCCGGAGGAAGGTCGCGACGATGCGACCCGGCAGGGTGGTGCCCGCGTACGGTGTGTTGCGGCTGCGGCTCGCCAGGCCGGACGGGTCGACGACCCGCCGGGCGGACGGGTCCACCAGCGTCAGGTTGGCCGGCGAGCCGACCGTGAGATCGGTGCCGTGCCCGGCCAGCCCGGCGATGCGGGCCGGTGCGCGGGACATCCGCTCGGCGATGAGGTCCCACTGCTCACCCAGCACGGAGAGCACGACGGGCAGGGCCGTCTCCAGGCCGACCATGCCCGGGCGGGCGTAGGCCCACTCGCACTCCTTGTCCTCGACGGCGTGCGGCGCGTGGTCGGTGGCCACGATGTCGATCACGCCGTCGACCAGCGCCTGGCGCAGCGCCCGCACGTCGGAGGCGGTGCGCAGCGGCGGGTTGACCTTGTAGACCGGGTCGTAGCTGGCGGCCAGCTCGTCGGTGAGCAGCAGGTGGTGCGGCGTGACCTCGGCCGTCACCCGTACGCCGCGGGCCTTGGCCTGGCGCAGCACCTCGACCGAGCCGGCGGTGGAGACGTGGCAGACGTGCAGGCGGCTGCCGACGTGCTCCGCCAGGAGCACGTCGCGGGCGATGATCGCCTCCTCGGCGACCGCGGGCCAGCCGGTCAGGCCGAGCCGGGTGGAGACCTCGCCCTCGTGCATCTGCGCGCCCTCGGTGAGCCGCGGCTCCTCGGCGTGCTGGGCGATGATGCCGTCGAACGCCTTGACGTACTCCAGGGCGCGGCGCATCAGGCGCGGGTCGGCGACGCAGAACCCGTCGTCGGAGAAGATACGCACGTTCGCCGCCGAGGTGGCCATCGCGCCGAGCTCGGCGAGCTGCTTGCCGGCCAGCCCGACGGTGACGGCGCCGATCGGCTGCACGTCGACCAGGCCGGCCTCGCGGCCGAGGCGCCAGACCTGCTCGACCACGCCGGCGGTGTCGGCGACGGGCGACGTGTTGGCCATCGCGAAGACCGCCGTGTAGCCGCCGAGCGCGGCGGCGCGCGAGCCGGTCTCGACGGTCTCGGCGTCCTCGCGGCCGGGCTCGCGCAGGTGGGTGTGCAGGTCGACGAGGCCGGGGAGCGCGACGAGGCCCTCGGCGTCGATCACCTCGGCGCCGTCGGCGGGCCCCTCGGCGATCACCCCGTCGGCGATCAGCAGATCGGCCGGGTCACCGCCGAGAAGACGGACACCCTTGATCAGGTACGCGGTCATGCCTTGCCTCCGAGTAGCAGGTAGAGAACCGCCATCCGGGCGCTGACGCCGTTGGCGACCTGTTCGACGATCGTGGAGCGGGTCGAGTCCGCCACCTCGGGTGCGATCTCCATGCCCCGGTTCATCGGGCCGGGATGCATGACGATGGCATGCTCCGGCAGCTTGCGCATGCGTGCGACGTCGAGCCCGTAGCGGCGCGAGTACTCCCGGGCGGAGGGGAAGAAGGAGTCCTGCATCCGCTCGGTCTGCACCCGCAGCATCATCACGACGTCCGCGCCGGGCAGGACGCTGTCGAGGTCGTACGACACCTTCGTCGCGGGCGACAGCGCCGCGGCGATGTCCACCGGGATCAGCGTCGGCGGCCCGACCAGGGTGATGCTGGCGCCCAGCGTGGTGAGCAGCAGGACGTTGGAGCGGGCCACCCGGCTGTGCAGCACGTCGCCGACGATGGCGACGTTGAGTCCCGCGAGCGTGCCGAGCCGCGACCGCATCGTGTACGCGTCCAGCAGCGCCTGCGTCGGGTGCTCGTGCGTGCCGTCGCCGGCGTTGATCACCGAGCCGTCCACCCAGGAGGCCAGCCGGTGCGGCGCGCCGCTGGCCGGGTGCCGGATGACGACCGCGTCGGCGCCCATCGCCTGGAGGGTCAGCGCGGTGTCCTTGAGGCTCTCGCCCTTGGAGACGCTCGAACCCTTGGCGGAGAAGTTGATGACGTCCGCGGAGAGGCGCTTGGCCGCGGCCTCGAAGGAGATCCGGGTACGCGTGGAGTCCTCGTAGAAGAGGTTGACGACGGTGCGGCCGCGCAGGGTCGGCAGCTTCTTGACCTCGCGGCCGGCCAGGGCGGCCATCTCGCCGGCGGTGTCGAGGATCAGGGTGGCGGTCTCGGCGTCGAGGTCGGCGGCCGAGCGCAGATGCTTGATCATCGGGAAACCTCGGATCCGGAGAAGAGCTTGACCTCGTCAACGCCCTCGTCGGTCTCGGAGAGCGAGACGCGCACGCTCTCGGTCAGCGCGGTCGGAATGTTCTTGCCGACGTAGTCGGCGCGGATCGGCAGCTCCCGGTGGCCGCGGTCGACGAGCACGGCGAGCTGCACGGAGCTGGGCCGGCCGACGTCGCCGAGCGCGTCGAGGGCGGCCCGCACCGTACGGCCGGAGAAGAGCACGTCGTCGACCAGGATCACCCGGCGGCCGTCCAGGCCGCCGCCCGGTATCTCGGTCTTGCCGAGCGCGCGGGTGGCGTGCAGCCGCAGGTCGTCGCGGTAGAGCGTGATGTCGAGGGAGCCGACCGGCACGTCGATGCCCTCGAAGGCGTGTATCCGGGCGGCCAGGCGGCGGGCCAGCGGCACGCCGCGGGTCGGTATGCCGAGAAGTACCGTGCCGGTCGCGCCGGAGGTCTTCTCGAGAATCTGGTGCGCGATCCGGTCGACGACCCGTTGCAGGTCCGACCCGGAAATGATGATCTTCGCGGCGCCCTGCTGGGCCGCGGTGTCGGCGCGTGGATGTGCCACGGCGGACCTCCTTCCCCGCCTCACAGGACGGGTCGTTAAAGGATGTCGGTCGGGCGCCCCGGCAGGGACGGCCCGATGGCTGACGCAACGTTATCAGTGCGAGTTCGGATGACCATGGTGACGTGGCCAACCCTCGGACCAGACGGGTCGAATACGGACAACTCGCGCACCGGCTCGGCGACTCATCGGTAACCGACACTTGACCAGGGGTCGCAAACTCCGTACCGTCACGCAGCGTAGCGATCCGAGGAAGAACCCTCCGGGCCAGCACAGTACTGGGAGTGTCCGAATGCCGTCTGAGTACGCCAAGTCGTTGGGCGCCCGCCTGCGCTCCATCCGCCAGCAGCAGGGCCTTTCCCTGCAGGGTGTGGAAGAGAAGTCGAACGGCCGGTGGAAGGCCGTCGTGGTGGGCTCGTACGAGCGTGGCGATCGCGCCGTCACCGTTTCCCGCCTCGCCGAACTGGCGGACTTCTACCGGGTCCCCGTTTCGGAGTTGCTGCCTGACGGCAGCGGTGTCCGGCTCGAGGCCACCAACAAGATCGTCCTGGACCTGGAGAAGCTGTACGACGCCGCCGGTGAGGACCTGGCCTACGTCGCGCGCTACGCCCGGGCCATACAGCAGCAGCGCGGTGACTACAACGGTCGCGTGCTGTCGATCCGCGCGGATGACCTGCGCGCCCTCGCCATCGTGTACGACATCTCGCCGTCCGGCCTCATCGAGCGCCTGACCGAGCAGGGCGTGCTCGTCGCCGACCCGCGGGCGTTCTTCGCATCCTGATCACGCGATAGCGAAAAGGGGGCCCCGCCAGGCCCCCTTTTTTGTGCCCGTCGGGGCGCGGCCCGAGAATGATCGGATTGCGCCGCCCGGCGGCCCGGTCAACTACGAAGCGCAACACTCCCGCGGGACCGCGACGACTACAAAGCGCGAGGTCAACGCACAGTCACCGCCCCGCGAACCCCGCACTCGGCGGGACCCGCGGGGACCGGCCCGACCGGGCCGGCAATTCCGCAGGATCGGCGGAAGGGCCTATCGCGTGGCGAATTCCGCGATTCTGCCCAGGATGCCATTCAGGAATCGCGGACTGTCGTCCGTGGACATCTGCTTCGCCAACTCGACCGCCTCGGAGATCGCGACGGGGTCGTCGATCTCGCCGACGTAGAGCAGTTCGTAGACCGCGATCCGCGCCAGGTTCCGGTCCACGACCGGCATGCGGTCGATGGTCCAGCCCTCCGCGTAGCTCGCGATCAGCTCGTCGATGCGGTCGAGGTTCTTCGCCACGCCCTCGACCAGGCTGACCGTGTAGTCCAGGTGGTCCGGGCGGGGCTTGGCGATGCGGTCCAGGTAGGTCGTCAGGACCTGGACCGGCGGCAGGTCACGGAGGTCCGCCTCGTAGAGGACGTCCAGCGCCCGTTTGCGCGCCTTGCGGCGCGCCGGCATCTGGGTTTTGGGGCCCTCCGCCATCAGCTACGGCCGAGGTAACGGCCGTCGCGGGTGTCGACCTTGATCTTCTCGCCGGTGGTGATGAAGAGCGGGACGTTGACCGTCGCGCCGGTCTCGACCGTTGCCGGCTTGGTGCCGCCGGTGGAGCGGTCGCCCTGCAGGCCCGGCTCGGTGTAGGTCACCTCGAGGAAGACGCTGGTCGGCAGCTCGATGTAGAGCGGAACGCCCTCGTGCGTCGCCACCGTGGCCTCGGCCTCGGGGAGCAGGTAGTTGGCGTTCTCGCCGACGGTGCCGCCGGGCACGTGGATCTGCTCGAAGGTGTCCAGGTCCATGAAGACGAAGTCGTCGCCGTCCTGGTAGAGGTACTGCATGGTGCGCTTGTCCACGGTCGCGGTCTCGACCTTGGTGCCGGCGTTGAACGTCTTGTCCACGACCTTGCCGGAAAGGACGTTCTTGAGCGTGGTGCGCACGAACGCCCCACCCTTGCCCGGCTTGACGTGCTGGAACTCGACGACGGCCCACAGGTCGCCCTCGAGGTTGAGCACCAGGCCGTTCTTCAGGTCGTTGGTGGAAGCCATGTCCTGCCTTGGTCTAAAGAGCGTGAAGGTGACCGAGCGAGTTTACCGGCGTGGGTCATGAACCGGCGAATCGGGTCAAGCACGTCCCGCGATGTGCCGCAGCGCCAGCCGGTAGCCGTCCACCCCGAGGCCGGCGATGACGCCCGTCGCCACCGCCGAGATCACCGAGTGGTGCCGGAACTCCTCGCGGGCGTGGATGTTGGAGATGTGCACCTCGACCAGGGGCGCGCGCAGGATCGCGCAGGCGTCCCGGACCGCGTACGAGTAGTGGGACCAGGCGCCCGGGTTGAGCACCACCGGTGCCTGCTCGTCGGCGGCGGCGTGCAGCCAGGCCAGCATCTCGTGCTCGGCGTCGGTCTGCCGGACCTCGACGTCGAGGCCGAGCGACTTGCCCTCCACCTCGCAGGTCGCCACCAGATCCGCGTACGAGGTGACGCCGTATACGTCGACCTGGCGGGTGCCGAGCCGGCCCAGGTTCGGGCCGTTCAGGACGTAGACCTTCATGCGGACACCGCCCGGTACGCCTCGATCAGCGTCTCCTCGGCGGGCCCGGCCAGGATGCCCGGCTTGGCGAGGCCGTCGAGCACCACGAAGCGCAGGGTGTCCGCGCGGGCCTTCTTGTCGACCCGCATCGCGGCGAGCAGGTCGGGCCAGGCGCCGGCGGGGTACGAGACCGGCAGGCCGAGCAGCGACACGACCCGGCGGTGCCGGGCCGCGGTCGCGTCGTCGAGGCGGCCGGCCAGCCGGGACAGCTCGCCCGCGTAGACCACGCCGACGGCCACCGCGTGGCCGTGCTTCCAGCCGTAGTTCTCGTTCTTCTCGATCGCGTGCGCGAGGGTGTGCCCGTAGTTGAGGATCTCCCGCAGGCCGGACTCGCGCAGGTCGTTGCCGACCACGTGCGCCTTGACCCGGATCGCCCGCTCGACCAGCTCACGCAGCACCGGGCTGCGCGGGTCGACGGCGGCGGCCGGGTCGCCCTCGACCAGGTCGAGGATCGCCGGGTCGGCGATGAAGCCGCACTTGACCACCTCGGCGAGGCCCGCCACCAGGTCGTCGGCGGGCAGCGTCTCGAGCGCGCCGAGGTCGCAGAGCACGCCGGCGGGCGGGTGGAACGCGCCGACCAGGTTCTTGCCCGCGGCCGTGTTGACGCCCGTCTTTCCGCCGACGGCGGCGTCGACCATGCCGAGCAGCGACGTGCTCACCGGTATCCAGCGCACCCCGCGCAGCCAGCTCGCCGCGACGAATCCGGCCAGGTCGGTGACCGCTCCCCCGCCGACGCCGACGACCACGTCCGTGCGGGTGAAGCCGGCCGCGCCCAGCTCGTCCCAGCAGCGCGCGGCCACGTCGATCGACTTGCCGGACTCGGCGTCGGGCACCTCGATCGGCAGCGGCCGGATGCCCGCAGCGGACAGCGCGTCGGCCACGGCCGCGGCGCGCTCCTTGAGCGGCGGGGCGTGCAGGATCGCGGCGCGCACGGCACCGCCGGCCAGCTCGGGAAGGGCTTCGATCAACCCACGACCGACAAGCACGTCGTACGGCCGGTCGCCGGGCACGGGGATTCGCGTCACGTCATCCATCGGCCCCGATCCTAGTGAGCCGGAAATGGGGTTATAGACAGGTAACCCCTACAGGGGTTACAACTTCTGGCATGCCGAAAATCAACGTCTACCTGCCCGACAATCTCGCCGACGCGGTGCGCGACACCGGCGTACCCGTCTCCGCCGTCTGCCAGCGCGCCCTGGAGCAGGCCGTCCGCCGGATCACCGCCGTCCGGCAGACCGTCCTGGGCGAGCTCGACGGCACCGAGCTCGCCGGCCGGCTGCCGCTGTTCACCGCGCGGGCGGTCACCGTGTTCACCCTGGCGATCGACCGGGCCCGCGAAACCGGCGCGCCGAACGTCACCACCGGCCACCTGCTGCACGGCATGCTCGCCGAGGGCGGCAACCTGGCCCTCCAGATCCTCACCGCGATGGAGATCGACCCGGGCACGATCACGGTGCCGGACGCGGCCGAGCCCGGCGGGGGCGACGGCCTGCGGTTCAGCGCGCCGGCCGCGAACGCCGTCGAGCTGACCGTCGCCGAGGCGACCGGCCTCGGGCACAACTACGTGGGGTGCGAGCACCTGCTGCTCGGCCTGGCCGCCGAGCCCGACGGGCAGGCCGGACGGGCCCTGCGGGACCTCGGCGCGGACTCCCGCGCCACCCGCCGGGCGGTGTCCGTCGCCCTGGCCGGCTACGCGCACCTGCGCGCGAGCGCCGGCAACCCGGCCGCGACGCCGGGGCTGCTGAACGCGGTCCGCGCGGAGCTCGCCCCGCTGCTGCGGCGCGTCGAGCGACTCGAGGAGCGCCTTGGTTGAGTCCGCCGGGGACCAGGCTCAGCGCTCGGCGGACCGGACGAGCTGGGCGGCGTGCGCCACGAGCTCAGCGCGCAGCTCGTCCGGCCGGACGACGGTGAACGGCAGGCCCAGGCCGGCCAGCAGCTGCGCCATGCCCGGCAGGCTCTCCACCCGGCAGCTCAGCCGCACGCCCTCGGCCACCTCGGTGACGTCGGCGACGGTCGCGGGAATCCGGCGCCGCACCCGCGCGACGTCCGCCTCGATCAGCACCTCGACCTCCCACTTCCAGGGCAGCGCCGCCCACTGCCGGGTCACGTGCGCCACCGCGTCGAAGTTCGGCGGCGCCTCGAAGACCGCGCCGGTGGGCCGCACGGTGACCATCCGGTCGAGGCGGAACGAGCGGATCTCGTCGCTGCGATGGTCGTGCGCCACCAGGTACCAGCGGCCGCCGTGGAAGACCAGGCCGTAGGGGTCCACCACCCGGCGGGTCACCGGGAGCCGCCGCTGCTGGTCACCGCAGCCGTCGTCGCCCGGCTCGGTGGCGGTCACCGGCCGGCGGCCCGCCCGGTAGGCCAGGTCCAGGCGCCGTCCGGCCCGGGTCGCCGCACCGAGGGTGAGCAGCAGGTCCGCGCTGCTCGACCCGGCGGCGGCCGCGGGCTCGCCGGCGCCGGGCGCCGGCTGCGGCTCGCGCGGCGCCGGTCCGCGGATCGTCAGGCCGAGGCTGGCCCGCAGCGCCGCCAGCCGCTCGGCCAGCGCGGCCGGGAGCACCCGCGTGATCTTCGCCTCGGCCGCGGTGTTCGCCGCCGAGCCCTCGGCCAGCCCGATCCGGTCGGCGGCGATCAGCCCGAGCATCACCGCCACCGCCTCGTCGTCGGTGAGCATCAGCGGCGGCAGCTTGAAGCCCGGCAGCAACCGGTAGCCGCCGTACCGGCCGCGCTCGGAGGTCACCGGGATGCCCAGCTCGGCGAGGGTCCCCGCGTACCGGCGGACGGTGCGCTCGTCGACGCGCAGGCGCGCGGCGAGGTCTCCCCCGGTCATCCGGCGGTGTGCCTGGAGGAGCTCCAACATGGCGAGGACGCGCGAGGCGGGATGTGGCATGTTCCCGATTCTGCCCCTTCAAACCGGGCGGGAAGCGTCCGGTATTGGCTCTAGCGTGGTGGGCATGACGACATACGTACTGGTTCCTGGCATGTGGATCGGCGCCTGGGCGTGGCGCGACGTGACCGCGGCCCTGCGCGACGCCGGGCACGAGGTCTACCCGCTGACGCTGACCGGGGTCGCCGACCGCGCGCACCTGCTCGGCCCCGGCACCGACCTGGACCTGCACACCGAGGACATCGTCCGGCTGGTCCTGGCCGAGGACCTGCGCGACGTGGTGCTTGTCGGGCACAGCTACGGCGGCCTGCCGGTCAGCGCCGCGGCCCTGCGGCTCAAGGACCGGGTCGCCCGGGTGGTCTACGTGGACAGCGGGCCCCTGCCCGTCGGCGCGACCCAGGCCTCGATGACGCCGGGGCCCGCGCCCGAGGGCGACTCGGTGCCGCCGCGCGAGTGGGACACCGAGAAGGACCCGGCGCTGCTCGCCGGGCTCGACGAGGCCGCACTGACGCTGCTGCGGACCCGCGGCACGCCGCACCCGGCCGCGTCGGTGGTGCAGCCGCTCGGCGCCCGGGCCACCTCCGAGGACCTGCCGACCACGCTGGTGTCTTGCAGCCTCCCGATCGAGGCGGTCACGGAGATGATGGCCGCCGGCCACCCGTTCTTCGCGGGCCTCACCACGGCCGAGATCGTCCCGCTGCCCACCGGGCACTGGCCGATGCTGAGCGAGCCGGACGCGCTAGCCGGCGTTCTTGAGAAGTGCCACTAGCTCGGCCGCGATCTCGTCGGGCTCGCGGGCGTCGGTGGCGATCGTGTGCGTCGCCACCGACGCGTAGAGCGGGCGGCGCTCCTCCATCAGGTATTTCAGGGTCGCCCGCGGGTTGATGCTCAGCAGCGGGCGGCCAACACCGAGCCCGACCCGCTTGACCGCGTCGGACAGCTCGACCGAGAGGAACACGACGGTGTGCCCGCGCAGCGCCTCGCGGGTGCCCTCGTGCAGGATCGCGCCGCCGCCGAGCGCCAGCACGCCCTCGAAGGAGCCGAGGGTCTCGGCGATCACGGCGCGCTCGAGGGCGCGGAAGGCCGGCTCGCCGTCGTCGAAGAAGATCTCCGGGATCGGCTTGCCCGCCCGGACCTCGATCAGGTGGTCGGTGTCCGCGAACTCGACGCCGAGCAGCGCCGCGGCCGCCAGGCCGACCGTGGTCTTGCCCGCGCCGGGCGGCCCGACGACGACCGCGACGGGCGCCATCAGCGGATCAGCAGACTGTCGAGGTAGCCGGCCAGGTTGCGGCGCATCTCGGTGACCGAGTCGCCGCCGAACTTCTCCGTCGCCGCCTCGGCCAGCACCAGCGCGACCATGGACTCCGCGACCACCGCGCCGGCCGGCACCGCGCAGACGTCCGAGCGCTGGTTGATCGCGGTGGTGGCCTCGCCCGTGTTGACGTCGACGGTCTGCAGGGCGCGGTTCAGCGAGGAGATCGGCTTCAACGCGGCACGGACCCGCAGGTTCTCCCCGTTGGTGATGCCGCCCTCCAGGCCGCCGGCCCGGTCGGTGATCCGGCGCACGCCGTCCGCGGTCGGGATGATCTCGTCGTGGGCGACCGAGCCGCGCGAGCGGGCCTGGGTGAACCCGTCGCCGATCTCCACGCCCTTGACGGACTGGATCGACATCAGGGCGGTGGCCAGGCGGGCGTCCAGCTTGCGGTCCCACTGCACGTGCGAACCGAGGCCCGGCGGCACGGCCCAGGCGAGCACCTCGACGATGCCGCCGAGGGTGTCCGCGTCCTTCTTCGCCGCGTCGACCTCGGCCACCATCCGGGCGCTCGCCTCCGGGTCGAGGCAGCGCAGCGGGTCGGCGTCGATCCGGTCGGCGTCCTCGGGCCGGGGAACCAGGCCCGCCTTCGCCGCGACCGAGCCCAGCTCGATGACGTGCGAGACGATGTCGATGCCCAGCGCCTGCTGGACGATCGCCTTGGCGACCACGCCGACGGCGACGCGGGCCGCGGTCTCCCGGGCGCTGGCGCGCTCGAGGATCGGCCGGGCGTCGGTGTGGCCGTACTTCTGCATGCCGGCCAGGTCGGCGTGGCCCGGCCGGGGGCGGGTCAGCGGCGCGTTGCGGGCCTGCGCCGCGAGCTCGTCCGGGTCGACGGGGTCGGCGGACATGACCGTGCGCCACTTCGGCCACTCCGAGTTGCCGACGCGGATAGCGACCGGACTACCGAGCGTGACACCGTGGCGTACGCCGCCGATGATCTCGATCTCGTCCTGCTCGAACGCCATCCGCGCGCCCCGGCCGTAGCCGAGACGGCGGCGCGCGAGGTCGCGGCCGATGTCCGCACTCGTCACCCGCACACCGGCGGGCACCCCTTCGAGGAGCGCGACGAGCGCGGGGCCATGGGATTCACCTGCGGTCAGCCAACGCAACACGAGTCACAGTCTGGCACGGTCGCCGCGCCGGACGCCTTCAGGTGGCCGCCGTCCCGCCTTACGGACCTGTCGCCGGCCGCCGGAGCCGGCTCACCTGCTGCCGGCGGCCGCGGTCAGCGCCGCGCGCATGGCGCTCTCCGGCGCCGGCACCACACCGGTGAACTGCTCGAACTGGCCCAGCGCCTGCGCCAGCAGCAGGTCGAGCCCGGACACCACCCGCACGCCCTGGCGCTGCGCCGCGGCGGCGAGCGGGGTCGGCCAGGGGTCGTAGATCGCGTCGAACAGCACGGCGCCCGGCGAGAACCGCACGGCGGTCGCCAACTCGTCCGCCGCGCCCTTCGGCACCGTCGAGATCACCGCGTCGGCGTCGAAGGCGGACGCCGCCCGCGACCAGTCCCGGCCGACGATCGTCACGCCGAGGGCCGCCGCGGCCGGTGCCAGCTCGTCCCTCGCCTCGGGCCGGCGGGTCACCACCGTCACCTCGGTGGCGCCGAACCCGGCCGCCGCCGCGAGCGCCGCGCGGGCCGTGCCGCCGCCACCCAGGACGGTCACCGCCGGCCCGCGACGCAGGCCCGCGTCCTCGAGCACGCGGATCATCCCCGGCACGTCGGTGTTGTCGGCGTACCAGGTGCCGTCCGGCCGGCGTACCAGAGTGTTGGCCGCGCCGGTCGCGACCGCGACCGGCGACGCCGCCGCGGCGAGCGCGAGGCCCGCCTCCTTCAGCGGCATCGTCAGCGACAGGCCGGCCCACTCGGGGCCGAGCCCGGCCACCAGGTCGCCCAGCTCGGCCTCGGCGCACTCGAAGGACGTGTACGTCCAGCTCCGCAGCCCGGCGGCCGCGAAGCCGGCATTGTGGATCACCGGGGACAGCGAATGACCGATCGGCTTGCCGCAGACCGCGGCACGACAGGGCTGTAGCCGGTCCGTCAACAGAGCGGGATGCCGTTCTTGCAGGCCTTCTGGATGTTGGCCTCGTGCTCGGCGTTGGTGGTGGCGAACGCCGACCTGCCGGTCTTGTCCACCGCGACGAAGAACAGCCACGGTCCGGCGGCCGGCGCCTCGGCGCCCTTGAGCGCCGCCTCGCCCGGGCTGTTGATCGGGCCGAGCGGCAGGCCGACCCGCAGCTCCGTCGTGTACGGGTTCTTCGGGTCCTCCAGCTCGGCCTGGGTCATCTGGCCGGAGTGCTTGCCGCTCTTGTCCTGCAGGTCGAGCCAGTAGTTCGTGGTCACGTCGAACTGGAGCGGCATCTTTTCCTTGTATGCCCGGTTGTAGGCCACCCGGGAGACCTTCGGGTAGTCCGCCGCGATGCCCGCCTCCGCCTGGCTCAGCGACGCCACGATCAACGCCTCGTACGGCGAGACCGACAGGTTGTTCTGCACCTTGTCGACGAACTTGAGATCGCCGGTGACGGTCATGAACCGCTGCACCATGATGCTGAGGATCTCCGTCGCGGTGGACTTCGGCGGGAACTCGTAGGTGTCCGGGAACAGGAAGCCCTCGACGCTGGTGGTCGCCGCCTTCTTGCCGTCGCGGCGCTTGTACCAGAAGTCGGGCACGCCCAGCGCCGCCGGATCCTTCGCCGCCTCCTGGAAGTCCTTCAGCGGCAGGCCGGTGCCCTTCGCGAGGAGCTCGTAGGTCTGCCGGGCGGTCTTGCCCTCGGGGATCACCACGCCGGCGACCACCCGGGACTTCGGGTCGAGCAGCAGCGTGACGGCCTGCTCGGCCGCCATCTGCTTGCGCAGGTTGTAGGTGCCCGACTGGATGTTCTTGCCCTTGGGGTTCTGGTCCGCCGCCTCGGTGAACGCGGCCGTGCTCTTCACCACGTCGGCGTCGACAAGGGTGTTGCCGATGTCGGTGAGCGTGGCGTTCTTGGCGATCGTGACCTGCACCGGGTCGGTGCCCGGGCCGTCGTAGTCGGCCGCCGTGAAGAAGCCCTTGACCTTCTCGTAGCCGAGATATCCACCGACGCCGAGCACGCCAAGCAGCATGAACACCATCAGGAAGGCGACGGTGGACCGGCCACCCTTACCCTTCGAGCCACGCGAGCCCCGCCGGTGGCGTGGCTTGGTCTTGTCGACCTGCTCGTCGAACGCCAGGTCCAGCTCGTCGATCATCTCGTCTGCCTCCGCTGCGCGTCCAGCCAGCTCTGCAGGATCTCCACCGCGGCCGCCTGGTCGACGACCGCCCGCTGACGCTTCCCTCGGACGCCACGTTCGGCAAGCCTACGGGTCGCGACCACGGTCGACATCCTCTCGTCCGTCAGAACGACCGGAACATGCCCGACCGCACGTTCCAGTCGCCCAGCGTACGCACGAATGTCGATGGCGGCAGCCCCCTCGGCGCCATTGAGGCGCACGGGAAGGCCGACGACGATCTGCACCGCCTCGTGTTCCCCCACGAGGCGCACGAGCTCAGCTATGTCGCCGGGGACGGCGTCGGGCGCCGCACCCATGTCACGGGCAACTGTGACCAGGGGGGTGGCCAAGATCCCGTCAGGGTCACTGAGTGCGACCCCGACGCGGACCTTACCCACATCTACGCCCAGCCGCCTACCCCGCGGCAACGCGTTCATTGAGCCGGCCTCTCTCTCAGGCAGCCTCGCCGACCGCCTTCTCCACCGCCGCCAAAAGCTGATTTACCTGGTCAGCGGGCACGCCGCCGCCCTGCGCGAGGTCCGCGTTGCCGCCGCCCCGCCCGGAAAGGGCGCCCTTCACAAGATCGGCCGCCGACAGGCCGCGACTCCGCGCAGCTGCGTTGATCGCTACAATCAGTGACGCCTTACCGTTCGACCGGGCCGCGACCGCGACCACCGCCGGGCGGGCAGAATCGATCTTGCCTCGGATCTCCTGCGCCAGGGTACGCACGTCGTTGGCCGCCGCGCCCTCGGGCGCCTCGGCGCCGACGTACGCGACGCCGTGCAGATCGCGGGCCTGCTCGGCCAGCGCGCCCGCGCCGCCGAGCACGAGCTGCGCGCGCATCTTCTCGAGCTCCTTCTCCGCGTCGCGCAGCGCCGTCACGGTCTGCTCGACCCGGTCCGCGACCTGGTCGCCCGGCACCCGGAACAGCTCCGCGAGCCGCGCGACGAGCAGGTGCTCCTTGGCCAGGAAGCCGAACGCGTCGATGCCGACCAGCGCCTCGACCCGGCGTACGCCGGCGCCGATCGACGACTCGTTGAGGATCTTCACCAGGCCGAGCTGACCCGAGCGGGCCACGTGCGTGCCGCCGCAGAGTTCACGCGCGTAGTCGCCGACTTCAACCACGCGGACCTCATCGCCGTACTTCTCCCCGAACAGGGCCATCGCGCCGAGCCGGCGCGCCTCCTCCTGGGTGGTGATGAACGCATGTACCTCGAGGTCGCGCAGCAGCACCTCGTTGACCTGCTGCTCGACGTCGTGCAGCACCGAGGCCGAGACGGCACCCGGGGTGTTGAAGTCGAAGCGCAGCCGGCCCGGCGCGTTCAGCGAACCCGCCTGGGTCGCCGACTCGCCGAGGAACGCGCGCATGGTCTGGTGGATCAGGTGCGTCGCCGTGTGCGAGCGGGAGATCGCCTTGCGCCGGGTCACGTCGATCTCGGCGAAGCCCGTCTCACCCGCGCGCACCTCGCCGCGCAGGACCCGCGCCTTGTGCACGATCAGGCCCGGCAGCGGCTGCTGCACGTCGACGACCTCGACCTGGCCGCCGCCGACGTTGATCACGCCGGTGTCGGCCTGCTGGCCGCCGCCCTCCGCGTAGAACGGGGTCGTGTCGAGCACCAGCTCGACGTAGTCGCCCTCGCCCGCCGCCGCAACGCTCTTGCCGCCCGCGCCGAGCAGCGCGCGCACCCGCGACTCGCGGGTGACCTCCGCGTAGCCGGTGAACTCCACCGGGCCGCCGTCGTCGAGCATCGACCGGTACGCCGACAGGTCCGCGTGACCCGACTTGCGCGCGGCCGCGTCCGCCTTCGCGCGGGACCGCTGGTCGGCCATCAGCCGGCGGAAGCCCTCCCGGTCGACGTCGAGGCCCTGCTCGGCCGCGATCTCCAGGGTCAGGTCGATCGGGAAGCCGTACGTGTCGTGCAGCTGGAACGCCTGCGCGCCGCTCAGCTTCGCCCCGCCGGACCGCTTGGTCTCGGTGATCGCCGAGTCGAGGATCGTCGTGCCCGCGCGCAGCGTGGACAGGAACGCCTCCTCCTCCGCGTACGCGTACGTGGAGATCCGGACGAACTCCTCCGCCAGTTCCGGGTACGAGGGCGACATGCAGTCGCGGGCCACCGGCAGCAGCTCGGGGAACGTCGCGCCCTGCCAGCCGAGCAGGCGCATCGCCCGGATCGCGCGGCGCATGATGCGGCGCAGCACGTAGCCGCGGCCCTCGTTCGACGGGGTCACGCCGTCGCCGATGAGCATCAGCGTGGTGCGGACGTGGTCCGCGATCACCCGCAGCCGCACGTCGTCGGGGTGCGACGTGCCGGCCTCGTGGCCCGAGTGCGCGCCGTACACCTTGCCGGACAGCTCCGCCGCCCGCGCCAGGATCGGCTTGACCTCGTCGATCTCGTAGAGGTTGTCGACGCCCTGGAGGATCGACGCGACCCGCTCCAGGCCCATGCCGGTGTCGATGTTCTTCTTGGGCAGATCACTGACGATCGTGAAGGTGTCCTTGCTCTTCACGTCGGTGATCTCGTACTGCATGAAGACGAGGTTCCAGTACTCCATGTACCGGTCCTCGTCGACCTCCGGGCCGCCCTCCTTGCCGTACTCGGGGCCGCGGTCGTAGAACAGCTCGGAACAGGTGCCGCCGGGCCCGGGAATGCCCATGTGCCACCAGTTGTCCTTCTTGCCCCGGCGCACGATCCGCTCGGCGGGCACGCCGGTGGCGCGCCACATCTCGAAGGCCTCGTCGTCGTCGAGGTAGACGGTCGCCCAGACCCGGCTCGGGTCCAGCCCGAAGCCGCCCTTGTCGACCGTGTTGGTCGACAGCTCCCAGGCGAGGCGGATCGCCTCCGCCTTGAAGTAGTCGCCGAACGAGAAGTTGCCGTTCATCTGGAAGAACGTGCCGTGCCGCGAGGTCTTGCCCACCTCGTCGATGTCCGGCGTCCGGATGCACTTCTGCACGCTCGCCGCCCGCTCGTACGGCGGGGTGCGCTGGCCGAGGAAGAACGGCACGAACTGCACCATGCCGGCGTTGATGAACAGCAGGTTCGGGTCCTCGATAGCCGGCAGCGGGGCACTCGGCACGACCGTGTGCCCGTTGGCCTCGAAATGCGCAAGAAAGCGCCGCTTGATCTCCGCCGTCTTCATCGCTGACCCTCCTGGGCTTGCCGCCCGGGTGTGCCGTCCTGCGCGTCCTCGCGCAGCTCGGCGAATTTGTCCTGGTAGAGCTCGCCCGCGGCGAAGGCCTCGTGGATCTCCTCCTCGCGCTCGGCCATACCCTCGCGGACGTCCTCCACGAAGTTACGCAGCGACTCGACGAGACCGCCAGCGGATTCCGAAAGCGAGGTGGCGATGCCGGTCGGAGTGAACTCGTTGGCCTTGCGGGTGACCTTGCGCACGATGATGGCGCCGACGGCCAGGCCGACACCCAGCCAGAGCAGCCGCTTCATGGCGGTCTTCCTTCCCGGTTCGAAAATGATCAGCGAGCTGCGCGGGCGGCCTTGCGGCGCTGCTTGAGGGTGGCGCGGACCTCGCGCTCCTCCTCGGCGTGCCGGCGGGCGGCGGTCGCCTTGCGCAGGCCGTACCCGAACGAGGCCACCTTGATCAACGGATTGGCGGCCGCGGCGGACACCACCGTGGCCAGGTTCGCCACGCTCGCGGTGACGTTCTGCGCGTGCTCCGTCATCGTGTCCACCTTGGCGAGCTGCACGTTCACGCCGTCCAAAGTGACCTGAACCTGGCCGAGCGCGGTGTTGACGTTCTCCACCGTCTCGTTGACGTTGCCGAGCACCGGGCCGGTCCGGTCGTTCAGGTCGTTGATCGCCTGAGTGGCGGCGTCGACCGTGTGCCGCAGCTTGAGGATCGGCACGGCCAGCACCAGGACGAGCATCAGAAACGCGCCCGCCGCGATCAGGCCTGCGATTTCTCCGGCGGTTACGTCCATCTACACGTCTCCTCTACTGACGATGCCCTCACAGCGTGACAACGTGCAGACCCTACCGTCCGTGACCGGCAAGCGCGTCACGAAGCCTTCGGTGTCGGCTCGAGCAGGGGATCGTTCGTCAGCACGGGGTCGGGCGTCTCGCCGACGAGGGACGGATCGACGGCCGGTTCGGGCTTGCCACGCTGGTCGGTGATCGCATTCTGCACCTTGATGCTGACGGTCGATCCCGTGCACTTCGACGGGTCGGCGGTGGCCACCACCCCGTCGGGCCCGGTGGACGGCAGGGTGGCCGGATCCTGCGCGGCGACGGCGTCGACGGCGCACTCGGGCAGCCGGACCCACAGGTCCAGAGTGAACTCGTCCCGGGTCCAGCAGGTGTACTTGCCGGAGGTGGTGGGCTGCTCCGCGCACTCGCCGCCGCGCGCCTTCCAGCCGGCCGAGGCCAGGGCCGTCGAGTAGACCTTGTCGGTCTCCTCGAACGGCCGGTCGGACTGCGCGGTGCGCTCCCGGAACCGGCAGTCGAGGAAGCACCACCGGCTGCCGCTGCTGCGGTCCTCGACGTCCTTGTCGGCCCAGCCGGGCACGCTCAGGGCGTCGAGGGAGTTGAAGACCGGATCCCGGGTCGTCGAGCGGATGCCGAAGACCAGCGGGAGCAGCCCGAGCACGACGACGCTCAGCGTGACCAGGGTCAGTACCCGCAGGCGGCGCTTCTCGCGCAGCTGCGCGCGCAGCTCGGACCCGGCGCCCCGCAGGCCGCCCGGCGAGTCCTCGTCCTCGATGACCGCCACGGCGGGCCGCGGCGCGGTCGCGCGCCCGGCACCGGAGGGTTCACCGACCGGGGGTACGGCCACCGCGGCGGCCGCCTTCGCCCGCACCGGCGGCGGCGGCGGGACCTGCCCGGTGCCCCGCACGGCGAGCTCACCGGCGGCACCGGGGCCGCGGCCGGGCGGCACGTCGGCCGTGCCACGACCCGGCAGAAGATCAGCACCACCACGACCACGCGGGACATCGGGGCCACCACGAGCGGGCGACACCGGCCTCACCGCGACACCCGGCGGCACATCCGCCGTGCCACGACCCGGCAGAAGATCAGCACCACCACGACCACGCGGAACGTCGGGGCCACCACGACCGGGCGACACCGGCCTGACGGCGACTCCGGGCGGCGGGGCCTGGCCGGCGCCGGGTCCGGGCGGCACCGCGCCGGTGCCGCGCACCGGGGGCACAGCGCCGGCGCCGCGGGCGGGCCGGCCGGTGTCGCCGAGGCTGGTGGGGCGGCGCGCACCGGTGCCGCCGAAGTCGTCGCCGTCCGGCTGGCCGGGGCGCGGCGGGCCGTCCGGCCGTCCGGCGGCCGGGCCGCCGGGCTGACCGGGAACGCCGCCGGGCTGACCGGGAAGGCCGCCGGGCTGACCGGGAAGGCCGCCGGGCTGACCGGGAAGGCCGCCGGGCTGACCGGGAAGGCCGCCGGGCTGACCGGGAAGGCCGCTCGGCCGGCCCGGGCCGGAGAGGCCGCCAGGCTTGCCGGGACCGCCGAAGGTCCCGGGCTGACCGGGACGGGCCGCGCCCGGCTGGTCGGCGGGTGCCTTCGGATTACGGCCGGGTGCGTTCGGGGGCTGGCCTGGACCGGCACGTCCGGGTGCGTTCGGCGGCTGGCCTGGACCGGCACCGCCGGGCGCCGGGCGGACCAGGCCGGCGCTGTGCTGGCCGGCCTCGACCGGGCCCGTGCCCTGCTGGCCGGGGCCGGCGAAGGCGGCCGGCTGGCCGGGGCCCGTCGTGCCGCGGGGCTGCTGTCCGGGCGCGGCACGCCCGGCCGTCTGCCGGCCCGGGGCCGCACGGCCTCCGGACTGCTGACCCGGACCCGGCTGGGCACCCGCCCGGCCCGGCGGCTGCTGCCGCTGCCCGGGCTGGCCGGCGCCAGGCTGCTGTCCGGCACCGGGCAGGCCGACTCCGGGCTGACCGACCCCAGGCTGACCGACCCCAGGCTGGCCGACCCCAGGCTGGCCGACCCCAGGCTGGCCGACCCCAGGCTGGCCGACACCGGGCTGACCGACACCGGGCTGGCCCGCGCCGGGACGACCCGCTCCGGGACGACCCGCGCCCGCGCCGGGACGACCGGCTCCGGGCTGGCCCATGCCGGGACGACCGGCGCCGGGCTGACCCTGGCCACCCGGCTGAACTGCGCTGTGCTGGCCTGGAGCGGGCTGGCCGGCGCTGTGCTGACCCGTGCCGCGCTGACCCGTGTCGTGCTGGCCCGGGCCGGGCTGGCCGGCGCTGTGCTGGCCCGCGCCAGGCTGGCCCGCGCCGGGCTGACCCACGCCGGGCTGACCCACGCCGGGCTGGCCGCCGGCGGGCGGGTTCGCGCCGGGTCGGCCCGGCCGGCCCTGCTGCGGACCGGTGCGGGGCGCGCGGCCGGCGCCGCGGGCCGCGGCCGCCCGGTCGGCGGCCTCGCCGGCACGGGCGATCTGGCCGGTCGTGCCGATGACGCCGGAGGCGCTGCCCGCCATGGCACCCGCTCGGCCGGGCACGGCGGGCGTTCGCACGCCCTCGCGCCCCGGCACGACGGGCGGCATCACGGAGGCGGACGCGCGGGCGGGCTGGCCGCCGGTGCCCGGCGGCGGCACGGCACCGCGCCCGGCCCGGCCGGGCTGGTCGGGTGCGCCACGGCCGCGCGGGCCCTGTGCGCCGCGGCGTCCCACGGCGCCGGTGCCGGGATCGTCGTCGGGGTCGGGTGCGCCGTGCTGGCCGCCGGGGCGGGCTCCCGGCCGGCCCGCTGGCGGCATCGCGCCGGAGTGGTGGCCGAAGGCCTCGCCGGACTGCGGTCCGGCATCCGGGCGGCCGTGGCGGCCGGCCGGCTCCGCCGGGTGCTCGGGGCGGGCGTGCGCGGAGGCGGCGTTGCGCGAGCCGAACGACTCGTTGGGCACCGCCGAGACCGGGCGGCTGGAGCCGCCGGCCGGGCGCACGGTGGCCCGGCTGCCGGTCGCGAAGCCGCCGATCTCGTCGCGCGCGGCGTGGCCGCCGGTCTGCTCGGGCGCGGCATGGCCGCCACGAACCGAGCCGGTCTGCTCGGGTGCGGCGTGACCGCCACGAACCGGGCCGGTCTGCTCGGGTGCGGCGTGACCGCCACGAACCGGGCCGGACTGCTCCGGGGCGGCGTGACCGCCACGAACCGGGCCCATGCCGGCCTGGCCCGGCGGGACCTGGGCGGGGCCGTCGGGGCGGGCCCGCCGGCCCGTACCGGCACCCGTGCGGCCGCCGGACACCGGCGCGGCGCTGGGGCGCCCGGGCGGCGCGAAACCGGACGGGTCGCCGGCGGGGCGGCCGGCGCCGAAGCCGGGCTGGTCGCCGCCGGGGCGGCCGGGCGGGTAACCGCCCTGGTCGGCGCGGCCGCGGCCGGGCGCCGGCGAGACCGGCCCGGGCGCGCCGGGCTGGTCGGGACGGGCGTGACCGGCCGGGCGGCCGGGTTCCTGATGCCGGGCGGCCCGGCTAGCGGGCGAGACCGGGCGGCCCGGGAGCGGGCCCGCCCCGGCGGGTGGCGGCATCGCGCCGCGGCGTCCGCCGGAGACCGGGGCGGCCGGGCCGGGGCGGCCGGGCGAGACCGGACGCGCCGCCGGGACCTCGGGCGCGTTGCCGGAGGCGGGCACGCCCGGTGCGGGACCGACGGTGTTGAAGGATCCGGTCGGCAGGCGGCCGCCGGCCTGTCCCGGCTCGATCTGCCGGCGACCGTGGCCGGGTGCCGGCGGGTCGTTCGGGTCGGGCACGGGCGGGGCGGCGCGCCGGCCCGGCGGCCGGATGCCCGGCTCGCTCCGGTCGATCGGTGCGTGCCGGCCGGCGGGCTCGGCCGGTGCCGCACCACGGCGGGGCGGCGCCTGGCCGGGCATGGACTGGCCGGGCATGGGCTGGCCGGGCATGGACTGGCCGGGCATGGACTGGCCGGGCATGGACTGGCCGGGCACGGGCTGACCGGGCACGGGCCGGCCCGGCACGCTCTGGCCGGGTGGCGACTGCCAGGCGCCGGTCGCGTGCTCACCGGAACCGGGCGCGCGGCCCGGCGGGCGGGCGCCGCTGACGGGCGCCGAGGAGGGCGGTCCCGCCGGGGACCGGGGGGCGACCGGGAACGGCGAGTCGTCGACCGGGTCGTCCGGGCCCGGTGCGCTGCGGCCGCTCTTGCTGGTGCGGGCGCCGGAGGCGCCGGGGCCGATCGCCGAGCGCTCCTCCTTGGCGGTGCGCAGGTCGTCGAGCCAGCCGGTCTCCTCGCGGGGCACCTCGACGGGCTCGACGGCCTCCGGCCGGCCGCGACCGAAGAGGCGGCGGCTCTTGCCGGCCTGTTCGCGCTGGTCGGCGTCGTCGTCGGGCCTGTCGGCACCGCGCCTGCTCACGGCTGGTCCTCTCCAGCGGCTACGCCGCTGTCGTTCGCCTCGGGCCCGCCGGCAGACGGACCGTTCGCCTTGCTCTCGCCCGAAGGCGAGCCACTCGCGCCCGGGGAAGATCCGGCCCCGCCCGAAGGCGAGCCAATCCCGCCCGGAGACGAGCCGGCCCCGCCCGAGGGCGAGCCACTCCTGCCCGGGGAAGAGCCAGCCCCGCCCGAAGGCGAGCCAATCCCGCCCGGAGACGAACCGGCCCCGCCCGAAGGCGAGCCGCTCCCGCCCAGGGGTGGCGGCCCCTGGTAGGACGGGCCCCGGACGATTCTGCGCAGGCGGGGCAACCGCTCGCCGACCGCGCGTTCCGCCCCGTGGTCAGTCGGGTCGTAGTAGTCCACGCCGATCAGATCATCCGGCACATACTGCTGCCTAACAACACCCTTGGGGTCGTCGTGTGGATAGCGGTAGCCGGTGCCGTGACCGAGGCCACGCGAGCCAGCGTAGTGCGAGTCGCGCAGCGCAGCCGGCACGGCACCGCCGCGTCCGGCGCGGACGTCGGCCATCGCAGCGCCGAGGGCGGTCGTCACGCTGTTGGACTTCGGGGCCGTCGCCAGGTGCACCACCGCCTGCGCGAGGTTGAGCTGCGCCTCCGGCAGGCCCACCGACTGGACCGCCTGCGCGGCCGCCGTGGCGACAAGCAGCGCCTGCGGATCGGCCATGCCGACGTCCTCGCTCGCGAAGATCACGATGCGCCGGGCGATGAACCGCGGGTCCTCGCCGGCCACCAGCATCCGGGCCAGCCAGTGCAGCGCCGCGTCCGGGTCGGAGCCGCGCATGCTCTTGATGAACGCGCTTGTCACGTCGTAGTGGGCGTCGCCGTCACGGTCGTACCGGATGGCGGCGACGTCGACCGCCTTCTCCGCGGTGGCCAGGTCGATCTCGGCGGCCTGCTGCGCCTGCGCGGACCCGGCCGCCGCCTCGAGCGCGGTCAGCGCCTTGCGGACGTCGCCGCCTGCCAGGCGTACCAGATGGTCCTCGGCGTCGGCGGCGAGCGTGACCGCGCCGCCCAGGCCGCGCGGGTCGGTGACCGCGCGGCGGATCAGCTGCCGCACGTCGTCCTCGCCGAGCGCCTGGAGCGTGAGCAGCACGCAGCGGGACAGCAGCGGCGAGATGACGGAGAAGTAGGGGTTCTCGGTGGTCGCGGCCAGCAGCGTCACGGTGCGGTCCTCGACGGCCGAGAGCAGCGAGTCCTGCTGGGTCTTGCTGAAGCGGTGCACCTCGTCGATGAACAGCACGGTCGGCGGGCCGCCGGCGCGGCGCTGGCGGCGGGCGGTGTCGATGACCGCGCGGACGTCCTTGACCCCGGCGGTCAGCGCCGACATCGCGACGAACCTCCGGTCGGTGGCGCCGGCGACGAGGTGGGCGATCGTGGTCTTGCCGGTGCCGGGCGGACCCCACAGGATCACCGACATCGGCGTGGTGCCGGTGACCAGCTGGCGCAGCGGGGCGCCGGGCGCGAGCAGGTGCTGCTGGCCGACGAGCTCGTCCAGGCCGGCCGGGCGCATCCGGACGGGCAGCGGCGAGTCGGCCGACCAGGCGGTGAAGCCGGCGGACTCCGCACCCGCCGGTGGCGCGGTGCGGACGCCGCCCGGCTCGTTCAGCGGGAACAGTCCGTCGAATTCCATGTCGGCACCGACAGTACCGGCCCGCCCTCGCGTGCCGGAAATGCACGCGAAGGCGGGCCGGGTGCCGAAATCGGGTGATCAGCCGCGCCCGGGGCGGCGGCCGTAGAAGCGGCGGCCCGTGCCGGTGCCGGAGCGCGGCCCGGCGCCGACGCCGGCCAGGTAGAGGGAGAGCAGCAGCAGCCCGAGCGACGCGAACGTCGGGAAGTTGAACAGGTCCGTGTTCTTGACGTCGAGCAGGTCGAGCAGCAGGTAGATGCCGAAGACGACGGCGGCGGCGATGGCGAGCATGGGTTCCTCCGGGGGGACGAGAGCACTTGTGGTGCTGATACCCCGGTGGTGGTCGCGCGCAAACTACTCCACCCTCGGCACCGTATAGACGTAGAGCAGGACCTGGCGGGCGTCCGGGGCCGGGTCGGTGCCGCCGAGCGCGCGGTACCGCTCGATGACCGTGTCGAGCTCGGCCGTCAGGGCGGTGAGCTGCTCGGTGCCGAGGTTGAGCAGGTAGTCGGAGAAGCCGGCCGCGGTGCGCCACCGCGGCGACTCGTCGGCGCGGACGCCCTGCCAGCGCTCGACGCGGTCGACGAGGTGCCGCAGGTGGAAGCCGTCCAGCCAGTCGGAGGCGGCGAGCGCGTCCGGGTCGCCGGCGAACGAGTCGCGCTGCCAGCTGCTGATGTCGTGCGCCGACCGCCACCACCGCTCGCGGCCCCGCCCCGCGCCCGGCTCCTCGATGACGAGCCCGGCCTCGGCGAGCCGGCGCAGGTGGTAGCTGGTCGCGCCGGTGTTGGTGTCGAGGTCCGCGGCCAGCTTCGTGGCGGTGGCCGCGCCGTCGAGCCGCAGCTGACTGAGCAGGCGGGCGCGCAGCGGGTGGGCGAGCACCTGGATCTGCTTGTTGTCGAGGCGGACCTGCGTGGGCTCCATGGACACATGGTACTTGTGCACACATTTTGTGCAAGGATCTTGTGCAACGGGCGTTCAGCCCAGGGCGTTGACCGCCTTCGCGATCACCAGGGCGGCCGTGACCAGCGAGATCGTCGCCTCCAGCATCATCGTCAGCTTCGCCCAGCGCGACAGCGGCATCGTGTCGGTCGGGCTGAACGCGGTCGCGTTGGTGAACGCCAGGTACAGATAGTCGGCGAACTGCGGCCGCCAGTGCGGCGGCACCATGGCGGGCGAGGTCATCTGCGGGAAGAGGAAGTCCGGGTAGGGGTCGGTGCCGGCCGCCCGCGCCGGCGCCCCGCCCCGGTCCAGCTCCCAGTACCAGACCGCGAACGTCAGCACGTTGATCAGCCAGATCGCGGCGCCGCTGCCCAGCAACCGGGCCGCGCTGCCGGCGCCCTGCCCGGTGGTGAGCTCCTCGACCAGCCGTAACACCGACCAGGCGGTGCCGAGGCTGGCGACCCCGATCAGCAGGAGGCTGAGCCGGCGCAGCGCCGGCGTGCGGCGCTCCAGCCGGCGCGGGTTCGCCGCCACCAGCAGCACGATGACGACGATCTCGATCGCGGGCAGCGCCCACCACGCGCCGAGGTTGTAGCGGTCCGGCAGAGCGACCTGCAACCCGATCATCGCGACGATCGCCGCGGTGTACGGCCAGTGGCGCTCGCCCTGGCTCAGCTTGCGCCAGGACGGCCGCCCCAGGTCTTCCTCCGTGCCCACCGGGACATCATCACCCTTGCGGGCCACCGGCTCAGTTCGAGTGCTTCACCGGTACGGCGGCGCCGTCGGTGCCCGGGGTCGCGGTGGTGGGCTTCGGCTTGGCGTCGATGCCGGCCTCCAGCCGCTGCTGCGCGGTGACCGGGGTCGGCGCGCCGGTCAGCGGGTCGAAGCCGCCGCGGGTCTTCGGGAACGCGATGACCTCGCGGATCGACTCGTTGCCGGACAGCAGCATGCAGGTGCGGTCCCAGCCGAGCGCGATGCCGGCGTGCGGCGGCGGGCCGTACTTGAACGCCTCGAGCAGGAAGCCGAACTTGTCCTGTGCCTCCTCGGCGGAGATGCCGAGCAGGTCGAAGACCCGGCTCTGCACGTCGCCGCGGTGGATACGGACGCTGCCGCCGCCGATCTCGTTGCCGTTGACGACGATGTCGTACGCGTAGGCCAGCGCCCGGTCCGGCGCCTCCTCGAAGTTGTCCATCCACTCCGCGTTCGGCGACGTGAAGGGGTGGTGCACGGCCGTCCAGCCGCCCTCGTCGGTCTTCTCGAACATGGGCGCGTCGACGACCCAGCAGAACGCCCAGGTCGACTCGTCGATCAGGCCGGAGCGCTTGGCGATCTCGATGCGGGCCGCGCCGAGCAGCTCCTGCGCCTCGCGCCGCTCGGTGGCCGCCGCGAAGAAGATGGCGTCGCCGGGCTTGGCGCCGACCGCGTCGCCGAGGCCGGCCAGGTGCTCGGCGGACAGGTTCTTGGCCACCGGGCCGCGCGCCTCGCCGGTCTCGGCGTCGAGCACCACGTAGGCCAGGCCGCGCGCGCCGCGGGCCTTGGCCCAGTCCTGCCAGCCGTCGAGCTCCTTGCGGGTCTGCGTCGCGCCGCCGGGCATGACCACCGCGCCGACGTAGCCACCGGCGTCGATCGCGCCGGCGAAGACCCGGAACGACGTGCCGCTCAGGTACGCGGTCAGCTCGGTCAGCTCGACGCCGTACCGCAGGTCGGGCTTGTCGGAGCCGTACCGGTTCATCGCGTCGGTCCAGGTGATCCGCGGGATCGGCGTCTGCACCTGGTAGTCGGCGAGCTCGCCCCACAGCTTGACGACGAGCTCCTCGCCGAGCTCGATGATGTCGTCCTGGGTGACGAAGGACATCTCGATGTCGAGCTGGGTGAACTCCGGCTGCCGGTCGGCGCGGAAGTCCTCGTCGCGGTAGCAACGGGCGATCTGGTAGTAGCGCTCCATGCCGGCGACCATGAGCAGCTGCTTGAACAGCTGCGGCGACTGCGGCAGGGCGTACCAGGAGCCGGGCTGGAGGCGGACGGGCACCAGGAAGTCGCGGGCGCCCTCGGGCGTCGACCGGGTCAGGGTCGGCGTCTCGATCTCGTTGAAGTCGCGGGCGTGCAGCACCTCGCGGGCGATCTGGTTGGCCCGGCTGCGCAGCTTCAGGGCGCCGGACGGGCCGCTGCGGCGCAGGTCCAGGTAGCGGTACTTCAGGCGCAGGTCGTCGGAGGCGGTGATGGCGTCGTCGACGGGCAGCGGCAGCGGCGCGGCCTCGGAGAGCACCTCCAGCTCGGCGGCGGTGACCTCGACGGCGCCGGTCGGCAGCTCGGGGTTCTCGTTGCCGTCCGGGCGCTGGGTGACCTCGCCGGTGACCCGCACGCAGAACTCGTTGCGCAGCGCGTGCGCGTCCTCCTCGCGGAAGACCACCTGGACGACGCCGGAGGCGTCGCGCAGGTCGACGAAGATGACGCCTCCGTGGTCGCGCCGGCGGGCGACCCACCCGGCGAGCGTCACCGTCTGACCGGCGTGGCTCGCGCGCAGGCTACCGGCGTCATGGGTACGGATCACGGAAACGTCTCCTCACAGAATTTCACAGGGCGCACCCGACATTGTGTCAGCTACGCCCCGCGCTCACCGCACGGCCCATGAGGTTGCCCGCAGGCTCGCCGTGCCGTCGGTGCCCACGTCGGTGACCTCCGCCCGCACCATCCGCGCGCCGGTGCGGACGCACAGCACCAGGCCCTTCTTCGCGGGGACGGTGGTGGCACCGAGCGCGCTCGCGGCGGCGCAGCCGTCCTTGCCGGTGTCGGCGCTCTTCGGCCGCCCGCCCGCCGCCGCGCCCGGACCCAGCGCCAGCCGCGGCCCCGCGCCCTTCTCGCACCAGCTCTGATAGCGCAGGTCGCCGGCCGCCGCCGGCACGTCCACCCGCGGCTCGTCCAGGTCGACGAAGGTGGTCGTGCCGCACCCGGCCTGGATGCGCAGCCGCTCGTCGGCGTACGTGGTGAGCGGCGCGGCGGCCGGGGCCGGTGCGCGGTGGAAGGCCTCCTCGGCCCGGCCCAGCGCCCGCCAGGCGATCAGCACCGACCCGGCGGAGGCGAGCAGGGCGAGCATCGCCAGGAGCACGGCGAAGACGACGCCGCGACGCGGCGGCGGCTCGGCCGGGCCGTCGGAGTCGGCCGAGGCGAGGCGTTCGGTCGGGCCGTCTTCGTACGGGTCGGCCGGGGCCGGCCAGGCGGTGGTGGAGTTGGCGGCACGGAATACGGACATGGCACGGCTCCGCTCACATGGCGACGAGGGGTGCGCTCACACCATCGGGCGCAGAACACCGCAGAGCGGCATGGAAGCACTCTAAGATCGCGAACCGGCCGCGGCCCATCCCCCGAAACGGGAGGTCACCCGGGCGTGGGATCGGGGTAGCGCCGCGCGAGGATGTCCAGGGCGCGGCGACCCCAGGCGATGTTCTCCCGTTCGAAGCTGATGCCGCGGTGCAGCGTCAGGTAGGGGCCGATCCGGCTGCCGGTGGCCAGGAACTCGTCCTCGGTGCGGCTGCCCAGGATCTCGGCGAGGCTGCGCTCGTAGGTGGCGAGGCGCCGGCTGCTGGACTCGAGGTGTGACCGGATCGAGGTACGGACGCAGGCGACGTCGGCGTGCGCCAGCGCCTCCACCTGCACCAGGAGTTCGTCGCGGACGGTGGTCGGCTTCGGTTCCCGCCGGGTGAACTCGCGCAGGGCGGCCCGCCCCGCCTCGGTGACGGAGAAGAGCCGCTTGTCGGGGCGCTTGTCCTGCTTGACCACGCGCGCCGACAGCAGGCCCGCCGCCTCCATCTTCTCGAGCTCGCGGTAGAGCTGCTGCGGCGTCGCGGTCCAGAAGTTGGCGACCGAGACACTGAACTTCTTCGCGAGGTCGTACCCCGACGATTCGCGGTCGATCAGGGCAACCAGCAACGCGTTTCTCAGTGCCACGGTCGCATCCTACGGACCCCGCTCACCGGGCCCTTGGCTTGAACTCGGGCGTGGTCTTGGTCTGCACCGCACGCCGGAGCACGCCGGTGTTCTCCAGGCGCAGCAGCCGGAGCTGCGCCCACCGCTCCCGGGCGAAGGTGCGCCGGGCGCTGCTGGTCAGCGCGCCGTCGATAAGGCGCTTGGCCGCGGCGATCGCGTCCGGCGACCTGGTGAGCAGCGACTCGGCGAAGTCGGTGGCGGCCCGTACGGGGTCGTCGTGCACCTCGGTGACCAGGCCGATGCGCTGCGCCTCGGCACCGGAAATCTGCTCGGCGGTCATGGTGAGCTTCTTCGCGACGTCGACGCCGACCACCTCGGTGAGGCTGCGGACGCCGGTCATGTCGGGGATGATCCCCCACTTGCCCTCCAGCACCGACCACTTCGAGTCGGGCGTCGCGAACCGCAGGTCCGCGGCGAGGGCGATCTGGACGCCGCCGCCGTAGCAGTGGCCGTGCACGGCCGCGATGACCGGCACGGGCACCCGCCGCCAGGCCCAGCACGCCTCCTGGAAGCGGTTGGTGCCGCGCCAGGGCGAGGGCACGAACGCCCGCGCGACGCGGCCGGGCGTGCGCAGCGCGCCGGCGATGTCCAGGCCGGCGGTGAACGACGGGCCCTCGCCGGCGATCACCACGGCGCGCAGCGTGCGGTCGCGCCGCAGCCAGCGCGCGGTTCGGATCAGGTCGTCCAGGGTGTCCAGGGTCAGCGCGTTGAGCTTGTCCGGGCGGTCGAGGCGTACCTGCGCGATGCCGTTCTCGACCCGGGTGCTCACGTACTTGGTCACGGGCTTTGTCATGGTTCGGTTCCCTAGGTCAGAGGCGGGCGGCGAGCTCGGTCGCCTGTTTGATAGCGCGCTTGGCGTCGAGCTCGGCGGCGACGTCGGCGCCGCCGATGACGTGCACCCGCACGCCGCGCTCCTCGAGCGGGGCGACCAGGTCGCGCACGGAGGTCTGGCCGGCGCAGAGCACCACCGTGTCCACGTCGAGCACCCGGCGCTCGCGGGGTGACTTGGGGTCGCGCGGGTCGGCGGGCACGGAGATGTGCAGCCCCTCGTCGTCGACGCCCAGGTACTCCACCGCCCGCAGCATGGTGACCCCGGCGTCCTGCAGCGTGGCGCGGTGCACCCAGCCGGTGGTCTTGCCGAGGCCCTTGCCGAGCGCGGTCTCCTTGCGCTGGAGCAGGTGCACCTCCCGGCGGGGCGGTGACTTCACCTTGGTGGTCAGGCCGCCGGGCGCGGTCTGCGGGTCGGTGACGCCCCAGCGCCGCATCCAGTCCTCGAGCGGCTCGTTCGGCTCGTGGATCAGGAACTCGGCGGCGTCGAAGCCGATGCCGCCGGCCCCGATGATCGCGACCCGGTCCCCCGCTGTCGCGTCGCCGCCGATGAGCTGCTGGTAGGTGAGCACCTTCGGGTGGTCGGCGCCGGGGATGTCCGGCACGTGCGGGCGTACGCCGGTGGCGACGACGACCTCGTCGAAGCCGGCCAGCTCGGCCACCGTCGCCCGGGTGGAGAGGTGCAGCGTCACGCCGCGGACGTCGATCATGTGGCGGTAGTAGTCGAGGGTGCGGGCGAACTCCTCCTTGCCGGGAATCCGGGCGGCGAGCCGGAACTGGCCGCCGATGGTGTCCTCGGCCTCGAAGAGCTCGACCCGGTGTCCGCGGCCCGCCAGCTCGATCGCGGCGGCGAGCCCGGCCGGGCCCGCGCCGACGACGGCGACCCGCTTGACCGTACGTGTGGGCAGCAGGTTCAGCTCGGTCTCGTACCCGGAGCGCGGGTTCAGCAGGCAGGTGGCCCGCTGGTTGCGGAAGGTGTGGTCCAGGCAGGCCTGGTTGCAGGCGATGCAGGTGATGATCTCGCGCTCGCGGCTCTGCGCGGTCTTGGCGACCCACTCCGGGTCGGCCAGCAGCGGGCGGGCCATCGAGACCAGGTCGGCGTCGCCGGCGGCGAGCACCTGCTCGGCGGCCTCGGGGCGGTTGATCCGGTTGGACGCGACGACCGGTATCGACACCTCCTTGCGCAGCTTCCCGGTGACCCAGGAGAACGCGGCGGGTGGCACCGAGGTGACGATCGTCGGCACCCGGGCCTCGTGCCAGCCGATACCGGTGTTCAGGATCGACACGCCGGCGTCCTGCAGCCCCCGCGCGAGCTCGACGGTCTCCTCCCAGGACTGGGCGTTGTCGACCAGGTCGAGCAGGCTGATCCGGTACTGGACGATGAAGTCGTCGCCGACCAGTTCCCGGGTGCGCCGGACGATCTCGAGGGGGAAGCGCATCCGCTTCTCCGCCGTCCCGCCCCAGGCGTCGGTCCGGTCGTTGGTGCGGGCGGCGAGGAACTGATTGATCAGGTACCCCTCCGAGCCCATGATCTCCACGCCGTCGTAGCCGCCGCGGCGCGCCAGCGCGGCGGCGCGGGCGAACGCGGTCGCGGTCCGGTCGACCTGCCGGGTCGTCATCGCCCGCGGCCGGAACGGCGTGATCGGCGACTTGCGGCCCGACGCGCCAAGGCTGAACGGGTGGTACGAGTAGCGGCCGGCGTGCAGCACCTGCAGGAGGATCTTGCCGTCGTGCTCGTGCACGGCGTCGGTCACGACGCGGTGCGCGCCGGCGTGGCGTTCCCGGGTCATCCGGCTGCCGAACGGCGCGAGCCAGCCGCGCCAGGTCGGCGCGTAGCCGCCGGTCACCATCAGGGCGACGCCGCCGCGGGCCCGCTCGGCGAAGAAGGCCGCCAGCTTGGGCAGGTCCCGCTCCCGGTCCTCGAGCTTGGTGTGCATGGAGCCCATCACCACCCGGTTGCGCAGCACCGTGTGGCCCAGGTCAAGCGGGCTCAGCAGCGTGGGGTACCTGTCGCTCGTCATCGGGCTCCTCCGTCCTGCTTCCCGACGGCGGTCCTCGGGAACACAGCGGAGGCCAATATACAAAGAAATGCATAGTAAAAAAAGTGACTAGGGTGGGCTCATTCCCGGAGCCGGCCCAGCGCCGCGAGGATGGCCGCGTGGCGCTCGGCGCGGTGGCCGCCCTCCGGCGGCGGGCCGAGGGCCAGCACCGGGTGCGTGATCCGGTAGGTCATCCGGTAGAGCACGAGCTGGGTGGCCACGACCCGCCACTGCACGGCCCGTGCGGCCGGCGGCCGGTGGCCGAGCTCGGTGATCGTGAACCAGGCCGGGAACAGCGCGTGCGTCTCGACCGCGGCGTCGATGCGGTCCCGGACGTGCACCGCGAGCTCCTCGACCACCGTCGTGCCGCGATGCGCCCGGTAGGCCTGCTCCCGCCGGGCGTCGTCGGCCAGCGCGACCCGGGCGGCCTCGCAGCCGTCCTGGGTGGCGCGCAACTCCTCGGTCTGCGCACGCAGCAGCTCCCGTTCGCGCCGATACGCCGCCGCGGCCCGGCGGAAGGCGCGGCCGCGGGCCCGCCCGCGGGCCAGCGCCCGGCTGGCGTCGAGCGCACGCTCCCGCGTCTCGTCCGCGCCGTGTTCCAGCTCCTCGTACGCGGTGACCAGCGCACCGTGCGCCGCGCGGCTCTCGTCGTCCAGCAGCGTCGACCGGATGTCCTCGGCCTCACGCACCACGCCGACCAGGGGTTCGAGGACGGGCGAGATCTCGTCCAGCTCGACCGGCACGACGCCGTGCTCCAGGCGCAGCCGCCCCTCGATGAGGTGGATCTCGCCGCTGAGCCGGGCGATCGCCTGGCGGGCGCCGCGCAGCTCACCCAGCCGCACGTCGCTGGCGTCGATGCGGGCGTCCAGCTCCCGGGCCCGCCGCTCGGCGGCCTTGCCGGCCTGCTCGATCTGCTCGGTCAGCTGGGCACGCAGCGCGCCGAGCCGGCGGCGGAACTCGTTACGCAGCCCGTCCGCGACCCGCGCAAGATCGGTCTGCTCATCAAGATTGCTCACGCCGCACCCTCCGGCCGGCCGCTCGGCGCTCGGCCGCGGGCGCCGATCCAGACGACGACCGCCGCGACGAGCAGCGCCAGCGCGCCGATCAGCGCGTACTCGGGCAGGTAGCCGGCGGCGACCACGGCGGCGACCGCCACGACCAGGCCGAGCAGCGCGATGGCCGCCAGCATCCGGCGGCGCGCGGACCGGGCGTCGACCCGGTCGAGCACCGCGATGAGGTCGTTCGTCGCGTCGAAGACCCGGACGAGCTGGTCGGCGTGGCGTTCCTGTTCCGGCGTGAGGCGGCTCAGCACCGCGTGCCGGGCGGCCAGCTCCCGCTGGCGCTTGAGCGTCTGGTCCCGTAGTTCCGAAGCACTCACACGGACCCCCACCTAGTCACGTAGAGCAATGTTCGAAGCACTGAGTGCTATCGAAACTCTACGGTCTACCCGGCGAGACCGGTCAATCCCACGGACGGGTCGATGGCGTTCAGGACGGCCACGAGCCGCTTCTCCTCGCCGATGAAATGGGTCTCCAGGATCGCCGCGAGCCCGTCCAGCTCGCGCCGGATCCAGGTCACCCGTTCGCGGTCGTCCTCGCCGCTCAGCCGCTCCGCCGCCGCGCTCACGCCGGCGAGCAGATGCGCGATCACCCGATGGTCGCGGACCAGCCCGGCCAGGAACTCCCGCAGCTCGGGATGGCGCCGCTCGAGCTCGGGGAACACCGTGGCGTCCTCGCCGGTGTGGTGGCGGGTCACCGCGGCGCAGAACGACAGGCAGTGCGCGGGAAGGTCACGCTCCGCGACGACACCCTCGCGCAGGTCGGCCAGCCGGTCGCGCAGATCGACGTGAATCTCGATCATTTGATTCCCGTACGCCAGGAGGCGGGCGTACTCGCCGGAGGTCTCGTGCACATCGGTCCAACGGTCCGGCGCCTCCATGCCCGCGGCTTCCTGCTCGCCGGGCGCACTGCGACGCTGCCGATCATCCGATCAGGCGCCCGCTCCCGGCGTCAAGGGCGGCCCAGGTCCGCCGTCATCGCGCGCACCTGGGCGAGCCGGTCGGCCAGGTCCCGGGGGTGACCCGGCGCGCCCGGGCGGGCGTCGCCGGGACGCGGGCCGGACGGCGGCCGGTAGTTGACCCCGAGCGCGTCGAGGCGTTCGAGATGCGGACCCAGCCGGGCGCCGAAGTCCGCGAGGTCGCGCCGCCGCGGGCCCCAGGTCACCTCGGCGAACGCGCACAGCCGCGGATAGGTCTGGTAGTCGACCCGGCGCGGCGACTCCATGTGCTCGGTCCAGACGTTCGCCTGCGCGCCGATGATCCGCTCCTCCTCCGCCGCCGTCAGCCCGGGCGGTACCGGCTCGAACGCGTACACGTCGTCGACGGTCAGCAGGGTGCCGACCGGGGTCGGCTCGCCCGGGTCGTCGGACTGGCGGTAGTCGAGGTAGACCGAGGTGTCCGGGCAGGACACCACGTCGTGGCCGGCGCGGGCGGCGAGCACGGCCGGCTCGGTGCCGCGCCAGGCGGCGATGGTGGCGCCGGCGGGCGCGCCGCCCGCGAGGATCTCGTCCCAGCCGTACACCCGGCGGCACCGCAGCGCCAGGTGCTCGGCCATCCGGGCGGTGAACCAGGCCTGCAGGCCGGCCGGCCCGGACAGGCCCTCCGCCGCGATCCGCTCGCGGGCGTCCGGGCCGTCCCACTCGACGGACGGGCACTCGTCGCCGCCGATGCCGATCAGCTCACTGTCGAAGATCGTGCAGACGTGGTCGAGAACCGCCCGGCAGAAGTCCAGCGTCTCGTCGCGCAGGTTCAGCACGTGCGGCGAGATCCCCCAGGACGTCCGGACCTCGCGGGCCGGGCCGCTGCCGAGCTCCGGGTACGCGGCGATGGCGGCCTGCATGTGCCCGGGCATGTCGATCTCGGGCACGACGGTGACGTGCCGCTCGGCCGCGTACGCGACGATCCTCCGCAGGTCCTCGGTGGTGTAGAAGCCGCCGTGCGGGCTCGCGTCATAGAGGCCGTGCATCCGCGAGCCCCGCATCGACGCCGCGCGCCAGGCACCGACCGAGGTGAGCCGCGGCCATCCGGGCACCTCGACCCGCCAGCCCTGGTCGTCGGTCAGGTGCAGGTGCAGCACGTTCAGCTTGTGGAAGGCGGCCAGGTCGATGAAGCGCAGCACGCCGGCGACCGGCATGAAGTGCCGTGCCACGTCGAGCAGCACCCCGCGCCAGGCGAACCGCGGCGCGTCCTCGATCCGGACCGCCGGCACCACCGGCGGGCCGCCGCCGGTACCGGCCCGCAGCGTCGCCGCGGGCAGGAGCTGCCGCAGCGTCTGCGCGCCGTAGAACACGCCGGCCGGTGAGCCACCCCGGATGTCGACACCCCGCCGGCCGACGTCCAGGACGTAGCCCTCCGGCGGCAGGTCGGCGGCGAGCCGCAGTGCGATGCCGCCGGCCGGGATCAGGCCGCTCAGCCAGGCGGCGACGCCCTCCAGCCCCGGCTCGGCGAACAGCGGCGCCGCGCCGGGCAGCGCGAAGCCGCCGTCGCGGTACACGACCGACGCGGGACGGGGGATCACATCGCCTCGCTCAGAGATAGGTGTGCAGCACGTCGACGACCACGTCGGCGTCGTCGACGACCGGGATGAACCGCCACTTGTCGAACGCGGTGCAGGGGTGCGACAGCCCGAACCGGATGAGGTCACCCACGGCGGGCGCGCCGCCGGTCACGTACGCGTGATGGTCGTTGAGCCGGGTCACGGTGAACCCCTCGGCCGTCGGCAGGCCCTCGTCGAACGGCGCGTCCCGCTTGCCCATCCCGACGATCGCCAGCCCGGGCTCCGGCGTGGACAGCACCTGCGCCCACAACTCCAGCGCCGCGGCGAGCGCGCCCTCGCCCGGCACCCGGTGGAACGGCGTCCGCTCGGAGTAGAAGCCGTCGTCGTGGGTGACCGAGGCGCCGCTGCGCAGCACCGCCCGGACCCGGTGCCCGTCGAGCCACTGCCCCTCCAGCGCCTTGATCACGCGGTCGAACCACGCGCTCCCGCCGGCCGAGACGATCACCTCGGCGGGCAGCAGGCCGGCCATCGCCCGCGCCGCCGCGACGAGCGTGGCGAGGAAGTCGTCGACCGCGGCGGCGTCCGGCAGCGCGCCCTCGTAGGCGGTGACCCCGACCGGCACTACCCCGGGAGCCGCGGCCGCCGCGCGGGCGACGGTCAACGCCTCCTCGACCGTACGGCAGCCGGTGCGCCCGCCCGCGTGACCGAGCTCTACAAGCACCGGCAGCCCGCCCGCGGCCGCGACCGCCTCGACCGCCGCCACCGAGTCGACCTGCACGAAGACCTCCCAGCCCCGGGCCGACTCGCCGGCCAGCCAGCGCAGCGCGGTGGCGTCGAGCACCTCGTTGGCGATCAGCACCCGCGGTACGCCGAGCCGGCGCAGCACCAGGGCCTGGCTCGCCGTCGCCACGGTCAGCGCCCACGCACCCGCCGCCAGCTGCGCCTCCAGCAGCGTCGGCGCCATCGTCGTCTTGGCGTGCGGCGCGAATGAGAACCCGTGCCGGTCCGCGTACGCGGCCATCGTCGCGATGTTCGCCCGCACCGCCGATTCCCGGACCACCAGCAGCGGCCAGGTGAAGGAGCCGTCGAAGAGCGAGTGCCGGGCGGCGGCGAAGTCGCGCACCCTCACCTCGCCCGAGGGCAGCCAGAAGCCCTTGGCCCGCCAGTCGATAAGCTCGTCCGGGATGTTGACGGTCATGTCGTTCCCCTCGGAGTTGACCACGATGCAGCCCTCGCGCACGCTACCTGAATGCGGGCCGGTGCTCCGGCTTCAGGCCGAGGAGGAAACTCCCCTGTGGCTAGTTGATCAGCCGGGCCGTGGCCGTCATCGGCGGGTGGTTCAGGGCAGGTGGACGTGGTTGTACTCGATCAGTTTCGTCTCGAAGTCCGTGTACGGTGCTCTTTGTGCAGCTGCGGTACAACCCTCGGGTGTATCCGACGCCGGGCCAGCAGATCGAGCTGGCGGAGGCGTTCGGGTGTGCGCGGGTCGTGTTCAACGACGGGCTGCGCCTGCGCCAGACGGCGCGGGAGGCAGGCGAGAAGTACATCTCCGATGCCGAACTGTCCCGGCGGCTGATCACTGGGGCGAAGGCCACCGAGGAGCGTGCCTGGCTGGGCGAGGTGTCGGCGGCGGTGTTGCAGCAGGCCCTGGCCGACCTGAACACCGCCTACCGCAACTTCTTCGCCTCCATCTCGGGCAAGCGCAAGGGCCGCAAGGTGGCCCCGCCCCGGTACCGGTCGCGCAAGAACAACCGGCAGGCCATCCGGTTCACCAGGAACAGCAGGTTCAAGGTCCTGGACAACGGCCGGCTGCGTCTGCCGAAGATCGGAGACGTGGAGGTCCGCTGGTCGCGTCCGCTGCCATCCGATCCGTCCTCGGTCACCGTGCCCTCGGCGAGGGTGATCGGCGGGCCCGGGCAGGACGCGGGCACATGGCCTACGACCTGCTGCTGACCGGCGGCGACGTCTTCGGCGCGGGGCGGGCGGACCTCGCCGTCAGCGGCGGGCGGATCGCGGCGGTCGGTGCCGGACTGGCCCGGGACGCGCACGCCGTGGTCGACGTCGCCGGGCTGCTTGTCACGCCCGGCCTCATCGACCTGCACACCCACGTCGGGCCCGGCTACTGGGGCATCGAGCCCGACCCGATCGCCTGGTACTCCGGAGTCACCACCTGGGTCGACGCCGGGTCGGCCGGCGCGTACACCCTGGACGGCCTGTGCCGGGCCGTCGCCGGTGCGGACGTGCGGGTGCCGGTGCTGCTCAACATCTCCGCGGTGGGGCTGGCCGGGCGTACCGGCGAGAGCCGCGACCTGGCCGCCTGCGACGCCGGGCTGGCGATCGAGACGGTGCTGGCGCACCGCGAGCTGATCCGCGGCGTCAAGGTCCGCATCGACCGCGAGACGGTCGGCGCGAACGGCGTCGAGCCGCTGCGCCGCGGCGTCGCGGTCGGCGACGCCTGCGGCATCCCGGTCATGGTCCACATCGGTACGGCCCCGCCCGGGCTCGACGAGGTTCTCGACCTGCTGCGCCCCGGCGACATCGTGACGCACTGCGCCAGCGGCATCGCGGCGCCGCTGGGCCCCGCCGTGCACGCGGCCCGCGAGCGGGGCGTGCTGCTCGACATCGGGCACGGCTCGGGTGGGTTCGCCTTCGACGTGCTGGAGCGGCAGATCGCGGCGGGCCTGGCGCCGGACACGGTCTCCACCGACCTGCACGCCCGCTCGGTGCACGGCCCGGTCTTCGACCTGCCGACGACGATGGCCAAGCTGCTGGCCGCCGGCCTGCCGCTGACCGAGGTCATCACCGCCGCGACGGCCGGCCCCGCCCGCGCGCTGGGCCTGCCCGGCGGCACCCTGGACGTCGGTGCGCCCGCCGACCTCGCGGTGTTCCGGATCGAGGAGGGGCCGTTCGAGGTCGTCGACGCGCACCGCCAGGTCCGGCAGGCGCCGCTGCGGCTGGTCAACGAGGCGACGTACGTGGCCGGCCGCCGCCTCGTGCCCCGGCTGCCGGCACCGGCGGCGCCGTGGATCCCGCTCACTCCCGCGCAGCGCGCCGCCCTCGACCGGCGCGAACGCGACGTGCGCGCCCTGCTCACCGCGCCGCTGGTCGGCGCGGACGGACTTGCCGAACAGTTTCCCCGACCCACCAGGAGTCCATGATGCCCAAGCGCGCCATCGTCACCGACCAGGCCGCGCCCGTCGGCGGCCCGTACTCGCACGCCGTCGTCGCCGGCGACACGATCTACCTGGCCGGCGCCGTGCCGGCCCGGCCGGACGGCACCTGGGTGACGGGCACCTTCGCCGAGCAGGCGCACGCCGCGTTCCGCAACCTGGCGGCCGTGGCGCAGGCCGCGGGCAGCAGCCTCGACCAGGCCGTCCGGGTCGGTGTCTACCTGCGCGACTTCGCCGACTTCGCCGAGCTCAACGAGATCTACCCGCAGTACATCAAGGGCGAGCACCTGCCGGTGCGCACCACGCTGCCGGTGCCGCTCGTCGGCTTCGACATCGAGATCGACGCCGTGCTCTACACCGGCTGATACGGGTAACACGCCGGAAACCTCGAGCTGCGAGCATCGGACGCGATCAAGGGAGGTTCGCTTGTTCCTCAGCCAGCATGAGCAGGAGCGCCTGCTCATCCACGTCGCGGCCGACGTGGCGCGGCGACGGCGCGAGCGGGGCCTGCGCCTCAACTACCCCGAGGCGACCGCGATCATCACCGCCTTCCTGCTCGAGGGCGCCCGCGACGGGCTGACCGTCGCCGAGCTGATGGACGCCGGGCGCCGCGTGCTCACCCGCGAGGACGTCATGGACGGCGTGCCGGAGATGCTCGCCGAGGTGCAGGTCGAGGCCACCTTCCCGGACGGCACCAAGCTGGTCACCGTGCACGGGCCGATCTCGTGACCGTGCCCGGGGAGATCATCGCCGGCGACGGCGACATCACGATCAACGCCGGGCGGCCGGTGCTGTCGCTGACGGTGCGCAACACCGGCGACCGGCCCGTGCAGGTCGGCTCGCACTACCACTTCGCCGAGTCCAACGCGGCGCTCGACTTCGACCGGGAGGCCGCCTGGGGCCACCGGCTGGCCGTGCCCGCCGGCACCTCGGTGCGCTTCGAGCCGGGGCTGCCCCGCGACATCGACCTGGTGCCGCTGGCCGGCAACCGGATCGTGCCCGGCCTGCGCGGCCTGGCCGGCGGCCCGCTCGACCCCGCCGCCGAACCGGCGCCCGGCGAGGCCGGCGACACGCAGGCCGAGGCCCCCGGCGACACGCAGGCCGGCGAGGAACCGCCGTCGAACGGCAGCCCACGATGACCGCCCTCGGCCGCGACCGGTACGCCGCCCTCTACGGGCCCACCGCCGGCGACCGGATCCGGCTCGCCGACACCAACCTGCTTATCGAGATCGAGGAGGACCGCAGCGCCGGCCCGAACCCCGGCGACGAGGTCGTCTTCGGCGGCGGCAAGGTCATCCGCGAGTCCATGGGCCAGTCCCGCGCGACCCGCGCCGAGGGCACCCCGGACACGGTGATCACCGGCGCGGTGGTGCTCGACCACTGGGGCATCGTCAAGGCCGACGTCGGCATCCGCGACGGCAAGATCGTGGCGCTCGGCAAGGCCGGCAACCCAGACACCATGGACGGGGTACACCCCGGCCTGGTGATCGGCCCCGGCACCGAGATCATCGCCGGCAACGGCAGGATCCTCACCGCGGGCGCGATCGACAGCCACGTGCACCTGATCAGCCCGACCATCCTGGACACCGCCCTGGCCTCCGGCATCACCACGATCATCGGCGGCGGCACCGGCCCGGCCGAGGGGACCAAGGCCACCACGGTCACCCCGAACGCCTGGCACCTGGCCCGGATGCTCGAGTCGATGGACCACCGCCCGGTCAACGTGCTGCTGCTCGGCAAGGGCAACACGATGTCGCAGGAGTCCATGTGGGAGCAGCTGCGCGGCGGCGCGGGCGGCTTCAAGCTGCACGAGGACTGGGGCACGACGCCCGCGGTCATCGACGCGGCGCTGCGGGTCGCCGACGCCTCCGGCGTGCAGGTCGCCATTCACACGGACACCCTCAACGAGGCCGGCTTCGTCGAGGAGACGGTGCGGGCGATCGCGGGGCGGTCGATTCACGCGTACCACACCGAGGGCGCCGGCGGCGGGCACGCGCCCGACATCATCACGGTCGCCTCGCTCCCGTTCGTGCTGCCGTCCTCGACGAACCCGACCCGGCCGTACACCCGCAACACCCTCAGCGAGCACCTCGACATGCTGATGGTCTGCCACCACCTGAACTCGGCGGTCCCCGAGGACCTGGCGTTCGCGGAGAGCCGGATCCGGCCGTCCACGATGGCGGCCGAGGACCTGCTGCACGACCTCGGCGCGATCTCGATGATCGGCTCGGACTCGCAGGCGATGGGCCGCGTCGGCGAGGTGGTGATCCGCACCTGGCAGACCGCGCACGTGATGAAGGCCCGCCGCGGCAGCCTTCCGGGCGACGGGCGCGCGGACAACGAACGCGCGAAGCGGTACGTGGCCAAGTACACGATCTGCCCGGCCGTCGCGCATGGCCTCGCGGAGCAGGTCGGCTCGGTCGAGCCGGGCAAGCTCGCCGACCTGGTCCTCTGGGACCCGGCGTTCTTCGGCGTCCGCCCGGCCCTGGTGATCAAGGGCGGAATGATCGCCCTGGCGCAGATGGGCGACGCGAACGCCTCGATACCCACCCCGCAGCCGATGCTGCCCCGCCCGATGTTCGGCGCCTACGGCTCGGTGCCGGCGGAGACGTCCGTGGCGTTCGTGGCCCCGGCCGCGATCGACGCCATGCTGGGCGACCGGATCGGCGTCAAGCGGGCGCTGGTGCCGGTCTCCGACACGCGCTCGGTCTCCAAGGCGGACATGCCGCGCAACGACGCGCTGCCCCGCATCGAGGTGGAGCCGGACACGTTCACGGTCCGCATCGACGGCGAGGTCGTCGAGCCGGACCCGGTCACCGAGCTCCCCATGGCCCAGCGCTACTTCCTGTTCTGAGCAGGGGTGGCGGCATGAGTCTTGCGACGCTGCTGGTGCTGGCGGACGGGCGGTTGCCGGCGGGTGGGCACGCGCACTCCGGCGGGCTCGAGGCGGCCGTGGCGGCCGGGCGGGTGCGCGACGTCGCGGACCTGGGCGGATTCCTGCGCGGCCGGCTGGAAACCACGGGCCGGGTGTCAGCCGCCTTCGCCGCCGGCGCCTGTGCGCGTACAGGGGAATGGTTTGATCTTGATGCGGGCCTGGACGCACGGACGCCGTCGCCCGCGCTGCGGAAGGCCTCGCGGGCGCAGGGTCGCGCGCTTCTGCGCGCGGGGCGCGCGATGTGGTCCGTGCCCGCGCTCGGGCGGGAGCCGCACCATCCGGTGGCGCTCGGCGCGGTTGCCGCCGCGGCCGGGCTCGGGCCACAGCAGGCCGCGGTCGCGGCCGCGCACGGCGCGGTGACCGGCCCGGCGAGCGCGGCGGTCCGGCTGCTCGGCCTCGATCCGTATGCGGTGCACGCGCTGCTCGCGCGCCTGGCCGCCGACATCGACCGGATCGCGGCGGACGCCGCGGCCCGGGCACACGACCCGGTCGACGAACTGCCGGCCGCGGGCGCTCCACTGCTCGACATCGGCGCCGAGCTACACGCCAACTGGGAGGTGCGTCTCTTTGCGTCCTGAACCGCACGAACACGGCCCCGACGAGGTACCGCACACCCACCCGGACCCCGGCGTCGACCCGCACGCGGCGCTGCCGGACGCGCCGCGCGCCCTGCGGATCGGCATCGGCGGTCCGGTCGGTTCCGGCAAGACCGCGCTGGTCGCGGCGCTGTGCCGGGCGCTCGGCGCGGAGCTGCGGCTGGCCGTCGTCACCAACGACATCTACACCACGGAGGACGCGGACTTCCTGCTCCGCAACGGCGTGCTGCCGGCCGAACGGATCCGCGCGGTCGAGACCGGCTGCTGCCCGCACACGGCGATCCGCGACGACATCTCCGCGAACCTGGACGCGGTCGAGGACCTGGAGGCGAGCCTCGGGCCGCTGGATCTGGTGCTGGTGGAGAGCGGCGGGGACAACCTGACCGCGACCTTCAGCAAGGGTCTGATCGACCGGCAGATCTTCGTGGTGGACGTGGCCGGCGGCGACAAGGTGCCACGCAAGGGCGGGCCTGGGGTCACCACCGCGGACCTGCTGGTCATCAACAAGACGGACCTCGCGCCGCTGGTCGGCGCCGATCTCTCGGTGATGGACCGGGACGCGGCGGCACGGCGTGGCGAGCTGCCGACGGTGTTCCTCTCGCTGGTGCGGGACCGGGCGGCGACGCCGGTCGCCGACTGGATCCGGACGCTGGTCGCGGCCCGGGCACCGGCGGCATGACGCCCGGCGCCACCGATCCGCGCCACGGGCCGCGCGGCGGGCCGCGGGGCGCCGCAATGCGGGCGGCGCGCTGATGCGGGCGCGGGCACGGATCGTCGCCGAGGCCGACGGGCGGGGCGGCACCCGGCTCGCCGTGTTGCGGGGCGAGGCGCCGCTGCTGCCGCGGCGCACCGGGACGCCGGCCGGCGGCGAGGTCACCGTGCACATCGTCGGCGGCGCCGCCGGGCCGCTGTGCGGCGACGACCTGCGCCTGGACGTCGAGGTCGGGCCGGGCGCCCGGCTGGCGGTACGCAGCGTGGCCGCGCAGCTCGCGCTGCCCGGCCGGCCCGGCGCGCCGCCGTCCCGGCTGGAGATCCGGGCGTCGGTCGCCGCGGGCGCGACGCTGCGCTGGCTGCCGGAGCCGTTGATCGCGGCGTCCGGCTGCGATCACGTCGCCGTCACGCTCGTCGAGGTCGCGGCCGGCGGTTCACTGCTCTGGCGCGACGACCTGGTCTGCGGCCGCCACGACGAGCCATCCGGCGACGTGCGGACCGACGTGACCGTCCGGTACGACGGCCGCACCCTCTACCGGCACGAGCTCTCCGTGGGTCCGGGCGCGCCGGGCTGGTCGGGCGGGGCGGTACTCGGCGGCGGCCGCGCGGTCGGCTCGGTCATCCTGGCCGGACCGGGGGCGGCCGGTCCGGGGGCGCTGGACGGCGACGGCGACGGCCCGGGCGGGCCGGCGACGGCGGGTTCGACGGTGCTCGGCGGCTGCGCCGTCCTGATGCCGCTCGCCGGTCCGGGGATGCTCGCCGGCGCGGTCGGCACGGACATCCGCGAGGTCCGGGCCGCGCTGGATCCGCTCTGTGTCCGCCGCGATCAGGCGGCGACCGCGACCGCGATCGGCACGCCGTGACTGTCGGTGAGCGCCAGCCGGGTCCGCAGCGTGCCCTGCTCGGCGACCCGGGCGAAGTACTCGGTGCGGCGCCGTTGCAGGCAGCCCTTGCGGGTGCGCGGCCCGCCGGCGGCGACCGTGAGCAGCTCCGGCGCGAGTGAGCTGTTCAGGCCCTCGCGGAGCAGGCGCAGCGCCTCGGTGCGCAGCTGCGAGATCCGCGACTCGGTCACGCCGAGCTCCGCGGCCACGTCGCTGAGCGGCTGCTCCTGGAGGAACGACTGGGTGACGACCATCCGCAGCCGCTCGGGCAGGGCCTGGATCGCCTGGTGCAGGTAGCCGAGGCGTTCCCGCTTGAGCAGCAGGTCCTCGGGGCCCTCGGAGAGCTCCGGGACCATCTCCTCCGCCGCGCCCGTCGGGAATCCCTGGAGGCTGAGCAGCGCGGCCTTCTGCACGTCGTCCTCGACGGCGGCGAGTTCGGCGACGCCGATGCCGAGCACCTCGGCGACCTCGGCCTCGGTCGGGGTGCGCCCCAGCGCCGCGGTGAGCTCCTGCCGGGCCGTCGACGAGCGGCGGGCCCGTGCCCGGACCGAGCGGCTGGCCCAGTCCTGTCCGCGCAGCTCGTCCAGCAGCGCCCCGCGGATCCGTACGGCCGCGAACCGGTGGAACGGAATGCCCCGGCTCACGTCGAAGGCGCGGGCGGCGCCGAGGAGCGCGGCGAATCCGGCGGACGACAGGTCGTCGGCGTGAACGTGGCCGGGCACGCGGTTCAGCAACTCCCGGACCAGGTGGCCCACCATCGGCATGTTTTCTCGGACCAGGTCCTCGAGGTCGCGCGCGGACGGCGCGTCGTGGGTGATGCCGACGGGGGCGGGGAGCTCGGTCGTGGCAGTCACGTGTTCCTCCTCGCTCGTACAGACCGGCAGGTGAAACCGGCTGATGAGGAGAACACTTACGGCTGAAAGGTGCAGTGGTGGCCGAACTCGGTTGCTTTTAGGGTGTTTTTAGTGAAAAAGGCTCAGCTATCGCTCGGCGGGTCCGCGCACCCGCGCGGCTCGGGCGCCTCAGCCGACGTAATGGGGGCGCAGCGGCGCGCTCATCACGTTGCGCAACTCCTGGCGCACCCAGACCATGCGGCGCACGGCCAACTCCGGGTGGTCACCGAACTCCTCCGCCACCCCGGCGGCGCAGCCGTCACTGCCGTGCCGCAGGAGCATGGCCGTCACGGTGTCCTCGACGGCCTGCCGGTCGGGACACTCGGACGGCTGGAGGTCGGAGACGAACAACGCCTCCGCCGCCAGCTCAAGGACGGTATTGATCATTTCGAACTCCCCCGATAGCTACTTGCTCCGGTGCGGGCAACGCTCGTGTCGGCGCGGACCGGAGCCGCCCAGCCCACAGGCCGATATCAGTCATCTTGCACGTGGGCGTCGGGCCGGGCCGCAGGCACGCCGAGAGGGTCCGCTCCGATTTCGGCTCGGGATTCTGGTTGCGGAGTTACCCGAGGGGAGTCCGGGGCCCGGACATCGAGAGCGATGCTTCCGGGCCGGGATCGCGGGCGCCTGCCCGACACGATTCGACTCTAGCTCGCGGCTCGGGCAGTCGACCGCTACTCCGGTCGACTGCCCGAGGAACGCGCTGTCCGGCCCCGGCTCACTCTCCCTCGGGCGTGTCCTCCGGCTCCAGGTCGGTGTTCATGACCGGCGGCGGCGAAAAGGTCGGCGTGGTCGAGGCGGTGGTCGGCGGCGTCGTGCCCTGCGACGGAAGGGTCGGCGGGGCCGGCGCGGCCGGACCGTCGTCGGTCGGTTCCACGATCTGCGTCTGCGTCGGCGTCGGGCTGGCCGAGGTGGTCGTTGCCGGCGGGGTCGTGCCGACCGGCACCGGGACCGCGACACCGCTCGGGTTGATGGAGATGCCGGGGATCGGCGACTCCTTGGTCGGCACCGGGCCGAGCCGGACCTCGCCGTTGGTCAGGTGCTCGACCGGCTGCGACGGCGCGCCGGGCGCCGGCGACACGAACGTCTGGCAGGTCTCGCCGGCGAGCTGGAACACCATCGGCGCGGCGTTGCTGGCCCGGTAGCGGCCGGTGAACTGCAGCGTCTCGCTCTGCTGCGGGTTGAGCGCCTTTGTGGACTGCACGGTGACGCCCTGGCCCTGCTGGTCGAGCTTGAGCTTGCCGTTGCCCGAGACGACCTGGTCGCCCGGCATCACGAACCAGAGCTTCCAGTCCTTGATCGCCGTGGTGTCGCGGTTGGCGACGGTGACGGCGGCCCGGAACTTGTTGTTCGCGTCCGACCAGACCGCGTAGCTGACCACGCACTTGCTGGAGCCGGTGAGGCTGGTCGGCTGCACGCCGGCCACGGAGTCCTTCGGCTCGTCGCCGTTGGTGAACGCCGCGGTCAGGGCGATCAGGACGAGCACGGCGGCCGAGCCTCCCGCGATGAAGAGGCGGCGCCGCTGCGTCGTGCCCGTGTGGCGACCCGGCCCCGGCGCGCCGGGGCCGGTCTGCCCCGGTCCGCCGCCCGGACGGTTCGGCGGGGGCGGGGCCCCGCCGTCGGCGCGCGACGGCGGCCGGCTCGGCGCGTCGGCGCCGAAGGCCGGGCGCAGGGCCGGGCTGACCGGGCCCGGCGTGCCGTGCGGCTCCGGGTGCGCGGCGTGCGCGGCCGGGTAACCGGTCGTCGGGGGCGCCTGCGGCACGCCGCCGAAGCGGCTGTTCCGCGGGCCGCCGCGCGGCGGGGCCGCGCTGCCGCCGGGGCCGACCGCGGCCTCGACCTCGGCGACCGAGACCGGCGGCACCGGGGAGCCCGATGGCGCCGGCGACACCGGCGCGTCGTGACCCGAGGCCACCGCGGGTACCGCGGCGACGCCCCGGCCGGGAGCGGCCGACTCCGCTACCCGCGCGTGGCCCGGGCGGATCCGGCCGAAGCCGTCGGTGTTCTGGTGCGCGGACGGCAGGATCGTGGTGTCCTCGCCGCTGTCGGCCCAGTCCGGCACGAAGGCGCGGGCCGAGGGGACGCCGGCGGACACCGTGCCGAGCACGTGCGCCAGCTCGGCGCTGGACGGGCGGTCCGAGGGCCGCTTCTCCAGGCACCGGGCGATGAGCGCGGAGACCGCGTTCGGCAGGCCCTCGACGGGCGGCATCGGCTCGGGCTCGGTGTACTGGTGCGCGCGCAGCAGGGCCGTCGTGGTGCCGACATCCCACGGCAGCTGGCCGATCAGCGTGCGGTAGATGAGCAGGCCGACCGCGTAGACGTCGGTGGCCGGGCTGACCTGGCCGCCCTCGAGCCGCTCGGGCGCGAGGTAGGCCGGGGTGCCGAGCAGGCTGCCGTCGGGGTCGATGTCGTTCTCGCCGATGAGTGCGGAGATGCCGAAGTCGACGACCTTGGCGCCGCCCGGCGTGAGCATGACGTTGGCCGGGGTGACGTCGCGGTGCACGATGCCCCGCGCGTGTGCGGCGGCGAGCGCCGCCGAGACCTCTGAACAGATGCGCACCGCGGCCGGCCACGGCAGTCGGCGCACCCGGGCGAGGACGGCGGCGAGGGACTCGCCGTCGACCAGCTCCATGACGACGTACGGCACGGGCTCACCGTCGACGGTGGTCGCCTCGCCGTAGTCGTAGACATTCGTGATGTGCGGGTGGCTCAGCCGCGCCGCGGCCTGTGCCTCCGCGCGCAGCCGGCGCCGGAACGAGGGGTCGGCGCTCGTCGAGGGCGGCAGGACCTTCACCGCGACCTGACGACCGAGGACCTCGTCGAAGCCTCGCCACACCACTGACATCCCGCCGGCGCCGAGCCGCTCGACCAGTCGATATCGACCGGCCAGCAGACTCGAACCGGGCAGGTCCGTCGTGCTCATGTGCCCCCACATGCGCGATCGGAAGAAAACATCAGTACCGCACCGCCATGCGTCCTGATGCCGGGGCGGTGCTCGGTCCGCCGTAGGACCGAGCATTCCCCATCGACGGCGAGGATGTTAGCCCACTAACGGCTCCTGTCTCGACACATCGCCGACACCGATGACCTGCGCATCGTCACTGTCTGTTCTGCGCTATGCGCCGCGGGTGCATGACGATTCGAGTGGCCAAAATGCCTGGTCAGAGAGGTGTAGATGATCATGCAATTCGGACCTGGCCGGATTTGTCACACTTCGTCGGAACTTGCGGGTATCCCTCGGATGTGGCGCATCCACAAGGGATTCTGCACGTGCAGTTGCTCTTGCATTACCTAAAGAGACATTGACCGAAGTATGAGTTACTTTCATCTATACCCTCGGTAATGCTTGCCGCAATGCAATGACCAGGGCAACCCCGCCCGATCGGGTGATTTCCGTACGACGATCATGCTTTGTTGCCGCGACACTCCATTATTTCCGGCAATTCACCCGGGAGCGCTACCGGCGCGGGTGGGCAGGAGCCCCAGATCGAGCGTCGGCCGAGCGGTCAGCCGCTCCGCGGGCACCACGGCCGCGCCGGCCGGCACCGCACCCAGCTCCTCGAGATGGTCCAGGACCGCGGCGAGCTTCTCGTACATCACCAGGACCACGTCGCCGGGCGCGGCCAGCCGCAGCGCCTGCTCCACCGCGGCGCGGTGACCCTGCGCCCGTACCGCGTGCAGCTGTGGCCGGCGCGCGCGCATCTCCCGCTCGACAAGGCCCGCGACCTCACCCGGCGTGCGCCCCCGCGGATCCTCGTCCTCGTAGAGCACCACCCGGCCGACCCCGTCGGCCAGCACCTGCGCCGAGGCGGCCAGCAGGTCGTCGCGGCGGTCGCCCGGCAGCGTCACCGCCGCCAGGCACCGGTTCGGGCCGAAGACCCGGTGCAGGGTCCGCAGCACCGTCGCGATCGCCGCCGGGTTGTGCGCGTAGTCGATGAACAGGGTCACCTCGCCCACGCGCAGCACCGTCGCCCGGCCGGGGTTGTCCCGCCGCGGCTCGAAGCTCGCCAGCCGCGCGGCCACCAGGTCGTGCGAGGCGCCGAGCGCCCGCGCCGCGGCCGCGGCCGCCAGCGCGTTGAGCGCCGCGTGCGGCGCCGCCCCGTCGAACGAGCCGGGCACCTCCTCGACCCGCAGCAGCGGCGTCCGCCGGGCGCCCGTCGCCTGAACCAGCCAGCCGTCCTGGAGGACGTACGCCGTTCCGCCGGCGCCGAGGTGCGCGGCCAGCACCGGCTGCCGGGCGTCCGTGCCGAACCAGACGATGCGCTTGCGGTCCGCGCGCACCCGGTCCCGCTCGGCGAGGCTTCGCACCCACGGGTCGTCCGCGTTGAGCACCAGGGTGCCGCCGTCGCGGACCCGCTCCGCGATCAGCGCCTTGACGTGTGCCAGCGCCTCGATCGAGTCGAGCCCGTCCTGCCCGAGATGGTCGGCGGTGATGTTGGTGATCACGCCGACGTCGGTCCAGTCGTAGCCGAGCCCGCGCCGCAGCGTCCCGCCACGCGCGGTCTCCAGGACCGCGGCCTGCACACCGGGGTCGCCGAGCACCATCTGCGCCGAGCGCGGGCCGGTCGCGTCGCCCTGGTGGACCGTCCGGCCGTCGATGCTGACGCCCTCCGTCGTGGTCAGGCCGACCCGCAGACCCATGCCCGCCAACAGGTACGCCGTCAGCCGCGCCACCGTCGTCTTGCCGTTGGTGCCGGTGACGGCGACCGTCGGTATCCGCCCGTCGGACCCGCCGGGGAACATCGCCCGCACGATCGCGTCCCCGACGTCGCGGGAGCGCCCCCGCACCGGCGCCAGGTGCATGCGCAGCCCCGGCGCGGCGTTCACCTCGATGACGCCGCCCGTGGTCCGCGCCGGGCCACCCGGCGGCAGCGGCGCCGCGATGTCGTCCAGCCGCAGGTCGATGCCCGCGATGTCGAGGCCGACCAGGGCGGCGACGCGCAGGCACAGCGCGGCGACCTCGGGGTGCACCCGGTCGGTCACGTCGCTGCCGGTGCCGCCGGTGGACAGGTTGGCGTTCTCGCGCAGCCACACCAGCCGGCCCGCGGCCGGCACGGCACCGGGCGCGCAGTCCTGCCGGGCGAGCACCGCCAGCGCGTCGTCGTCCAGGGCGATCCGGGTCAGCACCCGGGCGTGGCCCCGGCCCCGGCGCGGGTCCTCGTTGGTGCGGGCCACCAGCTCGGCGACCGTGCTCTCGCCGTCGCCGACGACGTGCGCCGCGAGGCGTTCCGCGGCGGCGACGACCTCGCCCGCCACGACCAGGACCCGGTAGTCGCGGCCGGCGAGTTGCCGCTCGACCACCACGTCGCCGCCGGCCGCCGCGTACGCGTTCTCCACGTCGGCGGCCGTGCGCAGGTTGAGGGCCACGTTGCGGCCCTGGCGGCCGCGGCGGGGTTTGACGACGACCGGCGCGCCCAGCACGGTCAGCAGGCGGACCGCCTCCGCGGCGGTCCGGGCCGCGCCGCCGGCGGCGACCGGCACGCCGGCCTCCTCCAGCAGCCGGCGGGTCACCTGCTTGTCCGCGGCGATGTCGACGCCGACGCCGCCGGTCCGGTCGGTCATCGCCGCCCAGGCGAGGCGGCGCCGGTTGCCCCAGCCGAGCCGCAGCAGGCTCAGGTCGGCGTAGCGCTCGACCGGGATGCCGCGGCCGCGGGCCGCCGCGATGATGGACCGGGTGCTCGGGCCGATGGCCTCGCGCTCCGCCAGTTCTGTCAGCGCGGCCACGCGCGCCGCCAGGGCGGCGCCCGGCGGGCAGTCGCCGGCCGCGACCGCGGTGACCAGCTCGGCGGCGGCGTCCAGCAGCTCCGCCGCCAGCGGGGACTCGGGCGACTCGTCCTGCGGGCACTCCACGATCACGTCGTAGAGGCCGGGCTCGCCGGCCGAGACGGTCCGGCCGAAGCTGACGTCGCGCCCGATCCGCTGCGACAGCTCGATGCTGACGTGCTCGGTCACGTGTCCGAAGTAGGTGCCGCCGCGCATCCGGCTGACGAAGCCACCCGGTGCGCCCGCCGCGCAGTGGTGCTCGGCGAGCCCGGGCAGCGCGCGCAGCAGCCGCTCGGTGAACCCCTCGAGGTCGCTGGTCTCGCGGCCGGTCAGCTCGTCGAGGCGCAGCCGGGCCACCGCAACCGGGCGGTCAAGGTAGACGTTGGGTCCGCGCAGCCGGCGGATACCGAGGATCTTCATGCGGCCAGTTCCCGTTCCCCTCCGGCCCCGTCGGCGAGCGAGGGGCGGCGACCGGACAGTTCGAACCTGCACCCGGCAGGAAGCACGTGTACGCGCGCGCCGGTGAGCGCGATCGGCCCGTCGACCGGCGTCCGGATGTCGCCGGCCGCGCCCGCGTCGACCACGATGACCGCGCCGCTGCCCAGCACCTCGAAGCAGTCGCCGTCGGCCAGGATCGCGGTGTCCTCGTCGATGCCGAGGCCGAGCTCGTGCGGGTACAGCGCGACGGCGCTGAGCAGGCGGTTGAGCCGGCCGCGCTCGGCGAAGTGCATGTCGATGAGCACGCCGGGCAGGAACTCGAGGCCGGGACCGGTACGCACGCTGGTGCGCGCGACCCCCGGCCCGTCACCGCCGATGATCATCGTGCCGGACATCATCGCGGCGCCGGCGCTGGTGCCGCCGAGGACCACCGCGCCCTCCTGCACGAGGGTCTGCAACGCGGAGTCCGTACGGGTACCGCCGAGCACCGTGGTGATCCGCAGCTGGTCGCCGCCGGTGAAGAAGACGCCGGTCGCGGTCGCGAGCGCCTCGATCACCGCGGACTCGTTGGCCTGTGCCCGGGTCTCCAGCCGCAGCGCACGGACCCGGCCCGCGCCGAGGCGGGAGAAGAGGGCGGCGTACTCGGCCTCGAGGATGGCGGGCTCGGCGCTGGCGGTGGCGATGACGACCAGCTCGGCGGCGGCACCGCCGGCCAGGTCGACGAAGCGGCGCAGGATCTCGGTGCCGCCGGGGCCGTACCGCTCGGCGCCGCCGATGACCAGCAGCCGGGAGCGGCGCGATCGATCGACGAGCGCCACGCCGCACCTCCTCCGTCAAACCCCACTGCTTACGAGGCTAAACGGAAGAAACCCGAAACATCCGGCTAATCCGGCTAGTCGCCGGGCGGAGCCGGCCGGCTGCGCCGGGCACCCGGTCCGGGCCGCGGCACGACCTGACGGTTATCGGCGACCCGGTGCCCCTCGGCGCAGCGCAGCTCGACGTGGATCTCCGCGCCGCAGCCCCGGTGCGCCATCTCCAGCGGCGGCCCCTCGGGCTCGGCCAGGTAGTGGTCGCCCCACTCCTTCACCGCGGTCAGCACCGGATAGAGGTCGATACCCTTGGCGGTCAGCCGGTATTCGTGGCGGATCCGCGCGCCCGGCTCCTGGTACGGCTCGCGGCGCAGCAGCCCGTGGTCGACGAGCGAGGCGAGCCGGTTGGTAAGCACCTGGCGCGGTATGCCGGTGCGCTCACGCAGGTCGGCGAAGCGCCGCACCCCGTTGAAGATCTCGCGCAGGACGACGATCGTCCACTTCTCGCCGAGCACCTCCATCGCCCGGCCGATCGTGCAGGTCTCCATGGACCAGTCCATGGCCGGCGGACGCGAGATCGTGTGATTCATGACATGAAGGCTAGGTCTGTTTGACAGACACAGCAAGCCCGTGCCAGGCTGCGTCCATGACGCAGACTCAGGATGAGACCCGCACCCGCACCTACTCCTGGGCCAGCCCGGCCGAGCACGCCGCCCTGCTGGCCACCACCGGCGGGCTGGAGCTGCTGCGGGCCATGGCCGCGGGCGAGCTGCCGCCCCCGCCGATCATGAGCCTCATCGACCTCACCGGGATGGAGGCCGAGGAGGGCCGCGTCACGTTCCACCTCGAGCCGCGGGAGTTCCACTACAACCCGCTCGGCACGATGCACGGCGGGGTGATCTCCACCCTGCTCGACAGCGCCGCCGCGTGCTCGCTGCACTCGACGCTGCCGGCCGGCGTCGGCTACACCTCGCTCGACCTCAACGTGAAGTTCCTGCGCCCGGTCACCGTCGACTCCGGCCGGCTGACCTGCACGGGCAGCGTGCTCCAGCGGGGCCGGCGTACCGCGCTCACCGAGGCGCGGCTGACCGACGGCGCGGGACGCCTCGTCGCGCACGCCACCTCGAGCTGCATGATCTTCGAGGCGCCCGGGGCCTGATCCCAGGAGTCCGGCGGCGGGTCAGACCGCCAGCAGGCGGCGCACCGACTCGTCGCGCAGATCGTCGGCCGGGCCGGAGCGCACGACCTCACCCGCGTCGAGGATCACGAAGCGGTCCGCCAGGCGCAGCGCCAGCTCCAGGTACTGCTCCACCAGCAGGATGCTCAGCCCGGCCGCGTGCAGTTGCCGGATCGCGTCCTCGATCTCGAGCACGATCGACGGCTGGATGCCCTCGGTCGGCTCGTCCAGCAGCAGCATCCGCGGCTCCGTGACCAGCGCCCGGGCGATCGCGAGCTGCTGCTGCTGGCCACCGGAGAGGAAGCCGGCGCGCCGCTTGAGCAGCCCGCGCAGCGCCGGGAAGAGGTCGAGCGCCTCGTCGACCGCCCCGCCCGTACGCCGGTTTCCCGTGCTCTCCCGGGCGACCTGGAGGTTCTCCGCGACGGTGAGCTGCGGGAAGGTCTCGTGCCCCTGCGGCACGTAGCCGAGCCCGAGCCGAACCCGCTCGTGCACCTTGAGCCGGGTGATGTCCCGCCCGTCGAAGGTCACCGTCCCCGAACGCGACGGCAGCACGCCCATGACCGCCTTCAGCAGGGTGGTCTTGCCGACTCCGTTGCGGCCCATCAGGCAGACCAGCGAGGCCGCCGGCGCCTCGAGGCCGACCCCGAACAGCACCTGCGCCCGGCCGTACGACACGTACAGGTCGCGTACCTCGAGCATCTCAGGCCACCTCCTTGTCGAGCTCGTCGCGGGTCCGTCCGAGGTAGACCTCCTGGACGCGGGGGTCGGCCCGCACCTCGTCGACCGTGCCCTCGCACAGCAGCCGGCCCTCGTGCAGCACGGTGACCGTGCTGGCGAAGCGGCGCAGGAAGTCCATGTCGTGCTCGACCACCAGCACCGTGTGGTCCCGGGCTACCGCCCGCAGCAGCTCGCCCGTGCGCTCACGCTCGTCGCGGCTCATCCCCGCGACCGGCTCGTCGAGCAGCAGCAGCCGGGGCCGTTGCACCACGAGCATCCCTATCTCCAGCCACTGCCGCTGGCCATGCGACAGGACGCCGGCCGGCCGGTCCGCGACGGCGCCCAGCCCGATCGTGTCGAGCGCCGAGGCCACGTCGTCGCCGACCCCGCGCCGGCGGCGCAGCAGCGCCGGCATCCGGCGCCGGAAACCCGCCGCCAGGTCCAGGTTGTCGAGAACGCTGAGCTCCTCGAACACCACCGACGTCTGGAAGGTACGCCCGACGCCCGAGCGCACGATCCGGAACTCGCGGCGGCCGACGAGCTGCTGGCCCGCGAACGTGACCGAGCCGGAGGCGGGCCTGGTCAGGCCGGTGATCACGTCGATAAGGGTGGTCTTGCCCGCGCCGTTGGGCCCGATCAGGAACCGCAGCTCGCCGGATTCGAGCGTGAAGTCGAGATCGGTGATGGCGTGAAAGCCCGAGAACACCACGTTCAGGCCGCGTACCTCCAGCAGCGCGCTCACGCCCGTACCTCCTCGGGGGTCTTGATGACCGGCGGGGAGGCCGGCGCGGGCGGGCGGCGGCGGGCGGCCACGGCGGTGCGGAGCTGGTCGGCCAGGCCGGCCAGGCCGCGCGGCGCCCAGAGCAGCACCGCGACGAAGAGCGCGCCCTGCACGTAGAGCCAGCCGTCCGGCCACGACTCGCTGAAGATCGTCTTCGCGTAGTTGAACAGCAGCGTGCCGCCGACCGCGCCGGCCAGCGAGTAGCGGCCGCCGATCGCCACGCCGATGAGCAGCTCCAGCGAGGCGACGACGCCGAGGTTGGCCGGGGTGAGCAGGCCGACGACGGGCACGAAGAGCGCGCCGGCGATGCCGGCCAGGCCCGCCGAGACCGCGAAGGCGATCGTCTTGACCAGCGCCGGGTCATAGCCGAGGAACCGGACCCGGTCCTCGCCGTCGCGGATCGCCACGAGCAGCTGCCCGTACCGGCTGCGGACGAGCTGCCGCACGCCCAGATAGGACAGCCCCAGCACGATCACGATGACCAGGTAGAGGATCCGGCGGTCCGCGTCCTCGTAGAGGTCGAGGCCGAAGAAGTACTGGAAGTCGGTAAGGCCGTTGGTGCCGCCGGTCAGCCCCTGCTGGCCGACGAGCAGGATCACGAACGCCGCGGCCAGCGCCTGGGTGAGCACCGCGAAGTACGCGCCCCGCACCCGCTGCCGGAAGATCAGCAGGCCGAGCAGCAGGGCGACGGTCACCGGCATGACCACGACCATGACCAGCGCGAAGACCGGGTCGGCGAACGGCCTCCAGAGCAGCGGCAACTCCTCGACGCCGCTCCACGACATGAAGTCGGGCAGCTGCCCCGGCCCGGCCTCGGCCAGCTTCAGGTGCATGCCCATGGCGTAGCCGCCGAGGCCGAAGAACACACCCTGCCCCAGCGTCAGCATCCCGCCGCGCCCCCAGGCCAGCGCGATGCCGACCGCGACGATCGCGTAGCACAGGTACTTGGCCAGCAGGTCCAGCCGGAACGGGGTCAGCAGCAGCGGCGCCGCGAGCAGCAGCACCGCGACCGCGACGAACGCGGCCCGTTTCGCCCAGGTCAGCGTCATGTCAGGGCCCGCGATCGCAGCACGAACATGCCCTGCGGCCGGAACTGGAGGAATCCGATGATCACGGCGAAGACCACCACCTTGGCGAAGCTGGCACCGTTCGCGGTCCAGAACTCGACGTAGCTGTTGAGCACACCCAGCGCGAACGCCGCGATGACCGCGCCGCGCAGCTGGCCGAGGCCGCCGGCCACGACCACGAGGAACGCGTCCACGATGTACGCGCTGCCCAGCGTCGGCCCGACCGGGCCGATCAGGGTCAGCGCCACCCCGGCCACCCCGGCGAGGCCGGAGCCGATGAAGAAGGTGGCCTGGTCGACCCGCTCGGTGGCGACCCCGCTGACGGCCGCGAGCTGCCGGTTCTGCATCACGGCGCGCATACGCCGGCCGTGCCGGAGCCGGCTGAGATACACCGAGATCAGCACCACGCAGCCGACGGCGAGGACCAGGATGAAGATCCGGTTGTACGGCATCCGCACCCCGCCGAGGTCCACGCCGCCGGTAAGCCAGCCCGGGGCGGTGACCTGGACGTTCGGCGCGCCGAAGATGTCTCGGGCGACCTGTTGCAGTATCAGGCTGATACCGAAGGTGAGCAGCAGCGTGTCGAGGGGCCGGCCGTAGAAGCGCCGGATGAGCAACCGTTCCATGATCAGCCCGAGCACCCCGCCGACGACGAAGGCCACGGGCAGCGCCACCACGACGGCCTGCGAGCCGAAGAACGGTTGCAGGACGAAGGCGGTGTACGCCCCGGCCATGATGAACTCACCGTGCGCCATGTTGATGACGCCCATCTGGCCGAACGTGAAGGTCAGGCCCAGCGAGGCGAGCAGCAGCACCGCGCCGATGCTCGCCCCGATGACCAACTGGTTGAGCGCGCCCATCGCTGTTTCAGGACGCCAGTCCGGCGGCCCACGGATAGCCCTTGAGGTACGGGTCCGGCTTCACGGGCTGCCCGGAGTTCCACACCTCCTTGATCTGGCCGTCCGGCTGGATCAGGCCGATCCGCGCGGTCTTGTAGACGTGCTGGTTCTCGCCGTCGATCGTGACCTTGCCCTCGGGCAGGTCGAGCGCGATGCCCCCGGCCGCCTTCTTGACCGCCTCGACCTCGACGCTGCCCGCCTTGGTGGCCGCCGCCGCCCAGAGCTTGACCGCGTTGTAGCCGGCCTCCATCGGGTCGGAGGTGACCTTGGTGGCGCCGTACTTGGCCTTGTACGCCTTCACGAACTCGGTGTTCGTCGCGCCCTCGGTGGTCTGGTAGTAGTTCCACGCCACCAGGTGACCGGCGATGTTCTCCGGGCCGATGCCGCCGACCTCCTCCTCGGCGACGCTCACCGAGACGGTCGGCATCGTCTTGTCGGTGAAGCCCGCGCTGCGCAGCTGCTTGAAGAACGCGACGTTGCTGTCGCCGTTGAGCGTGTTGAAGACGACGTCGGGCTTGGCCTGGCCGAGCTTGTTGACGATCGTCGAGTACTCGGTGTTGCCGAGCGGGGTGTACTCCTCGCCGACGACGGACATGCCGTTCGCCTCGGCGTACGCCTTGATGATCTTGTTTGCGGTGCGCGGGAAGACGTAGTCGCTGCCGACCAGGAAGACCGACTTGCGGCCCTGCTCCTTGAGGTAGTCCAGGGCGGGGACGATCTGCTGGTTGGTGGTGGCGCCGGTGTAGAAGATGTACGGCGAGCTCTCCAGCCCCTCGTACTGCACCGGGTACCAGAGCAGGGCCTTGTTGCGCTCGAAGACCGGGAGCATCGCCTTGCGGCTGGCCGAGGTCCAGCCGCCGAACGTGGTGGCGACCTTGTCCTCGTTGATCAGCTTCTGGGCCTTCTCGGCGAAGGTCGGCCAGTCCGAGGCGCCGTCCTCGACGACCGGTTCGAGCTTCTTGCCGAGCACGCCACCGGCGGCGTTGACCTCCTCGATGGCGAGCAGTTCGGAGTCGCGGACGGTCACCTCGCTGATGGCCATCGTGCCGCTGAGGGAGTGCAGGACGCCGACCTTGATGGTGTCGCCCGAGGAACCGCCCCCTTGCGACGGATCGTCCGCACAGCCGGTCAGCAGGAGGGATGCGGAGAGCATTGTCAACAAGGTGGTGGTCCACTTGCCAGGTGCCATGGGGGACTGTCCCTTCGCCCGCGGGATGGTGCCCCGAAAGTTAGGAACGCGGCGTTTCACGGAGCGTGTCGGCGCATGTCCAATGCGTTAACGACATCTCACAGCCACCTCAGCGGGGACGCACGACCCCGGAGTTCGTCGTCCTGACGTCCGGGAACACCGAACGGGTGTTGGCCAGGCCGCAGCGCTCGCGCAGGATCTCGGCGATGACCGCCCGGTAGTCCGTGGTGACGGCGAGGTCGCCGTCGACAAGCCGGCGCTCGTCCAGCCCGGGCCAGCGACCGTGCACCTTGCCGCCGACCACGCCGCCGCCCAGCAGCATCATCGCGTTGCCGTACCCGTGGTCGAGGCCGCCGGAGCCGTTCTCGCGCACCCGCCGCCCGAACTCGCTGACCGTCACCAGGGTGACGCGGTTCAGGCCGGCGGGACCTAGGTCGGTGGCGAACGCGGCGAGCGCCTCGGCCAGCTTGGCCAGCTTGTCGTGCATCCGCTTGCCGGCGACGGCCGCGCCGAGGTTCTCGTGCATGTCCCAGTCGCCGGAGTCGACACAGGCGGACATCAGCCCGGTGTTCCCCTTGATCAGCCGGGCGACGTCGCGCAGCGCCCGGCCGAGGGTGTCGTCCGGGTAGGCCGCGCCGCCGGCCGGCTGGTACGGCTTGGCCGCCAGCGCCTTCGCCGTCACCAGGGAGCTCGTCACCTGCCGGGCGGGCGCGCTCAGTACGGTCGGCGCGCCGGCGTACAGCTTGGCCAGGGTGGCCGCCATCGGCTGGCCCTCCTGGTCGCCGTAGAGCGCGAAGTCGTCGATCGACTTCATGCCCAGGGTGGGAACCGGCCCGGCCATCGCCCGCGACGGCATCATGCCGCCGACGGAGACGCCGTTGAAGGGGCTCGTCGCGCCGAGGCCGCCGAGCATCCGGTCGAGCCAGCCGGTACGCAGGCTCGAGCCGGGCGCGGCCCGCTCCAGGTTCTCCATCGCGGAGAAGTGCGAGCGGTTCGGCGCGGGCTGGCCCGCGGCCTGTATCGCGCCGAACGTGCCGGCCTTCCAGAACGGCAGCAGCGGCGCGAGCGCCGGGTGCAGGCCGAAACGGGTGTCGCCGCCGATGAGCTGGGACTTCGGCACCGCGATGCCGGGCCGGGCCGCGTAGTAGGCCGGGTCCCCGGCGGGCACGATGGCCGACAGGCCGTCGAAGCCGCCGCGCAGCGACAGCACCACCAGCACATCCCCGTTGTACCTGCCGGCGGCGAAGGCCATCTGGGTGGAGAGCAGGTCACCGGCGAGACCGGCGACCGCGCCCGCCGCGCCGGCGGCGGCGGCACTGCCCAGAATCCGGCGACGCGACATCGTCGTCCGATGATCGTCCGCGCAGCCACCGCTCAAGTCGGGCATTGAGGTCACCTCGCCGCAAAGTAGGGTGAATTTAACATCAGGGCCACGAGCTGGGGAAACTTCCAGCCGACGGCGGCATCCGCGGACCCGAGCGCCGACGTGGGCGCCTTGTCGAAGTAGGCCGTCATCGCCGCCGCGTGCTCCGCCGGCAGGGTGCGCCCGAACAGCCGCCGGGCGAGGGCGTCGACAAGGGCGCCGTAGGTGGCGGGCAGCTTGCCGACCAGCTCACCGGCCAGGTTCCGCGGGCGCTGGAACTCCTTCGGGCGGTACCCCGCGACGATGTGCAGGTGCGCGTTCCACCTGGCCAGCATCCCGCCCGGCGACGCCCAGGCCGCGGCGACGTCCGGGTACCCGTTCGGTGGAGCCCAGGCCATCGGCGCCTGCCCCGCCGAGTTGATCAGCCAGTAGAGCGACTCGATGCCCGCGGTACCCGACGCGTCCGGCCCGTAGCCGACCGCGCGCACCGTCGCGACGATGTCCTCGTACGGGGTGCGGACCTTCTGGCCGGCGGACGCGCGGAACTCGGCCGAGGTGAACAGCGCCCGCAGCACCGGGACGATGGCCGACCGCTTGTCGAGGTAGACCTTGGCCAGCTTGGTCACGAGCGAGGCCGGCGGGTTGTCCGAGACGAACCGGACGGCCAGCTTGGTGGCGATGCGCCGGGCGGTCGCGGGGTGCAGCGCCAGGTGGTCGAGCAGCGCCAGCGCCGCCTTCTCGCCGCCCGCGGCCGTCGCGTTGGCGTGCCGGAAACCGAGCACCGTCACCGGGCCGGTGGCGTGCGAGCCGGCGCTGTACCGGTACCGGCCGGTGTCCCAGTCGACGGTCAGGCCGGTCAGCAGCCGGGCGGCGTTCCTGACGTCGGACTCCTTGTAGCCCAGCCCGACGGTGTGCAGCTCGAGCAGCTCGCGGCCGTAGTTCTCGTTCGGCGCCGTACGGGTGGAGAAGCGGTTGTCCAGGTAGGTGAGCATCGCCGGGTGCCGGGCGGCGGCCTTGAGCATGTCGGCGAAGCGGCCGAACGTGTGCTGCCGGATCACGGTCCGGTCGTAGTCGTGCCGGTTGTCCCAGACGTCGGCGGACGGGTTTGTGACGTTGAGGTGGTTGGACCAGAAGTCGACCATCACCTCGAACAGCTGCCGCTCGCTCCAGACGGCCCGGGCGGTGGTGGCGAAGCCCAGCTGGAGCATCGTGTCCCAGCCGTACCGCGTGGTGCCCGCACGGACCCCGGAGCGGATCTCGTCGATGGAGAGGCCGATCAGGGGAAAGCGGGACATCAGCGCGTCGCAGGCGGCGTCGGGGATGCCGGCCGGGCTGAGCTGCCGGTCGAGCCACTTCGTCACGCCGAGCCGGCGGATCTCGGCGACGGAGGCGGCCGTCGGCCCGTACGTGGCGCGGCGCAGCAGGTGCAGTCCGGCGTCCGCCGCGACGTAGTCGGCGGCCCGGCGGACGGTGGCGGCACCGGCCGGCGCCGGCACGGCCGCGATCAGGCCGGTGGCGGCGGCGCCGACCGCGCCGCCGACCAGGCTGCGGCGGCTGATCGAGGTCCCGCGTGGTTCCGTCACAAAGAGCTAGTTCGGCCGGACCTCTCCCCCGCCGCACGGCAGGGCCGCTTGGCTACCCAGCCGCAACCGGCGCGGTAGCGGGCCGGGGCGTCGGCGGGCGATACACCGGCGCGGCGGCCTCGGCCTCTCCCGCCCGGCTGCCCATGCCGCGGTACTGCCAGCCGGCCGCGCGCCAGGCCGCGGCGTCGAGGCAGTTGCGGCCGTCGATCACCCGCCGGGCGGCGACGAGCCGGCCGAGATGTGCCGGGTCCGCGGTGCGGAACTCCGCCCACTCGGTCAGGACACAGACCAGATCGGCACCGCGTACCGCGTCGTCGAGGGAATCCTCGAAGATCAACTGCGGTTGCGCGCGGGCGGCGTTCGGCATGCCCTGCGGGTCGTGCACGTGCACCTCGGCGCCGGCCCGGGCCAGGGCCGCCGCGATGGCGAGCGCGGGCGCGTCGCGTACGTCGTCGGAATGGGGCTTGAACGTCGCGCCGAGCACCGCGACGCGGGCGTCGTCGAAGTACGGCCCGACCGGCCCCGCCGGGCAGCCGAGCAGCTCGGCGGCGAGCTGGACCACCCGGCCGCGGCGGCGCTGGTTGATCAGATCGACCTCGTGCAGGAAGCGCAGCGCCTCGCCCGCGCCCAGCTCCTGAGCCCGGGCCTGGAAGGCCCGGATGTCCTTGGGCAGGCAGCCGCCGCCGAAGCCGACGCCGGCGTGCAGGAAGCGGCTGCCGATCCGCGGGTCGTAGCCGATCGCCCGGGACAGCTGGGTGACGTCGCCCCCGGCGACCTCGCAGACCTCCGCCATCGCGTTGATGAACGAGATCTTGGTGGCCAGGAACGCGTTCGCCGCCACCTTGACCAGCTCGGCGGTGGCGAAGTCGGTCACCACGACGGGCACCTCGCGGTCCTCGGTGACGGCCAGGTCGAAGATGCCGCCGTGCGCGGCGTACAGCATGGCGCCGGCCCAGTCGCTGCGGACGCCGACGACGACCCGGCTGGGCCGCAGGACGTCCTGCACCGCGAAGCCCTCCTGGAGGAACTCCGGCGACCAGGCGACCTCGACGCCCAGCGCCGCGTCCGCGTGCTTGTCCACCAGGCGCTCCACCCATTCCGCCGTGCCGACCGGCACGGTGGACTTGCCGACGATCAGCGCCTTGCGGCGCAGGTGGGCGGCGAGCCCGGTGACCGCCGACTCCACATGCGACAGGTCGGCGCCCATCCCGCCGGCGCGCTGCGGGGTGCCGACGCAGATGAAATGGATGTCGCCGAAGTCGGCCGTCTCCTGGTACGAGGTGGTGAAGCGCAGCCGCCCGGCGGCCAGATTGCGCTGGAGCATCTCGTCGAGGCCCGGTTCGAAGAAGGGCACCACGCCGCCGGCCAGTGTGGCGATCTTCGCGGCGTCGACGTCGAAGCCGAGTACCTCGTAGCCCAGCTCCGCGAAGCAGACCGCGTAGGTGGCGCCGAGATATCCGGTGCCCAGGAACGTCAGCCGCGGGCGCTGCTCGCCCGAGGGCGGCTCCGCGGCGGCGACGCCGGGCAGGGATCCGCCCGGCGAATAGGGAATCGTCATGTCAGTTCACGTCCTTGCGATTCAGCACGAAGATGCGGACGTGCTCGAACGTCCGGAATTCGCTGAGGGTGTACGCCGTCAGCAGGAAGCCCTGGATGGGACCCGGCATGCCGTTCATCGGGTCCAGGTGTGAGTCGGTCGGTGACACCAGCCAGATGCGCTTGGTCACCCCGACGCAGATGCCCGGATCGGCGCACTCCTGCGCACCGAACGTGCCGTTCTGCTGCGAGCTCCGCTCGACGAGCACGTCCCTGGGCAGCACCGATTGCCGGGTCTCGTAGTCGAAGGCCCGGCGGCCGTTGCGGGTGACGCCGGCGTAGACGATGCCGTCGCCGGGCGCGGCCGCGGCCAGTACCGCCCGGGCGGCGGCCCGGAAGTCGGGCTCGCCGTACACCGGGCTGTGCCGGGCGGCGCGCTGTCCCGGCCCGCCGACCACGAGCACCGCGGCCACCACCAGCAGCGCGCTCAGCGAGACCGGAATCCTCGCCCTGACCGGGCCGGCGAACCGGACCAGCGCGAATCCGAGCGCGGCGGCGAGCAGCGCCCACGCCGGCACGGTGAAGAGCAGGTAGCGGTGCAGGAACAGGTGCAGGATCGGGAAGGTGACGTAGCAGAAGATCGGCGGGAACAGCGCCCAGGACAGCAGCAGGACGATCGGCCCCCGCCGCACCGGCCAGAGCAGGATCGTCGCCAGCAGCGCCCCGGCGAGCACCACGACGGCGACCTGCCAGGAGCCGAAGATCCGCTCCGGCAGGGTCATCACCGCCGTGGCGTCGGCCCTGATCCAGGAGATGACCGACGACTGGTCCGAGCCCTTGGCCGCCAGCGGGAGCGCCACCGTCACGGCGAGGCAGGCGCCGGCGCTCCAGCGCAGCAGCCGCAGGTCGCCGCCGGTACGGAACGCCCGCCACAGGAAGAAGGCGTGCGCCGGCAGGACGGTCAGGGTCACGATGTGCACCAGCCCGGCGAGGATGACGCCGGCGCCGTACCAGTACCAGCGCCGCCAGGTCGGCCGCTCGATCGCCCGCAACAGCAGCAGGGTGGCCAGCGTCGCGAAGCCGATCGCGAACGCGTACGGCCGGGCCTCCTGGCCGTAGCGGGTGGCCGTGGGCAGCGCGGCCATGATCAGCCCAGCCGCCAGCCCGGTGCCGGTGTCGAACAGCCGGCGGCCCAGCGCGGCGGTCAGCGCCGCGGTGGCCGCCATCGCCAGCGCGGACGGCATCCGCAGGCTGGCCTCGGAGTCGCCGAACACGTCGATCCAGAGGTGCAGCGCCAGGTAGTAGGGCGCCACCACGGCGTCGACGTTGTTCAGCAGCTTGGCCAGGTCGCGCAGGCCGAGGGTCGAGGCGTACCAGGTGGCGTACTCGTCGTTCCACATGCTGCGCGTGCCGATGCCGACGACCGACAGGGTCAGCGCGAGCAGCGCCGGCGGCAGGCACAGCAGCGCGCTGCTCGCCGGGGACCAGGTCCGCCGGCCCGGTTCGGCCTGGTGCCCGTCGGCCCGGCGCTGCGCGACGATCTGCGGTGCGGGCGGGGACAACACTTGCGCGTCGGTCATCGATTCTCCTCGCTCATTGAGGGAGTTCCTGGTTCAGCAGGCCGCCGAGGCGCCGTGAGAAGGCGGGCGTCAGGTTGCTGTCGTCGCGGTAGACGACGGTGTTCCCGATGACGGCCGGGCACACCGTCGGCGTGCAGAACCAGGCGGCGGTGTCGACGACGGTTGCCCCGTGCACCTGCGTCATCGCGCGGACGATGCGCAGCCTGGACAGCGACAGGGAGCCGAACACCTGGAGGTTGCACCGGGTGATCGCCCGGGGATGCTCCGCCAGGCAGCGCGGCACGTCGAAGCGGGCGACCGGGGTGTCCTGGATGACGACCGGCACGGCACCGGTACGCCGGATCCGCTCGACCGACTCGGCCCAGGCCTCACCCCAGTCCTGGTCGACACCGGCGGTCTTGACGGTGTCCAGCGGGCTGCCCTCGCGGTGCCGGCCGGAGATGACCACCATCGCCGGCCGCAGCCGCTTGATCCGGGCCAGCGCCCGCAGGCGCCACCTGTCGCACTCGACGTACGGGCCGGTGCCGTCGCCCCTGCTGACCGTGCCGAGCGCCGCACCGCAGTCGGCCTTGGTGAAGACGACGACGCGCCAGCCCCGCTTGTGTGCCACCACGTCGAGGGCGTCGTACCACTGCTGCGCGTGCGCGTCGCCGAACAGGACGACGACCTTGCGGCTGGTCGGCACGCCGTGCCGCTCGCAGCCCCGGCGCATGTTGTACGACACGAGCGTGACGGCCCTCGGCGCCAGGCATCCCCCGTCGTGCGGGATGCCGCCCGCCCGGGACAGCGCCGGCGTGAGGTCGGCGGGGAGCGCCCTGCGCCCGACGCCGGCCCGGATGATCTGCTGCAACTGCGCGACGGTGAAGTCGCCGGACGCCAGCACCTCGGCCGCGGTCGGCGCGGCCCGCGGCTCCCGGGCCACCGGTACCGGCAGCTGGAGCGCGAGCAACGCCAGGCCGGCGGCGGCGGCCGTCAGCGTGCCGCCGAGGGCGAGCGCCCGGCCCGGGCGCGACCGCAGGCCGTGGTACAGCCGGATCCGGTTCTCCACGGCCGCCACCGACATGGCCGCCGGCACGAGGGCAACGACCACCAGGGCAAGCCGGGCCGGCACCGACAGCGGATGCCCCACCACGTACGGCGCCAGGACCAGCAGCGGCCAGTGCCACAGGTACCAGCTGAAGGAGACCCGGCCGAGCTCCTGGAGCGGCTTGATCCGCAGGAGCCGGCGCGCGCCCCAGGCGGGCCGGGCGCAGCCGCCCGCGATCACCAGAACCGTGCCCAGCACCGGCAGGACCGCGGCCGGCCCGGGCAGGACCCGCGCGAACGCGGAGACCGCGACCGCCCCCAGCCCCAGCCAGGTCAGCACGCCCGCCGACCAGGGTCCGAGCCGGGCGAGGCGGTGAGCGGCCAGGGCGACGAGCGCGCCGAGGGCGAACTCCCAGGCCCGGGCCGGCAGGCCGTAGTACGCCCAAGGGTCGTGTGCGGCCGCCTGCCGCAGGCAGAGCTGGAGCGAGGCGGCCACGCACACCGCCAGCGCCACGGCCACCGCGACCGTGCTGGGCCTGCCACGCCGGGCCCAGGCCAGCGAGACGACGAACAGGAGCACGGGCCAGACCAGGTAGAACTGTGCGATCAGGCCCAGCGACCAGAAGTGCTGGAGCACCGACGGCTCGGCGGAGCCGGCGGCCTGCGTCGCCAGCCGCAGGTTCATTGTCGAGGTCGCGGCGGCGATCGCGTCCCAGGCGGTCGCCGCGCGGGTCGCCGGCGGCAGCCAGTGCCAGGCCGCGGCGAGCGCGCCGAGTACGACCACGGTCGAGGCCGGTACCAGCCGCAGTGCCCGCCGGGCATGGAACCGGCGCAGCGACAGCCGCCCGTCCTGCCGCAGCCCGCGCAGCATGATGCCGGTGACGAGGAAGCCGGAGATCACGAAGAAGACGTCGATGCCGGCCTGGCCGTCGATGAAGCCGAGGCCGGCGTGGTGGCCGACCACCAGCAGGATCGCGACGGCACGCAGCCCCGCGACGTCGCGGCGGAACGCCGGCGGCGCCGGCGCGGTGTTCGCCGGGGCGGCCTGGGCGACGGCCTCCCCCGCGGTCAGGGAATCGGGCCTGCCGATCGTGGTGTGCGTCATGACGCCGCGTGCGGCGCGTAGAGACCGGTGCCGCGCGCCTCGGGTATCGGCCGCGGCACCGGCACCGGCGCCGGCCGGCGCTCGGGCGTCGCCCGGTTGCCCAGCAGCAGCGGGCCGACGAAGTACAGCATCGGGCCGGCGAACAGCACCGTCGCCCAGAGCTGGGCCAGGCCGTGGTTCCTGATGCTCACGACGATGCCCACCCAGGTCAGGATCTGCGCGGTGATGAGCCAGACCCGGAGCAGACGGAGCACGCGGCGGGCGGTCGGCGTCCGCTTGGCGGCGCCGGTCGGCACCCAGGCGGCGGTCCGGCCGCGGAGGAAGTCGAACAGGGCCAGGGCGTGGCAGAAGCCGATGAGCATCTGTACCCGGACGACGGCCGGCGACCACCGGTAGTCAGTGACCCGGGGCATCAGCGTCGACCACACGAAGATCGTGCCGATCAGCGGCAGGTAGTTGAGCGGACGGATCTGGTCCGGGAAGAACCACAGCATCAGGACGGCCGGTAGCTGACTCGCGAACGCCGCGACGGCCGTGGTGATGTAGTAGAGGAAACCAGTCCAGAAGCACAGCTTCTGCTTGACGGTCAGCGCCGAGCGGTGGAAGCCCGGATCCGCCAGCAGGCTCATGCTGCCGGTGCACCACCGGTACTGCTGGTTGGCGAAGCCGTCGAAGTTGTCCGGGCACACGCCCTTGGCCAGGTTCACCGGCACGTAGCGTGTCCGGAATCCGGCCTTCGACAGGTTCACCCCGGTGTGCACGTCCTCGCTGTGGCCGATCTGGGCGAAGCCGCCGGCCCGCTGCAACGCGCTGCGGCGGTAGACCGCATTGGTACCGACACAGATGGCCGCGTCGACGGAGTCACGGGCCGGCTGAATCCAGCGGTAGAACATCTCCTGGGTCGCGGCGGCGGAGCGTTGCAGCCAATTGAAGTGATCCTGCTGTACGTCGAAGAATTGCGGCGACTGGACGATGCCGACCGCCGGATCGTCGAAGTACGGCGCCAGCTCGCGGACCATATCGGCGCGCGGCGCGAAATCGGCGTCGAAGACGTGAATCAGGTCGCCGTCGGAGTTCTCGTATCCATATCGCAAATTCCCGGCCTTCTTCAGCTCGCCGCGATTGGGACGCGTCAGATAGCGGAAGTCGAAGCGTGCGGCCAGCTCCGCCACCGATTCGCGGGCCGAGTCGTCGAGGACGTAGACGGTGAGCCGGCCGGGCCAGTCCAGGAGCATCACATTGCGGTACGTGTTCTCCAGGATGGCCATCGGCTCGCCCGCGGACGGCAGGAAGACGTCGACCGAGGGATGCTCCTCCGGGCGGTACGCGGCCACCTTGGCCTCGTGCTCCGCCCGGGAGCCGCGGCGCTTGCGGGTGCTGGAGAGCAGGCTGATGAAGACGGCGACGACCTGGAGGGCGATCAGCTCGTAGAGCAGGCTGGTCCACGCCGAGTTCGCGGCCAGCCGGGACATCCCGTACATGACGCCGGCGAAGGCGCACAGGAACACGCAGAAGATCCAGCGCCCCTGCTTGCCGTAGTAGAGGTACTTCTCTGTATTGGTCGGGGGTAGCGGCACGTAATCCACCACTGTCCGCGCGGGTGCGGCGGCTTGCGAGTCCGCCCCGCGCCGTATCTGTGCGACTGCCACCGGTGAGGCCTTCCAAATGAGTGGTCGTATCCGGGGGAAGCGAGAAATCAACTGAGGCGGCAGACCGATGGCGCGATACCCGCCGGACGGCCTTCCGCATCGGGCCGGCGCAGGAAGCGGCCCGGAATCTCTATCCCATAAAGCACGTACCTGACATTAAGCACACACGACGGACTCTGGGTCGGTAACGGGACAGAAAGCGTTCCCTGGTACCAATTTCTTCCAGGTGGTAGAAAATCAGGCGCGCAAAGAACGGTGGACGGCCCGCGGGTGCGGGCCGTCCACCGACGGTCAGAACAGGTGAGCGGTCAGGCGTCGGAGATCAGCGGGCGCAGGTCCGCGGCCGGCGCCTGCCAGGTGGCGGCGTCCGCCTCCACCTGCTCGCCCGAGCGGATGTCCTTGATCGTGTCCGCCTCGCCGTCCGTACCCGGGAACCAGACGTACGGGATGCCGCGCCGCTCGGCGAAGCGGATCTGCTTGCCGAACTTCGCCGCCGACGGCGCCACCTCGGTGCTGATGCCGCGGCGGCGCAGCGCCTGTGCGATCCGGTCGCAGACCGGGCGCAGCTCCTCGGCCGGCAGCGCCACCACGACGCAGGTCGGCACGCTGCGCGAGACACCGAGGGCGTTGCGGCCGAAGAGCAGGCCGAGCATCCGGGTCACCCCGATCGAGATGCCCACGCCCGGGAAGCGCTCGTTGCCCGACGTCGCCAGGTTCTCGTAGCGGCCGCCGGAGCAGATCGAGCCGAACCGCTCGTAGCCCCGCATCTGGGTCTCGTAGACCGTGCCGGTGTAGTAGTCGAGCCCGCGGGCGATCTTCAGCTCCGCCCGGACCAGCCCGGGCGCGTACTCGGTCGCCGCGTCGACGACGCCGGCCAGCTCCGCCAGGCCCTCGTCCAGCAGCGGGTTGTCGACGCCGAGCGCGCGGACCGCGTCGACGAACGACGTGTCGTCGGTCGAGATCTCCGCCAGCTTCAGGCAGGCGGCCGCCTGCGCGTCCGTCGCACCCGCGGTCTCCACGAGCAGAGCCGCCACCTTGTCCGGGCCGATCTTGTCGAGCTTGTCGATCGTCCGCAGCACCTGGTCGGGATCCTCCAGGCCCAGGCCGCGGTAGAAGCCCTCACAGACCTTGCGGTTGTTCACCTGGATCGTCACCGGCGGGATGGGCAGCGACGCGAAGGCGTCCCCGATCACCAGCGGCATCTCGGTGTCGTAGTGGAACGGCAGGTTGTCGCGGTCGACGACGTCGATGTCGGCCTGCATGAACTCCCGGTAGCGGCCCTCCTGCGGGCGCTCGCCGCGCCAGACCTTCTGGATCTGGTAGCGCCGGAACGGGAACTGCAACCGGCCGGAGTTCTCCAGCACGAACCGGGCGAACGGCACGGTCAGGTCGAAGTGCAGGCCGAGCGAGTCGTCGCCCTGCGCACCGGGGTCCTCCTGCAGGCGGCGCAGGACGTAGACCTCCTTGGAGGTCTCGCCCTTGCGCAGCAACTGGTCGAGCGGCTCGACGGCGCGGGTGTCCAGCGGCGCGAAGCCGTAGAGCTCGAAGGTCGCGCGGATCCGCTCGATGACGTTCTGCTCGATCATCCGCTGCGCGGGCAGCCACTCCGGGAAGCCGGAAATGGGCGTGGGCTTGCTCATGGTGCTCGTTCTCCTCGCCGGGAAAAGTCTCAGAGGCCCCGGCCGGGCGCGGCGGTCAGTTCCCGCAGGTACGGGTTCGCCACGCGCTCGCGGCCGATCGTGGTTTCGGGTCCGTGGCCGGGCAGCACGACGGTGTCGTCGGCCAGCGGCAGGATCTTGTCCCGCAGGCTGGCCAGCATCGTGTCGGTGTTGCCGCCCGGCAGGTCGGTGCGCCCGATGGAGCCGGCGAAGAGCACGTCACCGGAGAGGCAGATCTGCTCCGCCTCCCACGGTGAGCCCGCGCCGGGCAGCCGGAAGAGCACCGACCCGCCGGTATGGCCGGGCGCGTGGTCGACGACGATCTCCAGCCCCGCCAGCGACAGCGTCATGCCGTCGGTCAGCTCGGCGACGTCGTCGGGCTCGGTGTACGGCAGCCGCCCGCCGAACAACGAGCTCAGGTCCATGCTCAGCGCCTTGGCCGGGTCGGCGAGCATCTCCCGGTCGGCCGGGTGCACATACGCCGTGATCCCGCGGGCGCCGCAGACGGGCGCGACCGAGAAGGTGTGGTCCAGGTGCCCGTGCGTCAGCAGGACCGCGGCCGGGTGCAGGCGGTGCTTGGCCAGCACGTCGTCGAGGCGGTCGAGCACGCCGATGCCCGGGTCGACCACCAGGCACTGCTCGCCGGGGCCCGGGGCAACCACGTAACAGTTGGTGCCGAAGGCATCGGCCGGAAAGCCGGTGACGAGCACTCCGCACCCCTCTCTAGCGGTCCGTCTTCGCCCGCAAGCCTAGTGGGACGCACGGTACACACCGTGACGGAACCTCGCACACCACATTCCCAGCGGCTACCCGTACACTCTTGCGGGCGTGTGGCGTGGCGCACCGACAAGAGTTTAAGGAAGGGGAGCGCTCCGTGGCTTCCAGCAAGGACAGGGCGCGGAAACTGGCGCGCGAGAAGCTCGACCGGCAGCTTGCACGCCGGGCGGGTAAGCAGCGCCGGCGCCGGCAGATCCAGGCCGGGCTCGGTGCCGCCCTGGCGCTCCTGTTGATCGTGGGTGGCGTGGCGTGGCTGGGCGGTGCCTTCGACGACGACGAGCCCGCCGACACCAGCGCCGCCGAGCAGTGCCTGTGGACCCCGCAGAACACCACGGCGAACCCGGAGCTCAAGGACGTGGGCCAGCCGCCGACCACCGGCATCCCGATCACCGGCACCCGGCCGATGACGATCACCACGGACAAGGGCGAGCCGATCGTGGTCAGCCTGGACCTGGCGAACGCGCCGTGCAGCGCCGCGAGCCTGACCCACCTGGCGTCGAAGCAGTTCTTCGACAACACGACCTGCCACGAGATCACCGCCGAGGGCGCGATCCGCTGCGGCGACCCCAGCGGCACGGGTCAGGGCGGCCCGTCGTACTCGGTCTACAGCGAGAACATGCCGGTGGCTCCCGCGCCCGAGCCGAGCGCCTCCGCGGGCGCCGCCGCCGCGAAGCCGGCCGCGCCGCTCTACCCCAAGGGCACCGTGGCGATGATCGGCAATCCGCCCGGCTCCAACGGCAGCCAGTTCCTGATCTTCTACAAGGACTTCACCCCGAAGACGGAGCCGCAGTACCCGATCGTCGGAACGGTCACCGGGGGCATGGCGACCGTCACCAAGCTCGGCAAGATCCCCACCGTGGCGAACACCGCGGGCGACAAGGTCACCCCGAAGGACAAGATCGCAGTTCAGAGCATCACCGTCGGCGAGCCCAGTGCCGAGCCCGCCGTCGTCCCGTCGGCCGCCCCCTCGGCGTCCCGCCAGTCCTGATTTCCACGGATCAGACCCGTCCCGACATAACCCCTCACCGCACCGAGGCATACAGGAGGAACACCGTGTCGTCGATCAAGGACCGGCAGCGCGCGGCGGCGCGGGCCCGGCTGGAGAAGGAGATGGCCGAGCGCGCGGCCTCAGCGCGCAAGCGCCGGCAGCGTCAGGCCATTATCGGCTCGACTCTGGGGGTCCTCGTGATCGCCGGCGCGGCCTTCTGGATCATCAACGTGCTCGGCGACGATGACAAGAAGGACACCAACACCGCCGCGGCACCCCCCGCCGGCACCGTCGCGTGCACCTGGATCCCGGAGGACGGCAGCAGCGGGGCCAAGGTCAAGGACGTCGGCACTCCCCCGCCGAACGTGCCGAACGTCGGCAAGGCCACGCTGACCATGGACACCAACCTCGGCACGATCGTCGCCGACGTCGACCAGTCCAAGGCACCCTGCACCGCGGGCGCCTTCACCCACCTGGCGAGCAAGCAGTTCTGGAACGACACCAAGTGCCACCGCCTCACCACCGAGGGCATCAAGGTGCTCCAGTGCGGCGACCCGACCGCGACGGGCAAGGGCTGGCGCGAGAGCGACGGCTCCGGCGGCCCCAGCTTCCGCTACGCGGAGGAGAACCTGCCGGTAAACGCCAAGCCGCCGTACCCGAAGGGCACGATCGCGATGGCGAAGACCAGCGCGCCGAGCAGCACGGGCAGCCAGTTCTTCATCGTCTACGAGGACACCGAGCTGTCGCCCGACTACACCGTCCTCGGCACGGTCACCAAGGGCATGGACGTCGTCGAGGCGGTTGCCAAGGCGGGCAGCGACAACTCCAACGGGCAGGGCGACGGCCACCCCAAGAAGGAGATCGTCATCAAGCAGCTGACGATGGCCGGAGCCTGATCACGCGAACATGAGGAGGGGGCGGGCCGAATTCGGCCCGCCCCCTCCTTCGCTTTTCCCGTGTCAGGCGCCCGAGGTCACCCGGTAGGCGTCGAAGACACCGTCCACCTTGCGCACCGCGGCGACGAGGTGGCCCAGGTGTTTCGGGTCGGCCATCTCGAAGGTGAAGCGGCTGACCGCCACTCGGTCGCGAGTGGTGGTGACCGTCGCGGAGAGGATGTTGACCCGCTCCTCGGAGAGCACCCGGGTCACGTCGGCGAGCAGCTTGTGCCGGTCGAGCGCCTCCACCTGGATGGCGACCAGGAACGTCGACGCGGACGTCGGCTTCCAGCTCACCTCGACGACGCGCTCGCTCTGCTCCCGCAGGTCCTCCGCGTTCGCGCAGTCCTCCCGGTGCACGCTGACGCCGCCGGAGCGGGTCACGAAGCCGAAGACGGCGTCGCCCGGCACCGGGGTGCAGCAGCGGGCGAGCTTCACCCAGACGTCGCTGACGTCCTTGACCACGACGCCGGGGTCCTGTGCCGTGCTGCGGTTGCGCGGCGGCCGGGTCGCGACGGCGGTCTCGGCGATGTCCTCGACCGCGCCCTCCTCGCCACCGAACCCGGCGACGAGCTTCTGCACGACCGACTGTGCGGAGACCGCGCTCTCGCCGACCGCCGCGTACAGCGAGGCGACGTCGGCCAGGTGCAGGTCGCGGGCGATGGTCGTCAGGTTGTCGCTCGTCAGCATGCGTTGCAGGGGCAGGCCCTGCTTGCGCATCGCCTTGACGATCGCTTCCTTACCGTCCTCGATCGCCTCTTCGCGGCGCTCCTTGTTGAAGTACTGCCGGATCTTGGTGCGGGCGCGCGGGCTCTTGACGAAGCCGAGCCAGTCCTGGGTCGGGCCGGCCGTTGCCGACTTCGACGTGAAGATCTCGATGACGTCGCCGTTGGACAGCGTGGACTCCAGCGGCACCAGCTTGCCGTTCACCCGGGCGCCGATGGTCTTGTGGCCGACCTCCGTGTGCACGGCGTAGGCGAAGTCCACCGGCGTCGAACCGGTCGGCAGCGGGATGACGTCGCCCTTGGGGGTGAAGACGTACACCTCCTGGCTGGACAGGTCGAAGCGCAGCGCGTCCAGGAACTCGCTCGGGTCGCTCGCCTCGCGCTGCCAGTCCAGCAGCTGCCGCAGCCACGTCATCTCGTCGATGTGCGCGGGCGGGCCCACGATCGTGGCGCCCTTCTGCTCCTTGTACTTCCAGTGCGCGGCGATGCCGAACTCCGCCGTGCGGTGCATCGCGAACGTCCGGATCTGCATCTCGACCGGCTTGCCGGACGGGCCGATGACCGTCGTGTGCAACGACTGGTACATGTTGAACTTCGGCATCGCGATGTAGTCCTTGAACCGGCCCGGCACCGGCTGCCAGTTCGCGTGGATGACGCCGAGCGCGGCGTAGCAGTCGCGGACCGTGTCGACCAGGATGCGCACGCCGACCAGGTCGTAGATGTCGTTGAAGTCGCGGCCCCGGACGATCATCTTCTGGTAGATCGAGTAGAGGTGCTTCGGGCGGCCGGTGGTCTCCGCCTTGATCTTCGCCGACTTGAGGTCGAGCTGGACCCGCTGGGTCACCTGGCGCAGCAGCGCCTCACGCTGCGGCTGGTGCTCGCCGATCAGGCGGTTGATCTCCTCGAACCGCTTCGGGAACAGCGTCCCGAAGGCCAGGTCCTCGAGCTCCCACTTGATCGTGTTCATGCCGAGGCGGTGTGCCAGCGGCGCGAGGATCTCCAGCGTCTCCTTGGCCTTCTGCTCCTGCTTGGGCCGCGGCAGGAAGGTCAGGGTCCGCATGTTGTGCAGCCGGTCGGCCAGCTTGATGACCAGCACCCGGGGGTCCTTGGCCATCGCGACGACCATCTTGCGGATCGTCTCGGCCTTGGCGGCGTCGCCGAGCTTGACCCGGTCGAGCTTGGTCACGCCGTCGACGAGCAGCGCGACCTCGCCGCCGAAGTCGGCACGCATCTGCTCAAGCCCGTAGTCGGTGTCCTCGATCGTGTCGTGCAGCAGGGCGGCCACCAGCGTCGTGGTGTCCATGCCCAGATTCGCCAGGATCGTGGCGACCGCGAGCGGGTGGGTGATGTAGGGGTCGCCCGACTTGCGGTATTGCCCGGAGTGCCAGCGCGCGGCCACGTCGAAGGCGCGCTGGAGTGCCCGGCCGTCGGCCTTGGGGTGGCTCGCCCGGTGCGTGGCGATCAGCGGCTCGAGGACCTCGCTGACCTGGGTGCTCTGCCAGGGCGCGTTGAAGCGCGCCAGCCGGGCACGGACCCGGCGGCCCGTTGGTGCGCTGGCCAGGCCGAAGCCGCTGCTGGGCTCGTCCGCCGGGGAGAGTGGCTGGGTGGTCTCGATGTCGTGCGTCTCCCCGGCGGCCGACGGCTCGGGCCTGGGGGCCTGGGTCGTCTGTTCCGGGGCGCTTTCGCCGGTCGGTTGCACCGTGCCCTCCGCCTGCGGGGCGACGTCGCTGGACACCGGCCTCCTCACACCATCGCCTGGGACCGCTGGGTCCTCACCTGGTTGAAAACGCCATCCTACCCGCCCCCACTACCCGCTTGGCCCGGCCCGAACCTCCGAAAGAGTGCCGCCGTAAGGGGCGTAAAAGCATCAAACGGTCAATAGCGCATGGACCGTACGCGGTGCCAGGCGCGCGCGCCCGTCCAGGAAGCTCAGCTCCATCAGGACCGTGAAGCCCGCGACGGCGCCACCGGCCCGCTCGACCAGTTCCAGGGCCGCGAGGGCCGTGCCGCCGGTTGCCAGCACGTCGTCCACCACCAGCACCCGCTCACCGGCCGCGAACGCGTCCTCGTGCACCTCGAGGGTCGCCTCGCCGTACTCCAGGGCGTACGAGACGGAGTGGGTCCTGCGGGGCAGCTTGCCGGCCTTGCGCACCGGCACGACGCCCTTGCCGGTCGCGTACGCGATCGCCGCGGCGACCACGAAGCCACGCGCCTCGACGCCCGCGACAACGTCGAACGAGTCCGGGCCGTGGTAGGCGACGATCTCGTCGATGACCTGCCGGAAGACCTCCCCGTCGGAGAAGAGCGGCATCAGGTCCTTGAACAGGATGCCGGGCTTGGGGAAGTCGGGCACGTCCACCACCCGGCTCGCCACGAGAGCGGCGGCCTCCGGGCCGCTGTCGCCGCGCACCTCTTGAGTCTCAGTCACGCGCCACAGCCTAGACAGGCCGACGGCCCGCGACCGCGTAGGTGGGGGCGGGCGCTGAAATCGCCACTGTTACCTCAGTTGTCGATGCCCGGAGCCGATTGCGATCCAGTGGAGGACCGGACCTGGAGGGGCCGTGGAGTGCAGCGCGGACAGTGGCGCAATGGGTGCCGAGGCGTTGTCGGCCGCCCTGCTGGCGATCGACGAGCAGATTGTCACCGACGCCGTGGCCGGGCTGGCCGCCGTGGCCGGGCTGCTGCGGCAGGCAATGGCGATGGGCGATGAGGGCCTGGTCATGCGCGCCCGCCTTCAGCATGCCCGCTTGAGTATGCGGATCGGCGAGATCACCGGGGTTGCCCGGGAGGTCTCCGACATCCTGCAGTGGGCCGCCCAGCACGGCGAGCGCCAGCTGGAGGCCCGCGCCCACATGCTGTTCGCGAACATCCACGAGCTGAGCGGCGACGCGGCCCGAAAACTGGAGCACGCGCTGAGCGCGGTCGAACTGCTCGACGAGACCGCCACCGCCCCCCAGCAGATCGCGGCTCGCACCCGGCTCGGTGACGCGCTGGCCGCGACCAGCGCGATGGACTCTGCGGGGCTGCAATACCAGCAGGCCGAGGAGCTGGCCCGGAAAGCACAGCGGTGGGACCTGCTGACCAACGGCGTGCTCAACAACTGGGCCTACTACGCCTACATCTGCGGCGACATCGCCCAGGCCCGTGAGGTCGCCGGCCAGATGATGACGGCCGCCGACAGGCACGGAGTCGAACTCGCTCCCTCGGGGCTGCACACGATCGGGGAGATCCAGGCCGCCAACGGCGAATACGCCGAAGCCGAGCAGACGACGCTGGCCTGCATCGCCCGGCACGACGCCGGGCACATCAACCACGCCGATGATCTGGCCTACTACCGGCTCACCCTGGCCCGCGCCCGGCGTGGGCTCGGCGACCTCGTCCAGGCTCAGCAGCACCTCGACGCCTGCCGCGAACTGTGCGCGGAACTCGACCTGCACGAACTCCTGGCCCAGGTACACGGGGAACAGGCCGAACTGCACGCCGCCTGCGGCGACCACCACGCGGCATTCACCCAGCTGAAAGCATTCATCGCCGCCCGCGACAACCTCAGCTCACGAGAACGCGAAGCCCAGGCCCAGGCGCGCCAGGCCATGTTCGAAACCACCGAAGCCCGCCAGCAAGCCGAACAGTTCCGCGAGCAGGCCCGCCGCGACCCCCTCACCGGCCTGCACAACCGCCGCTACGCCGACGAGGAACTGCCCGCCCTCATCACCAGCGACCCCGGCCTGACCCTGGCCATCGCCGACATCGACCACTTCAAACGCATCAACGACACGCTCTCCCACGATGCCGGCGACCAGGTCCTCATCCAGGTCGCAAAGATCCTCGATACCGAACTCGCCGCCGAAGTCCCTCACGGCTTCACCGCCCGCCTCGGCGGCGAAGAATTCCTCCTCGTGCTTCCCGCCACCGCCCTGGCCGCCGCGACCGCCGTCCTCAACCGCATACGGCACGCCGTCAGCGCCTACGACTGGCACGACACCGCCGGCGGCCTGCCCGTCACCATCAGCATCGGCGCCGGCGCCACCAGCGAAACCACGCCCTCCGGCCAGACCGCCACCCTCGCCAGCGCCGACCGCAACCTCTACGCCGCCAAACACCAGGGACGCAACCGCGTCGTCACCGGCACCCCCCGCGACAAACTCCCCCGCGCCTACCGCGACCGCGACATCACCTGAACACCCAGCCCAGCATGATCACGCGGCACACAGCGCTTGGCCGGCCCCGGAGGTAAAGCACAAGCTCAGGGCCTGTCTCGGAAAGGGGCGAGCGCCGCGGCCCGCCCACCTTTCCGAAACAGGCCCAAGCTTCAGCGGCGCTTCTGGCCGCCGCTGGGGCGGTTGCCGGCGCCGCCGCGGGTGCCGCCGCGCTTGGCGGCCGGCCGCGCGCCGGGCCTCGGCGTGGAACCGGCCAGCGCCGGCGCCTCCTCGGCGTCGGACTTGCCGGAGCGGGGCCGCTCGCCGCGGGCCACGTCGCCGGAGCGGGCCGCGGAACGCCGGGCCAGGACCCGGGCGTTGTGCGACTTGATCCGGGGCTCCTGGTTCTTGAGCGCCACCAGCATCGGCGCCGCGAACAGGATCGAGGAGATGACGCCGAGACCCATGCCGACGAAGAGCACCAGGCCGAGGTCCTTCAGCGAGCCGGCGCCGAGCAGGCCGGCGCCGATGAAGAGCAGCCCGCCGACCGGCAGGAGCGCGACAAGGCCGGTGTTGATCGAGCGCATCAGCGTCTGGTTGACCGCCAGGTTGGTGGCCTCGGCGTACGTCTGAGCGGTGCCGCCGGTGATCCCGCGGGTGTTCTCCTGAACCTTGTCGAACACCACGACCACGTCGTAGAGCGAGAAGCCGAGAATGGTCAGGAAGCCGATCACGGTCGACGGCGTCACCTCGAAGCCGACGAGCGAGTACACGCCGGCCGTCAGCACCAGGTCGATCAGCAGCGACATCACCGCCGCGACCGCCATCCGCCACTCGAAGCGCACCACCAGGTAGCCGAGCACCAGCACCAGGAAGATGCCCAGGCCGAGCAGCGCCTGCTGGGTGACCTGGGTGCCCCAGGCCGCGGAGACCCGGTCGTCGCTGATGTCGTCCGGCGACACCTTCAGGTCGGCGGCGACGGAGTTCTTGATCTCCGTCGACTTCTCCTGGCTCAGCGCGGCCGTGCGGATGGTGTAGACGGCGTCGGCGCCCTTGCCGACCTGCTGCACCGGCCCGACGTTCGCCTCCTCGGCGACACCGGCGGTCTCGACCGCCCGGGCCATCGCGCTCTGCGCCTCGGCCTGGGTGCCCGTGGAAGCCGGGATCGCGAACTGCGTGCCACCGGCGAACTCGATGCCGAGGTCGAAACCGCGGAGGACGAAGCTGCCGAGGGCGACGATCAGCAGCCCGGCGAAGATCCCGAACCACATCTTGCGGCGACCGACGATGTTCAGGTTCGCCTCGCCGAGGTAAAGGCGTTCGGCAAGACCCTTGCTGGCCATGTCAGGCCTCCTTGACATCGGTCGAGACACGCTGCTGCTGCTGCTTCATGGCGCGGCCGAGACCGCTGACCCGCGGCGACATGAACGCCTTCGTGTTGGCGAACATCGTCATGATCGGATGCCGGAACAGGAACACCACGACGAGGTCGAGGATCGTCGACAGGCCCAGCGCGAACGCGAAGCCCTTTACCGCGCCGATCGACACGATGTAGAGCACCACCGCGGCCATGATCGTGATCGTGTTGGCGGAAATGATGGTACGCCGCGCGCGGACCCAGGCCCGCGGTACGGCGGCGCGCGCGCTGCGCCCCTCGTGGATCTCGTCCTTGAGTCGCTCGAAGTAGATGACGAACGAGTCCGCCGCGACGCCGAGCGAGACGATGAACCCGGCGATGCCCGCCAGGGTCAGGGTGAAGCCCGTGGTCCGGCCCAGCACCACCAGGGCGCCGAAGGTCAGCAGGCCGGACAGGAGCAGGCTCAGGAAGATGACCGAGCCCAGCAGGCGGTAGTAGAAGAACGCGTAGATCGCGACCAGGCCCATGCCGATCGCGGCGGCGAGCAGGCCCGCCTCGAGCTGCTTCTTACCCAGCGTCGCCGAGACCGTCTTGGTCGCGGCGGCCTCGAAGGTGACCGGCAGCGCGCCGTAGGTGATCTGGTCGGCGAGCTCCTTGGCGCTCGCTGCGTCGAACTGGCCGGTGATCTGCGACTGGCCGGTCAGCACGCCCTGGATCTCGGGGGCCGAGATGACCTCCTTGTCGAGCACGACCGCCACGAGGCAGTGCGTCGCGCCGGTCGACAGCGCCTGCGCCGCCGCGAGACAGGGGTCGTCCGCCGCCGGCTGGAACGCCTCGCGGGTCAGCGCGGTCCACTTCTCCTGGCCCTCGGACGTGAAGTCGAGCGAGACGACCCACTGGCCCTGCTGCTGGTCAAGCTGCGGGGTCGCGCTGTCGATGTCGGTGCCGACGACCTTCGCGACGTCGAGGAACATCTTGGCGCCGCTCTGGCAGGCGACCACCTGCTCGTCGACCGCGTCGATCGCGCCGTTCGGCCGCTTGTCGAGCTGCTCGCAGCTGATCGTCGGCACGTTGAACTGCATCTCCGGCGTGAGCGCGTTGACCTCTTCGCCGGTGAGCGTGCTGAACGCCTTGAACGGCAGGCCGGCGGCCGGGTCGGTCTGTAGGTCGACCGGCGCGGTCAGCTTCTCGGCCGCCGTCCAGGCCGCCGGGCCGACCTTCTTCTCGATGGCGGCGCGCTGCTGCTTCTTCTTCTCGTTGACCGGGACCGGAGCCGGTGCCGCGGAGGCGGACGGCTTCGGGGCCGGCGCGGACGCGCTGGCGCTCGGGCTCGGGCTCGGACTCGGCGCCAGCTCGCCGCCGCCCTGGCCGCCGGACGGCGACGCGGTGACCTTCGGGCCGGGGCTGGTGTTCGCCTTCGGCGCGACGCTGCCGCTCGGCTTCGGCGCGGCGCTCGCGCTGGCGCTGGGTGCGGCCGACGGCGGGGCCACCGCGACGGCGGCGTTGTCGCCGGTCGCCTTGAGCACCTTGCGGAAGCGCATCTGCGCGGCCTGGCCGACGTTCTTCAGCTGGTCCTCGGCCTCGCCGGCCACGGAGACCACGATGTTGGTGTTGCCCTCGATGACCACCTCGGCCTCGGCGACGCCGAGCGCGTTGACCCGCTGGTCAATGATCTTGCGGGCCTCCTCCATGCTGCTGCGCGGCGGCGGCTGCCCGTTGCTCATCAGCGACGCGACGTAGGTCGCCTGGGTGCCGCCGACGAGGTCGAGCCCGAGCTTGGGGTGCAGCCGGTCGGTGAAGCTGCCCGACGCGCCCGGCCCGAAGAAGACCAGCGAATAGAGGATGACGAAGAGGAGACCCAGCACGGCGAGCTGCCGCCCGGGATGCATCTGTCCCTGTGGTGGTCGTGCCACGACTGTCGATCTCCTCGTGCTTTTCGGCCGGCGGGAGCGCGCGGCGCTGGGGATTGTGTGGGTCGGGCGGTCTTGGACCGGAAACGAGTTTCCGGCCGATTTGCCCGGCGACGATTATTCACAACTACGGGCCGCACGGCTGCCCCGCCCCGCGGCCTGCTGTGTTTTCCGTGGTCACGGCCCGCCCGTAGCGGCGGGCCGTGCACGGCGGATCGTCAGTCCTTGGACTTGCGGGTCTCGACGACCGGGCTCTCGATCGGGGTCTCCTCGACGGTCTCGGGCTCGTCGTCGGCCGGCTCCGGCACGACGTCGGACGCAGACGACACGACCCGGGCGATGGCCGGGCGGGCGAAGCGGACGTTGACACCGGGAGAGATCTCCACCGTGATGACGTCGTCGTCGACGGACACGACGGTCGCGTGCAGGCCGCCGATGGTCACGATGTCGTCGCCGGGGCCGAGCGCGGACTGCATCTGCTGGGCCTCACGGCGGCGCTTCTGCTGCGGACGGATCATCATGAAGTACATGACGCCGAAGAGCAGGACGATCAGAAGCAGAGGCATGAAGCTGCCGCCGCCCTGCGCTTGAGCTGCGATAAACACGAAGACGACCTTCCATGGGGCCTCCGGCGCGGCTCAGGGCACACGACGGGGCGATATACACAATCCCGTGCGAACGGCGGGGAGTCTAATCCCTCTACCTGGGAACTCCGTACGCGGCACGCGTCACGTTCACATTACGGAGGGGATTCCGCATCCCGGGCGAAGAGGTCGGGCTGATTCGGCGGAACGCCCCGGCCCTCGGGGGGCTTGCGGCCCAGGTGCAGCCAGCCCGCCTCGGTGGCGACCCGGCCACGCGGCGTCCGCGCGAGCAGGCCGGCCCGGACCAGGAACGGCTCGCACATCTCCTCGACGGTGTCGGACTGCTCCCCCACCGCGACCGCGAGCGTGGAGAGGCCGACCGGCCCGCCCCGGAACGAGTCGATGAGCGCCCGCAGCACCGCCCGGTCCAGCCGGTCGAGCCCGAGCTGGTCGACGTCGTAGACGGTGAGCGCCGCCTTGGCGGTGACCTCGTCGACCACGCCGTCGCCGCGGACCTCGGCGTAGTCGCGGACCCGGCGCAGCAGCCGGTTGGCGATGCGCGGCGTGCCCCGCGACCGGCCGGCGATCTCCGCGGCGCCGCCGGGCGTGATCGGCACGCCGAGGATGCGGGCGGAGCGGTGCAGCAGCGCGTCGAGCTCGGCCGGCGAGTAGAAGTCCAGGTGCGCGACGAAGCCGAAGCGGTCGCGCATGGGCCCGGAGAGCAGCCCGGCCCGGGTGGTGGCGCCGACCAGCGTGAACGGCTCGACATCGAGCGGGATCGCGGTGGCGCCGGGGCCCTTGCCGACGATCACGTCGACCCGGAAGTCCTCCATCGCGCTGTAGAGCAGCTCCTCGGCCGGCTTGGCGATGCGGTGGATCTCGTCGATGAACAGCACGTCGCCCTCGGCGAGCCCGGTGAGGATCGCGGCGAGATCGCCGGAACGCTCGATGACCGGGCCGCTGGTGGTCCGGATCCCGGTGCCGAGCTCCGCCGCCACGATGTTGGCGAGCGTCGTCTTGCCCAGCCCGGGCGGGCCGGACAGCAGGATGTGATCGGGCGGCGTGCCCCGGCCCTGCGCGCCACGCAGCAGCAGCTCCAGCTGGTCGCGCACCCGGTGCTGCGCGATGAACTCGGCCAGGCGGCGTGGCCGGACGCTCACCTCCGCGTCGAGCTCCTCGTCGCCCGCGAACGGGGAGACCAGGTCGTCGGGGCCGTCGGTCATCGGGTGCGGCCCAGCAGGCGGATGGCCTGACGCAGCAGCACCGGAACGGCCGGCACCTCGCCGTCGATCGACTCGGCGACGGCGGCCACCGCCTGGTCGGCCTGCTGCGCGGACCAGCCGAGCGCGATGACGCCCTGGCGCACCTGGTCCTGCCAGCCGCCGGCCAGGGCGCCGGCCACGCCGTCGGCGCCGGTCGAGACGGCGCCGATGCGGTCGCGCAGCTCCAGGACCAGGCGCTCGGCGCCCTTCTTGCCGATGCCGGGCACCCGGGTCAGCGCGGCGAGGTCACCGCCGGCGATCGCGCGGCGCACGACCTCGGGCTGGTGCACGGCGAGCACGGCCTGCGCCAGCCGCGGGCCGACGCCGCTGGCGGTTTGCAGCAGCTCGAACAGGTGCTTCTCGTCGTCGTCGGCGAAGCCGTACAGGGTCAGCGAGTCCTCGCGCACGACCATGCTCGTCGACAGCCGGGCCTGCTCGCCGGCCTTGAGCCCGGCGAGCGTCGCGGGCGCGCACTGCACCTGCAGGCCGACACCGCCGACCTCGATGACGGCGCTGTCTGGGGCGATCGCGGCCACCACGCCGCGCACGCTGGCGATCATCGTCGGACTCCTCCCCTGCGAGCCGAAGCGGCGGCAGCCTGGATGCGGGCGCGGGTTCCGCCGCGCCAGATGTGACAGATGGCCAGGGCGAGCGCGTCCGCGGCGTCGGCCGGCCGCGGCGGCGCGTCGAGCCCGAGCAGCCGGGTGACCATGCTGGTGACCTGCGCCTTGCCCGCGGTGCCCGACCCGGTGACGGCGGCCTTGACCTCGCTGGGCGTGTAGGTCTGCACGGGCAGCCCGGCCCGCGACCCGGCCAGGATGGCGATCGCGCTGGCCTGGGCGGTGCCCATGACGGTGCGCGTGTTGTGCTGGCTGAAGACCCGCTCGACCGCGACGCTGTCCGGCTTGTGCTCCGCGACGAGCTCGCCGAGCGCGGTGTCGAGATGCAGCAGGCGCAGGGCGATGTCCTCGTCGGGCTCGGAGTACACCACGTAGTAGCCGATCAGCTTGCCGGGCCGGCCGGGGACGCCCTCGACCACGCCGACGCCGCACCGGGTCAGGCCGGGGTCGATGCCAAGCACCCGCAAAGCAAGCCCCCTCGACTCGGACGTGTGTTCGACACCCTATTACCTGCCGTCCCGCCCGCATCCACCGACACACGGGTGTGCCGCGGGCGCACCTTGCGTTGCGTGCGCGCCGCGGCCGCACCCGCGTTTGCGCGGGTGCGGCCGCACCTTGCGCGGGTGTGCCCGCGGCGCCGACCATGGTGGCGGGAGGTCGCCATGGCACACCTAATTCCGCCGATGGACGACGAACCGCCCGCCGAGTTCGTCGCGTTCGTGGCCGGGCGGCTGGCCTCCCTGCGCAGCGAGACGGCCCGCCTGGTCGGCGGCGAACGCTTCGCGCCCGAGGTGTACACCGAGGTGCTGACCGACCTCGCCGGGCACTGGCGCCGCCTGTGCTGGCGCAGCCGCCTCAGCCACCGGGACGCGCACGCCGAATACCTGGACCGCCGCCTCACCGCCCGCACCCGGCAGTGGCGCGAGGAGCAGATCTACCCGGTCGAGGTGAGCGTCGCCGGGCACGACCCCTGGCCGGCGCCGGCGACCCCGCCGACCCCGGCGGCCCTGTACCGGCGCCCCGCGCCGGTGGCGCAGACGGTCGCACACCGGCTCGCGCCGCTGCTGCCGACGACGGCCCGGGCCGAGGCCCAGGTGCTCGCCGAGGCGGGGATCGCGTGGGTGCACGCCTACCGCCGCTACGTCTGGCGGCGCTACGCCCGGATGTGCGGCGGGATCGTGCTGCTGATCGGCTACCTGGTCCAGTTCATGTCCCAGTTCTCCACACCGAGCTGATCAGGAATCGAGAAGCACCGGCCCGGGGCCGCACGTAGCGTTACCGCCATGGACGCCCGGCGGTTTCCACACGCCCACGGCTCCAGGACTGACGGGCTCGCGGCCCGGGCCTGTCACACGTAGCTGCTTAGATCACGCAAGGCCAACAGATGGGGAGACGATGTCGCCTGAACCGCACGTCGCCGACAGTCACGACCTGATCCGCGTGCAGGGCGCCCGCGTGAACAACTTGAAGGACGTCAGCGTCGAGATCCCGAAGCGCCGGCTGACGTTGTTCACCGGCGTCTCCGGCTCGGGCAAGAGTTCGCTGGTGTTCGGCACGATCGCCGCGGAGTCCCAGCGGATGATCAACGAGACCTACAGCGCCTTCCTACAGGGCTTCATGCCGACGCTGGCCCGGCCCGAGGTCGACGTGCTGGACGGGCTCACCACGGCAATCATCATCGACCAGGAGCGGATGGGCGCCAACGCCCGCTCCACGGTGGGCACCGCGACAGACGCCAACGCGATGCTGCGCATCCTCTTCAGCCGGCTCGGCGATCCGCACATCGGCTCGCCGCAGGCCTACTCGTTCAACGTCGCCTCGATCAGCGGCGCGGGCGCGGTCTCCATCGAGCGGGCCGGACAGACCATCAAGGAGCGTCGCAGCTTCAGCATCACCGGCGGCATGTGTCCGCGCTGCGAGGGCCGGGGCTCGGTGACCGACATCGACCTGACCGCGCTCTACGACGACACCAAGTCCCTCAACGACGGCGCGCTGACCATCCCCGGCTACAGCATGGATGGCTGGTACGGCCGCATCTTCAGCGGCTGCGGCTTCTTCGACCCGGACAAGCCGATCAAACGGTTCACCAAGCGCGAGCTGAACGACCTGCTGTACAAGGAGCCGACCAAGATCAAGGTCGAGGGCATCAACCTGACCTACGAGGGGCTGATCCCCAAGATCCAGAAGTCGATGCTCTCCAAGGACGTCGACTCGCTGCAACCGCACATCCGCGCCTTCGTCGAGCGGGCGGTCACGTTCACGACCTGCCCGGAGTGCGACGGCACCCGGCTGTCCGAGGCGGCCCGGTCGTCGAAGATCAAGGGCCTCAACATCGCCGACGCCTGCGCGATGCAGATCAGTGACCTCGCCGATTGGCTGCGCAAGCTGAAGGAGCCGTCCGTTGCGCCGCTGCTCACGTCGCTGCGGCACACCCTCGACTCGTTCGTCGAGATCGGCCTCGGCTACCTCTCGCTCGAACGCCCGTCGGGCACGCTGTCGGGCGGCGAGGCGCAGCGCATCAAGATGATCCGCCACCTCGGCTCCTCACTCACCGACGTGACCTACGTCTTCGACGAGCCGACCATCGGGCTGCACCCGCACGACATCCAGCGGATGAACAACCTGCTGCGCCAGCTGCGCGACAAGGGCAACACCGTGCTGGTCGTCGAGCACAAGCCGGAGGCGATCGCGATCGCCGACCACGTCGTCGACCTCGGCCCGCGCGCCGGCACCGAGGGCGGCGAGGTGGTGTTCGAGGGCACCGTCGAGGGACTGCGGGCCAGCGGCACGCTGACCGGGCGGCACCTGGACGACCGCGCCACGCTCAAGCCCTCGGTGCGCAAGCCGACCGGGGTGCTGGAGGTGCGCGGCGCGGACACCAACAACCTCCAGGACGTCGACGTCGACATCCCGCTCGGCGTGCTGATGGTGCTGACCGGCGTGGCCGGTTCGGGCAAGAGCTCGCTGATCCAGGGCTCGGTGGCCGGCCGGGAGGGCGTGGTCACCGTCGACCAGAGCGGGATCAGGGGCTCGCGGCGCAGCAACCCGGCGACCTACACCGGGCTGCTCGAGCCGATCCGCAAGGCCTTCGCCAAGGCCAACGGCGTGAAGCCGGCGCTGTTCAGCGCCAACTCCGAGGGCGCCTGCCCCAACTGCAACGGCGCCGGCGTGGTCTACACCGACCTGGGGGTGATGGCCACGGTCGCCACCGTCTGCGAGGTGTGCGAGGGCAAACGGTTCATGGCCGAGGTCCTGGAGTACACCCTCGGCGGCAAGGACATCAGCGAGGTGCTGTCGATGTCGGTGACCGAGGCCGAGGCGTTCTTCGGTGCCGGTGAGGCCCGGACGCCGGCCGCGCACGCGATCCTCGCCCGGCTCGCCGACGTCGGGCTCGGCTACCTGAGCCTCGGGCAGCCGCTCACCACGCTGTCCGGCGGCGAGCGGCAGCGGGTCAAGCTCGCCACCCGCATGGCCGAGAAGGGCGGCGTCTACATCCTGGACGAGCCGACCACCGGCCTGCACCTGGCGGACGTCGAGCAGCTGCTCGGCCTGCTCGACCGGCTCGTCGACTCCGGCAAGTCGGTGATCGTCATCGAGCACCACCAGGCGGTAATGGCGCACGCGGACTGGATCATCGATCTCGGGCCCGGCGCCGGCCACGACGGCGGCCGGATCGTCTTCGAGGGCACGCCCGCCGACCTGGTCGCCGACCGCTCGACCCTCACCGGCCAGCACCTGGCGGAGTACGTGGGCGCCTGACGGGAGGTGCCTCACCGGAAGCGCCAGACCCCGGGGCGCCTGACCGGAGGGGCCTGACGGGAACGCCAGACCCCGGGGCGCCTGACCGGAGGGGCCTGACGGGAACGCCAGACCCCGGGGCGCCTGACCGGAGGGGCCTGACGGGAACGCCAGACCCCGGGGCGCCTGACCGGAGGGGCCAAGACCTCGACCAGTGCCGCCGCGTCGAAGACGCGGCGGCACTGGTCGGGCTACATGTCGAGCAGCGCGAGCGTCTCGTCGGAGACGTCGAAGTTGGCGTAGATGTTCTGCACGTCGTCGCAGTCCTCGAGGACGTCGATCAGCTTGAACACCTTGCGGGCCGCGTCCTCGTCGACCGCCACCGTCATGCTCGGCACCAGCGGGGACTCGGCCGACTCGTAGTCGAGGCCGGCGTCCTGCAGGGCCGTGCGGACCGCGACCAGGTCGGTCGGCTCGCTGACGATCTCGAACGACTCGCCGAGGTCGTTGATCTCCTCGGCGCCCGCGTCCAGCACGGCAAGCATGAGGTCGTCCTCGCTGACGCCGTCGGCCTTCTGCACGATCACGACGCCCTTGCGGGAGAACATGTAGTTCACCGAGCCGGCGCCGGCGAACGCGCCGCCGTTGCGGGTCAGCGCCGTGCGTACCTCGGTCGCCGCGCGGTTGCGGTTGTCGGTGAGGCACTCGATCAGCATCGCGACGCCGTTCGGGCCGTAGGCCTCGTACACGATCGTCTGCCAGTCGGCGCCGCCCGCCTCGAGGCCGGAGCCGCGCTTGACCGCGCGGTCGATGTTGTCGTTCGGTACGGAGCTCTTCTTCGCCTTCTGGATGGCGTCGTAGAGGGTGGGGTTGCCGGTCGGGTCTCCACCGCCGATGCGCGCCGCGACCTCGACATTCTTGATCAGCTTGGCGAACATCTTGCCGCGCTTGGCGTCGATGACGGCCTTCTTGTGCTTGGTCGTCGCCCACTTGGAGTGGCCGGACATGCGAAACCTCCGTGGTCTACCGCGTTAACGAGCGTCGTCTGCGGCCCGGCGGACCAGCTCGACGAAGTACCGGTGGACGCGGAGGTCGCCGGTTAGCTCCGGGTGGAAAGCCGTGGCGAGCAGGTTCCCCTGCCGAACGGCGACAATCCTACCGGCGGCGGGTCCGGACGTGACGCGGCCCAACACGCTGACTTCCGCGCCGACCTCCTCGACCCAGGGTGCGCGGATGAAAACGGCGTGGAAGTCAGGGCCGGCGATGCCGTCGATCGCGACGGCGGCCTCGAACGAGTCCACCTGCCGGCCGAAGGCGTTGCGCCGCACGGTCATGTCGATGCCGGCGAACGACTCCTGATCGGGCCGGCCGTCCAGCACCGTGGTGGCGAGCATGATCATGCCGGCGCAGGAGCCGTAGACGGGCATGCCGCCGGCGATGCGCTTGCGGATCGGTTCGAGCAGCCCGAACGTGATGGCCAGGTTGCTCATCGTGGTGGACTCCCCGCCGGGGATGACGAGGGCGTCGACCTCCTCGAGCTCCTCGGGCCGGCGCACCGGCCGGGCCAGGACGTCGCTCTCCGCGAGGGCGGACAGGTGTTCCCGCACGTCGCCCTGGAGGGCGAGCACTCCGATGTTCATGAGCTCCTCAAATGGTTTCGCCAATCACGCAGAAGGAAGGGCGCAGGGTCCTGTTCTGGAGCGACAGCTCCTCGGGACCCTGCGCCCGGCCTCGGCGTGAGCGACGGTCAGCACCATGCAACCAGGCACGACATGGTCCTGCCGTTGATCTTCAACTGCCCGCGCCTCGGCGGGAGCGACGGTAACCATGCAACCAGGCACGACAGCCGAATTTGATCTTGCCGGTTGGCCTACCAGCCGCGATCTTGTCTTTAGATTTACCAGCCACGCTCGGCGAGGCGGTGCGGCTGCGGGATCTCGTCGACGTTGATGCCGACCATTGCCTCGCCCAGGCCGCGCGAGACCTTGGCGATCACGTCGGGGTCGTCGTGGAACGTGACGGCCTTGACGATCGCGGCGGCGCGCTGCGCGGGGTTGCCGGACTTGAAGATGCCGGAGCCGACGAACACGCCCTCGGCGCCGAGCTGCATCATCATGGCGGCGTCGGCCGGGGTGGCGATGCCGCCCGCGGTGAACATGACCACCGGCAGCTTCCCGGCGGCGGCCACCTCCTTGACCAGGTCGTACGGCGCCTGAAGCTCCTTGGCCGCGACGAACAGCTCGTCCTCGGGCAGCGAGGTCAGCCGGCGGATCTCGCCCCGGATGGTGCGCATGTGCGTGGTGGCGTTGGAGACGTCGCCGGTGCCGGCCTCACCCTTGGACCGGATCATGGCGGCGCCCTCGGTGATCCGGCGCAGCGCCTCGCCCAGGTTGGTGGCACCGCAGACGAAGGGAACCGTGTAGGCCCACTTGTCGATGTGGTTGGCGTAGTCGGCCGGGGTCAGCACCTCGGACTCGTCGATGTAGTCGACGCCGAGCGACTGGAGCACCTGCGCCTCGACGAAGTGCCCGATCCGGGCCTTGGCCATCACCGGGATCGAGACGGCGTTGATGATGCCGTCGATCATGTCGGGGTCGCTCATCCGCGAGACGCCGCCCTGTGCCCGGATGTCGGCGGGCACCCGCTCGAGCGCCATGACGGCCACGGCGCCGGCATCTTCGGCGATCTTGGCCTGCTCCGCGTTGACCACATCCATGATCACACCGCCCTTGAGCATCTCGGCCATCCCCCGCTTGACGCGGGCGGTACCGGTGACGGACGTGGGCGCGCTCTCCGAGCTGGACACAGCGAAACTCCTCAAGGTGGGTGGACTGCCCCGATTTTAGGCGCGTCGCGGCGGGCCGCCGATGGCCAATCAACCCCACGGTGGCCTGCTTACCCGGTGCCAAAAACCCGACGATCATGGGGTAACGCGACATTCCAGTCGCGTCAGGTGGCCGCCTCGACCGGGACCGGCGGCTCCGGGATCGGGCCCCGGCCCGCCGCGGCGGGCTCCGGCAGGGTCGGATCCGCGATCTCGAAGTAGCCGGGCCGCTCGTAGCCGCGCGCCATCCGCAGCAGCCGGACCAGCGGGCGCCGCCGCGCGGTCAGGGCGTCGCGGACCAGGTCGGTGTGCACCTGCCGGGCCAGCGCGACCCGCCGGCTCGTCGCGACCAGCGCGTGCGCCGCCTCGTCCGGCGCCGCCAGCGGGACCGACCGCAGCTGCCGGGTCAGGTCGTTCTCCGCGACCTCGCGCTCGTCCTGCTCGGCGTCCAGCGCGAGCCGGGCCGCCGCGTAGAGCTCGACGGACGCCGCGTGCTCCGCCACCACCGCGGCCGCCGCCGCGCGGCGCATGAGGTGTGCGTCGAGCGCCCGGCGGGCCGAGGCCGCGCGGACGTGCACCCGCTCCACCCGGTGTGCGGTCCAGGCCAGGTACCCCGACAGAGCGGCCGCCACCGCGAGCACACCCAAGACCCACCACATGCGGGCATCGTAGCGACGACTTGTTTCGCCGGGCCTACGCCCCGGACCGTGGGCCCGCCCACTCCTCGTCGAAGACCCGGCCGTCGGTCGCCTCGATCGCCGCGGCGTAGACCTCGAGAATGCGGTCGGCCACGCTCGGCCAGTCGTACGCCTCGACCGCGGTGCCGGCGGCCGCCGCCAGGGCCGCCCGGCGGCCGGGGTCGTCCAGCAACTCGCCGAGCAGCGTCGTCAGCGCCGCCACGTCGCCGGTCGGGAAGAGCGCGCCGGCGCGGCCGCCGTCGAGCACCCGGCGGAAGGCGTCCAGGTCGCTCGCCACGATCGCCGCGCCGGCGGCCATCGCCTCGGTGAGGATCATGCCGAAGCTCTCGCCGCCCGTGTTCGGCGCCACGTAGAGGTCGACGCTGCGCAGCATCCGGGCCTTGTCGGCCTCGCTGACCAGGCCCAGGAACTCGACCCGGCCGTGCAGCTCCGCCGGGATGCCGTCGAAGAGCTCGTCGCGGTCGCCCGGCCCGGCCACCAGCAGCCGCAGGCCGGGCCGTTCCCGTGCCAGCGTGACGAACGCCGTACGCAGCAGGTCGAAGCCCTTGCGCGGCTCGGTGAAGCGGCCGAGGAAGCCCAGCGCCCCGCCGTCGCCGGGCCATCCCGGCAGGGGCTCGGCCGCGGCGAACTTCGCCACCGCGACGCCGTTGGGAATCTCCACCGCGCCGCCGCCCAGGTGCTCGACCTGCACCTTGCGGGCCAGCTCGCTGACCGCGATGCGCGCGGTGATCTTCTCGACCACCAGCTGGAGCATGCCCTGTGCCGCCGACAGCGCGCGGGAGCGGATCATCGCCGTGTGGAACGTCGCCACGACCGGGCCGCGGGCGGAGAGCACCGCGAGCAGGGCGATGCTCGGCGTCAGCGGCTCGTGCACGTGCAGCACGTCGAACCTGCCGCGGGCCAGCCAGCGCCGGACCCGCGCGGTGGACAGCGGGCCGAACGAGACCCGGGCCACCGAGCCGTTGTAGGGCAGCGGCAGCGCCCGGCCGGCGGCGACCACGTACGGCGGCAGGTCCGCGTCCTCGTCGGCGGGCGCCAGCACGCTGACCTCGTGTCCGAGACCGATCAGGGCCTCGGCCAGGTCGACGATGTGGTTCTGCACGCCGCCCGGCACGTCGAACGAGTACGGCGAGACGATCCCGATCCGCACGCCGGCCCGCCCCTCAGCCCCGGGGCTTCTGGTCGAGCCACATCTTCTGGAGCATGTGCCAGTCCTGCGGATGGTCGGCGATGCCGAGCGCGAACGCGTCGGCCAGCCGCTGGGTGGTCACCTGCACCCGGTGGTCGAGCGCGCCCTCGGCCGGGTCCGGCAGCGCGATGCGGCGCATCTTGCCGACCGTGCGGTCCGGCGTGAACCACAGGTCGACCGCGTAGAGCGGCGCGCCGGTCCGCAGCGCCAGCAGGGCCGGCCCGGCGGGCATCCGGGTGCGGCCGCCGAAGAACCGCACCTCGACGCCGCGCGCGGACAGGTCGCGATCGGCGAGCAGCGCCACCGCGTAACCCTGCTGGGCCCGCTCCGCGAGCACGTCGAGCGGCGCGCGCTCGCCGCCGGTGAGCGGGACCACCTCCATGCCGAGCTTCTCCCGGTACGCCACGAAGCGCTCGAAGACGCCCTCGGGCTTGAGCCGCTCGGCGACGGTGATCAGGTTCCAGCCGTTGGAGACCACCCAGGCGGCCGCGGCGTCCCAGTTGGCGACGTGCGGCAGGGCGAGCACGACACCGTTGCCCTCCTTGAGCACGGCGTTGAACTCGTCGGCGTCCTCGAGGTGGAAGTCGGTGAGGAAGTCCTCCTTGCGCTGCGAGGGCAGCCGGAAGGCCTCCATCCAGTACCGCGCGTACGAGCGCAGGCCGGCCCGGACCAGCTCGTCCAGCTCGGCCTCCGGCAGGTCGGGGCCGACGACCGTGCGCAGGTTGCGGCGCAGCCGCTGGGTGCCCGGGCCGTTGCCGCGTGCCGCCCGGTCGGCGCCGGCGTTGAACAGCGCCCGGGCCGCGGGCAGCGGCAGCGTCCGGGTCAGCCGCCAGCCGGCGGCGTAGCCCAGCTCGGTCAGCCGATCGCGCCCGGAGCTCACGCCGGGTCACCCGCGGCGGGAGCCTTGTCCGACTTCGCGGCGTGGACCAGTCGCTGAAGGACCGTGATGAGTGACAGCACGGCGAGGAACCATAGCGTGGCCGGCAGGCCCCACTCCAGGCCGGCGGCGCCGAGCAGGCCGCCGACGCCGACGATGAGCAGCCGCTCGAGGCGCTCGGCGATGCCGACGTCCGCGTCCAGGCCGAGGCTCTGCGCGCGGGCCTTGACGTAGGAGACGACCTGTCCCGCGGCGAGGCAGATCAGCGCGGCGACCAGGCCACCGTACGGATTGCCCAGGCCGGCCAGGTAGTAGGCGACGGCGCCGAACACGGCGGCGTCGGCGAGCCGGTCCATCGACGAGTCGAGCAGCGCGCCGAACTTGCCGGACGGGCCGCGCATGCGGGCCATCGTCCCGTCGAGGGCGTCGGTGAGCGCGAACGCGGTGACGATCACCGTGCCCCAGAAGAGCTCGCCGCGCGCGCCGAAGCCCAGCGCGCCGATCAGGACGCCGACGGTGCCGGCGACGGTGACCATGTTGGGGGTGACACCGAGGCGGAGCAGGAATCGGGCGGCGGGATTGAGGACGTACGACACGAGTGCGCGCGCGGGCACGCTGACGATCTTTGCCATGGCCGTCCCACCATAACGGCGCCCGACCACAACGGGTACGGCCTGCGTCACGCGTCGCCGGATCGTCACAAAGGCCGGTTCGTAACTACAAAGGGTTGCGGCGGCGACTGCGCTGGGTGTCAGATCCAAGGACGGGGACGTAACAGCCAGGGAACACTGAGGGCTGCCCGCCCTGGGCACGGCCGAGTGCCGGGTCCGGGAGAATGGGCGCCGACCGGCTGCCGACAGGAGGGCGTCACAGCATGACGCAGAAGATCCAGGAGAAGGGGCTCACCGCGGCGGTGGTGACCGAGCCCGGCAGGGTACGCAACGTGGTGCTGGTAGGCCACTCCGGCGCGGGCAAGACGACGCTGATCGAGGCACTGCTCGCCGCGACCGGCACGATCTCGCGCGCGGGCACGGTGGTCGACGGCACCACGGTGACCGACCACGACCCTGCGGCCGTACGCCAGCAGCGGTCCGTCTCCCTCTCGTGCGCCCCGCTGGTGCACGACGGAGTGAAGATCAATCTGCTCGACACCCCCGGCTACGCCGACTTCGTCGGCGAACTGCGCGCCGGTCTGCGCGCGGCGGACGCCGCCGTCTTCGTGGTGTCGGCCGTCGACGGCGTGGACGAGGCCACCGTCGTGCTCTGGGAGGAGTGCGCCGCGATCGGCATGCCCCGGGCTGTGACGATCACCCGGCTGGACCACCCGCGCGCCGACTACGAGGGCACCCTCCAGGACTGCCAGGAGGCGTTCGGCGAGAACGTCATGCCCATCTACCAGCCCATGCTCGGCGACGACGGCCAGTCCGTCGTCGGCCTGCTCGGGCTGGTCAGCCTGCGGGTGCTGGACTACTCGGCCGGCTACCCGCCGCAGGCCCGCGACGCCGAGCCCGAGCACCTGAACCCCATCAAGGACGACCGCGACCTGCTCATCGAGGGGATCATCGCCGAGAGCGAGGACGAGACCCTGATGGACCGGTACGTGGCCGGCGAGCTGATCAGCACCGACACGCTCGTGCCCGACCTGGAGAAGGCCGTGGCCCGGGGCAACTTCTACCCGGTCATCCCGGTCTGCGCGGAGACCGGCGTCGGGCTGGACGCGCTCCTGGACGGCATGGTCAGCAGCGCCCCGTCGCCGCTCGAACACGAGCTGCCGGTGGTCACCGGCGTCGACGGCACCCCGCGGCCGCCGCTGGTCTGCGACCCGGACGGCCCGCTGGTCGCCGAGGTGGTCAAGACGACGATCGACCGGCACGTCGGCCGGGTCTCGCTGGTCCGGGTCTTCTCCGGCACGCTGCGCCCCGAGCTGGTCGTGCACGTCTCCGGGCACGGCCTGGCCGAGCGCGGCCACGCCGACCACGACGCCGACGAGCGCATCGCGCACGTCTACTCCCCGCTCGGCTCCCAGCTGCGCGAGGTGGGCTCCTGCGTCGCCGGCGACATCTGCGCGATCACCAAGTCCGGCAGCGCCGAGACCGGCGACACCCTCTCCGGCAAGGACAGGCCGCTGCTGATGGAGCCCTGGACGATGCCCGAGCCGCTGCTGCCGATCGCGGTCGTGGCGAAGTCCCGCTCCGACGAGGACGCCATGGCCAGGAACCTGGCCCGGCTCGTGGCCGGTGACCCGACGCTGCGGCTGGAGCGCAACCCGGACACCCACCAGCTGGTGCTCTGGTGCATGGGCGAGTCGCACGCCGACGTCGTCCTGGACCGGCTCCGCTCGGGCGGCGTCGAGCTGGACACCGAGCCGGTGAAGGTCTCGCTGCGCGAGACGTTCGGCGCGGCGGCGAAGGGCCACGGCCGGCACGTCAAGCAGTCCGGCGGCCACGGCCAGTACGCCGTCTGCTCCATCGAGGTCGAGCCGCTGCCCCGGGGCACCGGCTTCGAGTTCGTGGACCGGGTGGTGGGCGGCGCGGTGCCGCACAACTACATCCCGTCGGTGGAGAAGGGCGTACGCGCGCAGCTCGAGCGGGGCATCGTCGCCGGATACCCCGTCGTCGACCTGCGGGTGACCCTGGTGGACGGCAAGGCGCACAGCGTCGACTCCTCCGACGCGGCGTTCCAGACCGCCGGGGCGCTGGCCCTGCGCACCGCGGCCGAGCAGGGCCAGATCGCGCTGCTCGAGCCGGTGGACGAGATCGTGGTGCGGGTGCCGGACACCTACGTGGGCGCGGTGATGAGCGACCTGTCCGGCCGCCGCGGCCGCCCGCTGGGCACCGAGTCCGAGGAGAACGGCGAGCACAGCCTGGTCCGGGCCGAGGTGCCCGCCACCGAGCTGGTCCGCTACGCGGTAGAGCTGCGGGCCCTGACCTCGGGCACGGGCACCTTCACCCGGACCTACGCCCGGCACGAGCCGATGCCGGCGCACCTGGCCGACGCGGTCCGCAAGGAGCACGCCGCCAGGTGATCTGGTGACTCAGACGGCCGGCGCCATCGGGTGGGAAGGCAGCTCGATGGCGTTGGCCGCCTCGTGCAGCGGCCGGGTGATCCGCTCGATGAGCTGGTGCCGGAGCGGGTGGTACTTCAGCGTCCGCATGCCGTAGTTGCGCACGGCCAGCGACAGCCGGCCGCCGGGGACCATGTCGCCGGCCATCTTGCGGCCGAAGGCGAGATTGCGTTCCACGTACGGCCGCAGCGCCGCCTCGTAGGAGCCGAACGCGGCCCGGTGCTCGCCCGCGGCCGCCGCCAGCTCGCCGGCCAGCACATAGGCGCCGACCAGCGCCATGCTGGTGCCCTGTCCCGCGGCCGGCGAGGGGCAGTACGCCGCGTCGCCGAGCAGGACGACCCGGCCGGCGGACCAGCGCGGCAGCTCGATCTGGCTCAGCGAGTCGAAGTAGACGTCGCGGGTGCCGCGCAGCACCTCAAGGAAGCGCGGCACCTGCCAGCCCATCCCGGCGAACCGCTCCTCGATCACCGACCGGTCCAGCACCGGCGATTCGGACCCGAACACCAGCCCGACCTTGGTCGGTGCCCCGCTGCCGGTGCTGTAGGCGAAGACCATCCGGCCGGGCTCGGTGTAGAAGACCTCCTCGCGGTCCAGGCCGAGGTCGTCCGGCACGTCGAAGATCGAGATGTGCGCGCCGAGGTGGCGTAGCGGCACCTCGCCTATGGCCATCCTGCGGGTGGCCGAGTGCAGCCCGTCCGCGCCGACGACGAGGGCGAAGCGCCGGACGGTGCCGCTCGCGAAGGTCACCTCGACGCCGTCGGCGTCCTCGGCCATCGCGGCGACGGCGTCGCCGAAGACGTACTCGACGTCGGCGGCGGTCGCGTCGTGCAGGATCCGGGTGAGGTCCGTGCGCATGACCTCGAGGTCGTCGCCGCGCCGGCCCATCAGCAGGTCGGCGTCGAGCCGCGCGAGCTGCCGGCCGTCGCGCCGGACGTAGGTGACGTGCCGCATGCCGGTGTCGGCGGCGCGGGCGGCCTCGAACAGCCCCATCCGCTTGAGCACCTCGGTGGCGGCGCCCCGGATGTCCACCTTGTAGCCGCCGTCGCGCAGGGCCGGCGCCCGCTCGACGACCGTCGGCACGAAGCCGTTGCGGTGCAGCTGGTGTGCCAGGGCGGGGCCGGCGAGGCCGGCACCGGAGATCAGTACCTCGCGATTCGTCATGTGGCTACTATACAAACGTCTTATACGTTTGTATAGAACTTAGGATGTCGGCCATGGGACACCGCGAAGACCTGCTCGCCGGAGCCAAGCGCTGCCTGTACGAGAAGGGCTACGCGCGCACCACCGCGCGGGACATCGTCGCGGCCTCCGGCACCAACCTCGGCTCGATCGGCTACCACTACGGCTCGACGCGGAGCCTGATGAACGCGGCGATGCTCAGCGCGATCGAGGAGTGGGGCGAGGCGATCGGTGCGGCCCTGGCCACCGGGGCCGACGACGGGACCGACGATCCGCTGGTGCGCTACTGGCGGCGGGTGATCGGCACCCTCGGCACCCATCGCGAGCTCTGGCTGGCCAGCGTCGAGGCGATGCTCCAGAGCGAGCACTCCCCCGAGCTCAAGGCCCAGATCGCCGCCGGCATGGAGCAGGGCCGGCGCGGCCTGGCCGCGCTGCTCACGGCCCGCGACGAGGACAGCCTCGACGAGCCGACGGTACGCACGGTCGGATCGGTGTCGCTGGCGCTGATGTCGGGCGTGATGACCCAGTGGCTGACGGACCCCGAGCACGCGCCGTCGGCCGAGCAGATCGCCGCCGGGGTCCGCGCCCTGGCCGGCGTGCCCGGTCTAGTCGGTGACCTCGGCCCAGGACTTCACCAGTAGGGCCCGGGTGTCGCCGAGCAGCTGCGGCAGCACCTTGGTCCGCCCGATCACCGGCATGAAGTTGCCGTCGCCGCCCCAGCGCGGCACCACGTGCTGGTGCAGGTGCGCGGCGATCCCGGCGCCGGCCACCGCACCCTGGTTCATGCCGAGGTTGAAGCCGTGCGGGCTGCTCGCATGCCGGATCACCCGCATCGCCCGCCGGGTGAACGCGGCCACCTCGGCGGTCTCCTGATCGGTCAGCTCGGTGTAGTCGGCGACGTGCCGGTAAGGGCAGACGAGCAGGTGCCCGGGGTTGTACGGATAGAGGTTGAGCACCGCGTACACCAGCAGGCCGCGCGCCACCACCAGGCTCTCGCCCTCGGGCAGGCCCGGCGCGACGCAGAACGGGCATCCGGCCGGCTTCTCGTAGCCGCCCTCGGGGCGGCCCTCGCCGGTGATGTACGCCATCCGGTGCGGTGTCCAGAGACGGTCGAGGCCGTCCGCCTCCCCAGCGCCTTCCCCAGCGTCACTCACCCTCCCACCCTAGGCCAGGTACCCATCGGACCGCCCGCGCGCGGGAGACATCGACGTACGTCATAGAGTGGCGGCGATCGATGCGAGGTGGACGACAATGCGTGGGACGCATACCCGGCCCCGGCGGGAGGTCTCGCCGACGGCGGTGGCCGTGGTGGCACTCGTCGTCTGCGCCGCGGCGGTGGCGATCGGCGTGCTCCGGATGCGCGACGACGACGAGGCGACGGCGCCGTCGGCGGCCGTCGCCGTCGTGCGGCAGCCCTGGCAGCTCACGCTCGGCCTGGACGCCGCCGCGGGTTACCTGGTGACCGCCGCGGTCGCCGACGGCGGGCGGCAGAGCCTGACCGTGCAGGACGTCGCCTTCGGCAGCCGGCCGGACGGCGTCTACGGCGGCGAGGTGACCGCGTTCCCGCCGGGCACCCTTGACGAGGGCCAGTTCGGCGCCGGCGAGCCGATCAACGGCGCGTACTACCTGCCGGCCTTCGTCTTCCCCGAGCACACCGCCGGCGACGCGAGGCCGTGGCGCACGGCGGCGGTTGGCCGGCCGGACCCGTCCGGCGTCTGGGTGGTCGTCTACGCCGACCCGGCCCGCGCCACCGGCGGCGCGGCCGTCGACCGTGACGACCTGCTCCGGCTGGCCGCGGCCGTCCGCGTCGGCGCGCCCCGTGACCTGCGGATGCCGCTGCGCCTCGGCACCGTCCTCCCGGCCGGGCTGCAACTGACCTACGTGCGCTCCCCCGACCAGCGGCTCGACCGGGGCCCGGCGGCGATCGGCCTGAGCGCGGCCACCCGCGGCCCGGCGGCCGCGGGCGTGTACGCGCAGGCGCCGCCCGGCCTCGACCTCACCGTCCTGATCGCACCCCGCGACGCCGCATGGAACGAGCGCCGCGCCGCGCTCGCGGGCACGACCAGAAGCGCCGGGTTCGAGGCCTGGTACGACGGGAGCAGGCGACTCACCGTCCAGGCGGAACGCTGCGTCGTCACGATCGACGCGGCGCTGCCGCGCGCGGAGCTGGACCGCCTGGTCGAGCGGATGACCATCGGGGACTGCGCCGACCCGGACTCCTGGATCCCGCCGGTATAGCGGAACAGGGGCAGGTACGCGGCCGCGCACCCACCCCTGTCGCCGTGGTCCGTCAGGCCGCGGACGGCCCGGTGTTGACCCGCGAGCGCACGACCTCGACGACGTGCGCCACCGCCTCGTCCAGCGGCACCCCGTTGCGCTGGGAGCCGTCGCGGTAGCGGAACGAGACGGTCCCACCGTTCACGTCGTCGTCGCCGGCGATCGCCATGAACGGGATCTTCTGCTGCTGCGCGGTGCGGATCTTCTTCTGCATCCGGTCGTCGGAGTAGTCCACCTCCGCGCGGATGCCCTCCTTGCGGAGCCGGGCCACGAACTCGCCCAGGTAGTCCGCGTGGTCGTCGCGGATCGGGATGCCGACCACCTGCACCGGCGCCAGCCAGGCCGGGAACGCGCCCGCGTAGTGCTCGGTGAGCACGCCGAAGAAGCGCTCGATCGAGCCGAACAGCGCCCGGTGGATCATGATCGGCCGCTTGCGGGTGCCGTCCGCCGCCGAGTACTCGAGCTCGAAGCGCTCCGGCAGGTTGAAGTCGAGCTGGATCGTCGACATCTGCCAGGTCCGGCCGATCGCGTCCTTGGCCTGCACGCTGATCTTCGGGCCGTAGAACGCCGCGCCGCCCGGGTCCGGCACCAGGTCCAGGCCGGACTCGGTGGCGACCCGGCGCAGGGTCTCGGTGGCGATCTCCCAGTTCTCCTCGGTGCCGACCGACTTCTCCGGGTTGCGGGTGGACAGCTCCAGGTAGAAGTCGTCGAGGCCGTAGTCCTTGAGCAGCTGCAACACGAAGGTGAGCAGCGAGGTCAGCTCGGCCTCGAGCTGGTCGTCGGAGCAGAAGATGTGCGCGTCGTCCTGGGTCATGCCGCGGACCCGGGTGAGGCCGTGCACGACGCCGGACTTCTCGTAGCGGTAGACGGTGCCGAACTCGAACATGCGCAGCGGCAGCTCGCGGTAGGACCGTCCCCGGGACCGGAAGATCAGGTCGTGGAACGGGCAGTTCATCGGCTTGAGGTAGTAGTTCGCGCCCTCCATCTCCATGGGCGGGAACATGCCGTCCGCGTACCAGTCGAGGTGCCCGGAGGTCTCGAACAGGTGCCCCTTGGTGATGTGCGGGGTGTTCACGAAGGAGTAGCCGGCCTCCTCGTGCTTCTGCCGCGAGTAGTTCTCCATCTCGCGGCGGATGATGCCGCCCTTGGGGTGGAAGACCGGCAGACCGGAACCCAGCTCCTCCGGGAAGGAGAACAGGTCGAGGTCGGCGCCGAGCTTGCGGTGGTCGCGGCGGGCGGCCTCCTCCAGCAGCTTCTGGTACGCCTTCAGCTCGTCGCGGGTCGGCCACGCGGTGCCGTAGATCCGCTGTAGCTGGGGGTTCTTCTCGCTGCCCCGCCAGTACGCGGCCGCGCTGCGCATCAGCTTGAACGCGCCGATCAGCCGGGTGCTGGGCAGGTGCGGCCCGCGGCACAGGTCGCCCCAGACGCGCTCGCCGTCCTTGTTGATGTTGTCGTAGTGGGTCAGCTCGCCGCCGCCCACCTCCATGACCTCGGCGTCGTCGATGTCGCCCTTGATGTCGACGAGCTCCAGCTTGTACGGCTCGTTCGCCAGCTCGACCTTGGCCTCGTCCAGCGAGCCGTACTCGCGGCGCCGGAAGGTCTGTCCGGACTTGACGATCTCCTGCATCCGCTTCTCGAGCTTCGCCAGATCCTCGGGCACGAACGGCTTGGCGACGTCGAAGTCGTAGTAGAAGCCGTTCTCGATCGGCGGCCCGATGCCGAGCTTCGCCTCCGGGAAGACGTCCTGCACGGCCTGGGCGAGCACGTGCGCGGTCGAGTGGCGCAGCACGTTGAGCCCGTCGGGCGAGTCGAGCGGCACCGGGGTGACCTCGGTGTCCAGCTCCGGCGCCCAGTTCAGGTCGCGGAGCCGGCCGGCCGGATCGCGCACGACGACGATCGCCTTCGGGCCCGCGGCGGGAAGGCCGGCGGCGGCCACCGCGTCGGCCGCCGTAGTCCCGGCCGGGACGACTAGGGCGTCGGCCACGACTTGGGTACGGGGTGCAGACACGGTGATTCTCCATTCACTGGAATTGCGGGGTCGACAACGATGCTAGTAGGTCCATTTGCTCATCCTTCGCCCGACGCGGCCACCCGTTTCCGCGACGGGGCGCGAGGCACCCGGCCCGCGGCCGCGGTATACCCCGAAATGGGTACCGGACCGGCCGGCGGGGCGGCCCGGATGGAGATCGAGACCGTCACTGTCGGTCAGGACGGCGGGGAGAGGGCGAGCCGCCTCACCGCCATCCGCCCGAATAATCCGTAATGTGACTACGCTCCGTGCTTGATAGCTGCCTCTCAATGACAAATTCGGCCTGGCTTGCCAAGGGCAGTACCTTCTTCGCATGGCCACGGTGTTGCTCGTCGAAGACGACCACGTCGTGCGCGGTGCGATGCTCCGGTCGCTGGCCGACCGGGGACACGCCGTGCACGCCGTCGGTACGGCTCTCGACGCACTGCGCCGAGTCGCCGCGGAGACCCCTGACCTGGTGGTGCTCGACCTGGGCCTGCCCGACCTGGACGGCTCGGACGCGCTGCGGATGCTGCGCGGCATCACCGACATCCCGATCATCATCGCTACGGCGCGTGACGATGAGCAGACGGTCGTCCGCCTGCTCCGGGCCGGTGCCGACGACTACATGGTCAAGCCGTTCACCGGCGCCCACCTGGACGCGCGCATCACCACCGTGCTGCGCCGCGTCGGCCGGGCCAGCCGGACCACCCAGCCCGCCGTGCACGAGGTCGGCGACCTGCGGGTGGACATCGGCGAACGCAGCGCCAGCCTGGCGGAGCAGCCGCTGGCACTGACCCGCAAGGAGTTCGACCTGCTGGCTTACCTGGCCGCCCGACCGGGCCGGGTCGTCTCGCGTCGTGAGCTGTTGGAGGAGGTATGGCGACAGCCGTCAGTCGGCGAGGACCAGACGATCGACGTGCATCTGTACTGGCTACGTCGGAAACTGGGCGAGTCCGCGGCGAAGCCTCGTTACCTGCGCACCGTGCGGGGGGTCGGATTCCGGTTGGTGGCGCCGGACTGAGGGCGCGGCTGGCCTACGTCAGCGCCGCCACCACCGCCATCGCCGCACTCGCGTTCCTGGTCCCGCTGGGCTGGGAGCTGCGTCAGGACCACCGTGAACAGGCCATCTCCGCCGCCGAGCAGCGCAGCGCCAAGGTCGCGGGCGCCGTCGTGTCCGGCGCGAACGCCAAGGCGCTCGACGCCGCCGTCGCGGGCGCGGGCGGCGGCCTGATCGTGCACCCGCCGGGCGCGACCGGTAACACCCGCGCCGGCGCCGACGACGTGCTCGACGCGGCCAAGGGCACCGAGCCCCTCGTGATCGATGTGGACGGCGGCCTGGTGGTGCTGGAGCCCGCCCGGACCGGCAACAAGACGTCGGTCGTCGAGGTCTTCGTCAGCGACGACGAGCTGAGCGCGGGCACCGCCCGCGACCTGTGGATCCTGCTCGGCATCATGCTGGGCCTGGTCCTCGGCTCGGTGATCGTGGTGGACCGGCTCGCCCGCGGCGCGGTCACCTCGGTGCGCGGCCTGGTGCACGCCGCGATGGCCGTCGGCGGCGGCGACCTGGGCGTGCGCATCCACCCGTCCGGCCCGCGCGAGCTGGCCGAGGCCGGGTACGCGTTCAACCGCATGGCCGACCGGCTGGTCACCTCGCGCACCAGCGAGCGGGAGCTGGTCGCCGACCTGTCGCACCGGTTGCGGACCCCGCTGACGGTGCTGCGCCTGGACGCCGAGGCGCTGGACCCCGACGACACGCACATCGGCGAGTACTCCGCGGCCGAGCTGGACCGGCGGCGCGGGATACGGCGGATCAGGCAGGCGATCGTCACCCTCGAGGCCGAGGTCGACCAGCTGATCAACACCACCCGCCAGGCGGTCGCCGCACAGGTCGCCGCGCCCGAGGAGGGCGTCTGCGACGCGAGCGAGGTGGTCCGCGACCGGATGGTCTTCTGGTCGGCGCTCGCCGGCGACCAGAACCGGCAGTACCGGGTGGTCGGCGCGCACCTGCGCATCCCCGTGCCGGTGGCGCGGGCGGAGCTGGCCGCGGCGCTCGACGCCGTGCTCGGCAACGTGTTCCGCTACACCCCGCAGGGCACGGCGTTCGAGGTGGGCATCACCCGTCGCGACGGATGGGCGGCGGTCCGGGTCGACGACGCGGGGCCGGGCATCGACGACCCGGAGAAGGCTTTGCGCCGCGGCGAGAGCGAGCAGGGCTCGACCGGCCTCGGCCTGGACATCGCGCGGCGGGCCGCGCAGGCAACCGGCGGCTCGGTGAGCATCGACCGGGCCGCGATGGGCGGTGCCAGCGTGGTGATGCTGCTTGCCGACGCCGAGGCCCTGCCGAAACAGGCGAGCCGGTTCGGGCTGGTCGGGCGGCTGGCCCGGGAACGCGATCCGGTGAAGCGCATGTGGCCGCATCAGCGCACGGACGAGACGTGAACGCCGGCCGCGGAGCACCGCACGCGCGAAACACCCGGACGGTACAACAATTGCTTAGATCTGTATTAAAGGCGTTCCCCTGGCGCGCCAGGACTGACACGCTCTATCCCGGTCCCATCCGGCTTTCCGGTCCGCGTCCCACGGCACGACCCCACACTCTGGGCCGGACGAGCCGATCAGCGGTGGGAGGTGGTCACCCCATAACCCCCTCCCACCGCGCCCCCGCAGCACGAGGAGATGGTTTGTCCAGCCACCGACAGTCCGCGCTGCGTGGGGAGGCGCTGCCGGGCCGGCGGCGCCCGGTCCCCGAGCGCGGACGGCGTCGCGCGACCCACCGACCGCACCGGCTGCTGCCGGTGGTGCTGGGCGTCGCCGTGCTGGGCATCGGCGGCGTGGTCGGGCCGAGCGTCGTCGGCGACGCCTGGAGCCCGGACGGCGGCGGCGACCGCGAGCGGATCACCTACGCGTCCCTGCCGGAGGACGACCCCGGCCAGGGCCTGGTCTACGACGGACTGGTGCCGGCCGGCAAGGGCTCGCTCTGCGCGGGCATGTACGAGCTCGACGAGGAGACCTGCACGCACGGCCCGGACACGGCACCGGCCGGGCTCGCGGTGAGCCGCGACGTGCCGCCGGTGACCGTGAAGGCGCCGGAGCCGGAGGAGCCGAGGCGCGAGGCCGCGACGGTGCCGCCGGACGCCGAGATCGTCCGCGACCAGGGCGGCAGCTCCCTGTCGCCGGGCGCGCCCGCGCTGATCCCGGACGCCGCGCCCGGCGAGGCGGACTTCATCATGGGCGCGCACGACGTCGCCTGCGAGGGCGACGGCCGGACCGGCAAGCGGGTCCAGGTGCTCTACCTGCACGAGTTCGGCACGCCGAGCCGCTTCACCGGCTTCGTCGGCTCGATCCGCACCTGGTCCGCGGGCGTCGACCAGATCTTCGACGCGAGCGCGGCCGAGACCGGCGGCTCGCGCCACATCCGCTTCGTGACCACGCCGCAGTGCCGGGTCGACGTCGCCGAGGTGCAGCTTCCGGAGGGCGCGCTCGAGTCGTTCACCGGCAACATCGCCGCGTTGCAGACGCTCGGCTACAACCGGACCGACCGAAAGTACCTGATCTTCGCGGACACCAACGTGTACTGCGGCATCGGCACGTTCATCGCCGATAGCCGGCCGGGGCTGGGCAACCGCAACAACGGCGGTCCGTCGTACGGCCGGGTCGACTCGGGCTGCTGGAGCTCGGCGGTCGCCGCGCAGCAGACCACCCAGATGCTGGGCGCCCTGCTACAGGACTCGCCCAACTCCACCGGCGCCGGCAGCTGCACCGACGACCACGACCTGCTCTGCTCCGGCGACCGCTCGGGCACCGCGCTGCGCACGGTCTGCCCGAAGAAGCACGAGAACCGCCTCGACTGCGGTCACGACGACTACTTCAGCACCGACCCGGCGCCGGGCAGCTACCTGGCGAAGAACTGGAACGTCGCGCAGAGCGAGTTCCTGCTGGGCGGCGACGGCGGCGACGAGGCGCCGGACGCACCGAACCAGCCGGACGCGAAGCCCTCCGTGACACCGCGGGCCACCCCGCCCACCGCGCCGACGCAGGCGCCGGGCGTGCCCGTGCCGGGCGCGAGCGGCGGCGACGTGTCCGACGGCGGCGGCGACGGCCCGCCGCCCGGCGGACCGGTGGTTCCGGTGCCCGGCCTGCCGGCGCCGACGACGGGCGCGCCCGTCGAGGAGGCCACCGGGCCGCCACCGGAGGTCGTCGCCACGGACCCGGCCGCCGCGCCGGCGCAGGCCTTCCTCGAGGTACGTGACCCGACGAGCACCTCCGTCCGGCTCACCTGGGGCGCCGCCGCGCCGGGTGCCACGTACGAGGTGCAGGTCGACGGGGTGAAGGTCGCGACGACGGTCGCCACCCGGGCCCGGCTCATCGGGCTGCGCCCGGACGCCAAGTACCAGGTGAGCATCCGCAGCACCGCGAACGGCTACCTCGCCCGGGCAACGGCGCAGTCGGCGCCCGCGGCACGGCCGGCGGCGAACGCGTGGTTCGTGCTGACGAACTCGCTCACCGGCGGCGCCGCGGACCTGTACGCGGCAAGGACCGCGAACGGCACGCCGCTCTCGCTCGGCGGGGTGGACGGCGACTCGCAGCAGCAGTGGCGGCTCGTGCCGGCCGGCGGGGGCGGCTACAGCCTCCAGTCCCGGGCCACCGGCAAGTGCGTGGTGCCGCTGGGCGGCAACCCGGTGGCGGGCGCGCCGCTGGTGCAGGGAGACTGCGCGAGCGCCGTCGCCGGCCGGTGGTCGCTGTTCGCCACCGACCACGGATTCAGCCTGCGTACCACCGTCGGTGACCTGGTCGCCGGCGTGGGCAGTCAGCGCTTCGGCGCCGCCCGGCTGCTCGTCCTGCAACAGCCGGACAAGGCCCGGCACCAGAGTTGGACGGCGGTTCCCGGCTGAGGTCCGGGCGAGGGGAGTCACGATGCTGGACACGGACGTACGGACCGACCCGGAGCTCGAGCCGGACGACGACCCGGGCCGGTTCAACCGGCGCCGGGTCGTACGGGTGGTCACGATCCTGACGCTGGGCATCCTCGCGGTGCTCGCGATCTGGCAGGACCCCCTCTACGCCGGCTTCGGCCGCTAGCCGGCGGCGTAGCCGTCGATCTCGGCAAGTAGGGCGGACTTGCCGCCGGCCGGGAGGAACGAGGCGCGCACCGCCGCGCGGGCCAGCTCGGCCACCCCGGCCGTGTCGAGGCCGAGCAGTCGCGCGGCCACCGCGTACTCCTCCTCCAGGGTGGTGCCGAACATCGGCGGGTCGTCGGAGTTGATCGTCACGGGCACGCCCGCGGCGACCAGGGCCGGCAGCGGATGCTCGTCGAGGCTCGGCACGGCACGGGTCCGCACGTTCGAGGTCGGGCAGACCTCCAGCGGCACCTGGTTGTCGGCCAGGTAGGCCATCAGCTCCGGGTCGCCGGCGGCGGAGACGCCGTGCCCGATGCGCTCGGCGCCCAGGTCGCGCAGCGCGGACCAGATCGTCTCCGGCCCGGTGGTCTCACCCGCGTGCGGGACGCTGCGCAGCCCGGCCGCGCGGGCCTTGTCGAAGTACGGCTTGAACTGCGGCCGCGGCACGCCGACCTCCGGGCCGCCCAGTCCGAAGCTGATCAGCCCGTCGGGCCGCTCCTCGAGCGCGATCCGCAGCGTCTCCTCGGCGGCCGGCAGCCCCGCCTCGCCCGGGATGTCGAAGCACCAGCGCAGGTCGATCCCGAAGTCGGCGGCGGCGCTCCTGCGGGCGTCCTCGATGGCCGCGCAGAACTCCGCCGCCGGGATGCCCCGCCGCACGTGCGAGTACGGCGTGATGGTCAGCTCGGCGTACCGGACCTGCTGACGGGCCAGCTCCCGGGCCACCTCGTAGGTGAGCGTCCGGACGTCCTCGTCGTCACGGATCAGATCGACCACGCTGAGGTAGACCTCGATGAAGTGGCCGAAGTCGCGGAACGCGAAGTAGTCGGCGAGCGCCGCCGGGTCGGCCGGCACCGGGCTCGCGCCCTCGTGCCGGGCCGCCAGCTCGGCGACGATGCGCGGCGAGGCGGATCCGACGTGGTGCACGTGCAGCTCGGCCTTGGGCAGCCCGGCGATGAACGAGGTCAGATCGGTCAACTTCTCCCCCTAAAGTTCTGCAACCACGAAGATTCGGCGGAACGGGAACGCCACAAATCCGTTGTGCGCAGGGTATTCGGCCGCCAGCCGGGCGCCGAGCGCGGCACGGAGATCGCGCCACCGCGTGTCGTCCAGCGCCGCCTTCACCGGGCGCAGCGCGGTGCCCTCCATCCAGCGCAGGACCGGGTGGTCCGCGCCCGTCTCCGGCAGCAGGTGCACGTAGGTGGTCTCCCAGGCGTCGACGGCCGCACCGGCGCCGGTCAGCAGCGCGGCGTAGCCGCTCGGATCGTCCACCGGCGCCTCCCGCACGATCTCGCCGATCGCCGCCCGGTACGGCTCGCCGCGGGCGAGCTCCTGGAGGGCGCGGTGCGACGGCGCGGCGAAGTTGCCGGGCACCTGCATGGCGAGGCAGGCGCCGGACGGCAGCGCCCGGGCCCATCGGCCGATCAGGTCTCGGTGGCCGGGCACCCACTGGAGCGCGGCGTTGGTGACGACCACGTCGGTGTCCGGTCCGGGCCGCCAGTCGCGCAGGTCTGCGACGGCGAACTCCACCGGCGTGTCCAGGCCCCGCGCCTTGGCGATCATCTCGGGCGAGGAGTCCAGCCCGGTGACCCGGGCTCCGGGCCAGCGCGCCGCGAGGGTCGCGGTGAGCTCGCCGGAACCGCAGCCGAGGTCGGTGACGGCCCGCGGCCGCTCGGCGCCGACCCGGGCCAGGAGGTCGAAGAACGGGCGTGAGCGCTCGTTGCCGAAGCGGTGATAGACGGCGGGATCCCACATGCGCGCCTCCAAACCGTACGTACGTCTTTTTTGCACCGTACCACCGGACGGATAGGGTCACGAGGTGGAGAATCGCACCTTCGACCGGATGGGCCGCACCGTCGGCGTCATCGGGCTCGGCGCCTGGCAGCTCGGCGCCGACTGGGGCACCGTCAGCGAGGACGACGCGCACGCGACGCTCGCCGCGGCGGTGGACGCCGGCGTAACCTTCATCGACACCGCCGACGTCTACGGCGACGGCCGCAGCGAGCAGGTCATCGGGCAGTTCATCAAGGGCCGGCCGCAGCTGACCGTGGCGACCAAGATGGGCCGCCGGATGCCGCAGGAGCCGGAGAACTACTCGCTCGACAACTTCCGGGCCTGGACCGACCGCTCCCGCGCCAACCTCGGCGTCGACACCCTCGACCTGGTGCAGCTGCACTGCCCGCCGACCCCGGTCTTCTCCACCGGCGCGGTCTACGACGCCCTGGACACGCTGGTCCAGGAGAAGCGCATCGCGGCATACGGCGTGAGCGTCGAGCGGGTCGACGAGGCGCTCGCGGCGATCGAGCGCCCCGGCACCGCGAGCGTCCAGATCATCCTGAACGCGCTGCGGCTCAAGCCCCTCGAGCGGGTGCTGCCCGCCGCCGCGGCGGCGGGCGTCGGCATCATCGCCCGGGTGCCGCTGGCCAGCGGCCTGCTCTCCGGCCGCTACGACGAGCAGACCACGTTCGGCGCCGACGACCACCGCAACTACAACCGGCACGGCGAGGCCTTCGACGTCGGCGAGACCTTCTCCGGTGTGGACTTCGGCACCGGGCTCGAGGCCGTGCGCCGGCTGCGGCCGCACGTGCCGGCGGGCGCGACGATGGCGCAGTTCGCGCTGCGCTGGATCGCCGACCAGGACGGGGTCACGGTGGTCATCCCCGGCGCGCGCAACCCGGAGCAGGCGCGCGGCAACGCGTCGGCCGCCGCGCTGGCGCCGCTGGACGCCGCGACGCACGAGGCGGTCCGCGCCGTGTACGACGAGTTGATCAGGCCGCAGGTCCATGACCGCTGGTGAGGGAGTGCCGATGAAGGGTTGGACCTGGCTCACCGCGGGCCTGCTCTGCGTCGTGGTGGGCGGGCTCTGGACGGCTCAGGGCCTCGACCTGCTCGGCGGCAGCGTGATGAGCGGCGTCACGCTCTGGGCCGTCATCGGGCCGATCGTCGTGATCGCCGGGCTCTTGATGATCGTCACCGGCATCCGGGTCCGCGCGCGGAGCAAGCAGCAGCCCTGACGGGCACAGAAAAACCCCGCACCCCCTGAGGGGGGATGCGGGGTCACTCAAGCCGATCTCCGCCAGGCGATCGACGGCCGGCGGCGACGCCGGCAGGTTGGTCTCAGAGCGGGCGAACCTGCTCCGCCTGCGGGCCCTTCTGGCCCTGGGCGATCTCGAACTCGACCCGCTGGTTCTCTTCCAGAGTGCGGTAGCCGCTCGTCTGGATGGCCGAGAAGTGGACGAACACGTCAGCACCCCCGCCGTCGACGGTGATGAAGCCGAAGCCCTTGTCTGCGTTGAACCACTTCACGGTTCCTTGCGCCATGCTGAACTCTCCTTCTGAAAATGCCGGCCCGGTGATGCGGGGCCGATGGTCGTTTTCGAGCAGCGGCACCGCGAGGGGGCGGCTTTTCAGAAGGACGAGCCCCTGAACCACTTACACAAAAACTGGCCACACTGTACCCGAAGAAGCAGTCCGAAGGCTGCCCCCTGGACGAATCCAGTCGGGCCCGCCAACGCCTGAATAGGCCTTCAGCAGCGCTCAGACGGGCACCTGAAGCCTCGACCGAGGTCTATGCCGAGTCCGGGCGGCGCCCCGGCCACGGTCTATGCGTGGCGAAATGTCAGTCCGGCCACTCGCCGGTGATACGACGGATACCGGCCGCGCCACCGCGATCGACGAGCGCCTTTACCGTTGCGAAGATCGCGCCTTGTAGCGCCGCCGCGGCGATGATCTCGCCCCAGCCCCGATCCTCGTCCGTGGCGTTCGGTGCGTCGTCGTCGCCGGAGGCGAGCCTCCAGACCTCCTTGAAGACGAAGCCCGCCACCGCGCCGGCGGCGACGCCGAGCAGCAGTCCGACGGGCTTGTACGCCACCTTGCGCAGCATGTGGCTCACTTGAGCCTCCCCCGCACGATCAGGATGACGCCGACCAGGGCGGCGCCCGCCACCAGCGCGGCGGCGAACGGCACCGGGTTGCTCCGCACCTTCACGGACGCGTCGTGCACCCGCACCCGCGCCCGCTGCTTGGTCTGCGCGACCTGCTCCCGCGCTCTCGCCTTCACGTCCGCCTTGGCCGCCAGGGCCTGCACGGTCTCGCCGAGATCGGCGCGAGTCTGCCTGATTTCCTCGCGGAGGGCCGTCACATCGGGCCGCCCACCAGCCGATCCGTTCACGTTGCTCATGCCAGGCTCCTGGTCTTGATCGCGTGCTTGACCTCGTCGACGTCCGCCTTCGCGCTGGCCATCGCGGCCGAGGGCTCCGGCGGGACCGCCTTGCTCACCTGCCGCTTGCCGAGCAGCGCCAGGACAGCGGCCGTGGCGAACAGCACCACGGTCACGATCAGCGCGGCCAGCCACAGCGGCAGGAACAGGTCGAGGACGATGATCAGCGTGGCGAACAGCGCGCCGACGCCGTAGAACGCGAACGCCGCACCCCCGCCGAACAGGCCCGCACCGATTCCGGCGTGCTTAGCCTTCTCCGCGAGCTCCGCCTTCGCAAGGGTGATCTCGTCCCGCACCAGGCGAGACAGCTGCTCGGTCGCCTGCTGCACCAACTCCGAGGTGGACTGGTCGGTCACCGGACGGGCCGGGCTTCCGTTCAGGACATCGGCCATGGTGTCCTCCTTCCCAATGACGGCTTAATGCCCTGCGCAGGGCCGGGTCAATCCTCGCAAACCGAGGCCCGGAATTACTGCCGCATACCGGACGTGGAGGCTCTCGAGGGCTCTTCGGGTCCACCGAAGGTGGCGGCCCGCTCGTCGCCGTCGCCCGCGCCGCCGAAGACCCGGCCGTCGTCGGGAGCATCCGAACCGGCCTGCGCCGGCACCGCGGGCCGGTCGGGCGCCACGGGCTCCTCGTTCGCCACGTCGGCGCGCAGCCGCGGCAGCGCGTCGCGCCGGTGCTCGAACACCCAGGCGACCAGCCGCTCGCGGACCAGGCAGCGCAGGTCCCACAGCGAACCGGCGTCGCCGGCGCTGACCAGCGCCCGTAACCGGATCATACCGCCGACCGCGTCGGTCACCTGGAGAACGCAGACCCGGCCGTCCCACAGCTCGGTGCCCTCGCAGACCGCGCGCAGCTCGGCACGCAGGGGCTCGACCGGTGCCGACCAGTCCACGTCGATCTCGGCGGTGCCCAGCACGGCGGAGTCGGTACGCGTCCAGTTCTGGAACGGCTTGGTGGTGAAGTAGGAGGTGGGCAGGATGAGGCGCCGGTCGTCCCAGATCTGCACGGCGACGTAGGTGAGCGTCATCTCCTCGATGCGGCCCCACTCGTTCTCGACGACCACCACGTCGTCGATGCGCACCGCGTCGCTGAAGGCGAGCTGGAGGCCGGCGATCAGGTTGCCCAGCGTGCTCTGCGCCGCCAGCGCGGCGATGACGCTGATCAGGCCCGCCGAGGCGAGCACGCTCACGCCGAGCGCGCGCACCTCGGGGAAGGTCATCAGCATCACCCCGACGGTGACCACCACGATGCCGGCCACGGTGACCCGGCGCAGCATCACCACCTGGGTCCTGAGCCGCCGGGCCTTCAGGTTGTCCGGCACGTCGACCCGCCAGCGCGCCAGCGCGACGTCCTCGAGCACCAGCAGGAGCGCGCCGACCAGCCACGCCGCCGACGCGACCACGAGGAGCACCAGGCCGTGCAGCACGAGCTCGCGGCCGGGGAAGTCCCCGGCGAAGCCGCGGACCGCCTGCTGCACCGCGAACGCGGTGAGCACGGCGAGGAAGGGCCGGTGCGCCGTCGCCGCCAGCTCGCTCAGCAGGGTCGATCGCCGGCCGAGGCGCTTGACGATCCAGTGCACGGCCTCGGCGAGCAGAAGCGCCGAGCCCGCCGCGATGACGACGGCGAGCAGGGCGGTCAGGATGCTGGTCACAGGGCTAGGTATACGTCACACCTTGCGGTAGCGCGACTGCGAGAAGCAGTAGACGCCGTACGCCGCGATGCCCAGCGCCACCAGGCCCAGCAGCCACGGCCCGTACGGCTGGCCGGCCAGCAGCTTGAGCGCGGCGTCGAGGCCGCGCGCCTTCTCCGGGTCGTAGGTGACCGCGGCGGCCACGATCAGGGCGCCGGCGATCGTGTAGGCGACGCCCTTGGCCGAGTAGCCGGCGACGCCGAGCCGCCGGGTCGTCCGGCGCACGGTGGCGTTCATCTGGTGGGTGTTGAGGTGCTTCTCGAACTTGCCGGTGACGCCGTACACCACCAGGCCGATGCCGATGGCGGCGACCGCGATACCGACGATGCCGATGAGCAGGCGGCCGCCGGAACCGTCCATCATGGTCGACGCGTTCTTCTCCTGGCTGTCCCCGGTCGAGGCGTTCACGCCTTGCAGCACCTTGACGCCGATCCAGGCGAAGTAGAGGTACAGCACCGCCCGGAAGCCGGAGACGACCCGCTCGACGAGCGCCGTCCGGCCCCGCACGCCGCTCTCCCCGATCGCGGCCTCGAAGGCCTGCCAGACGGCCAGGCCGATCATCCCGATGACGGAGACGACAACGAGGAACTTGCCGAACGGCTGAGCGGCGAGGTGCTGGATCGCGCCGGACTGGTCGCTCTCGGCCGAGTTGCCGAACGCGACCTGGAGCGCGAGCCAGGCGAAGAGCAGATGGATGACGCCGTACATGACGAAACCACCACGGGCGACCAGCTCGAGGGGCTTGCTGTCGGCGGCGCGTGAGGCCGTGCCTCGGACGTGCTCGGTGGCAGACATGCGACTTGGTTTGACCCGCGCCGCGAATGTTGAAACCTGCTACTGGCGGGCCACCACGAAGCTGATGTTGTCGGCGGTGATGCTGTTCAGCGAGACCTGGAGGCCACCGACGTCGACGGCCTGCTGGCCCTTGCTCAGCTGGATCTGCTCCCCGGCCACCTCGAGGGTCACCGTGCCGGCGTCGGCGCTGACGAACTTGGCCTCCACGCCGAGGACGCTGGCGCTCGCGCTGGTGCTGCGCTCCAGCGTGACGGTGCACTGGTCCAGGCTGCAATCGACGTTGTCGCTGCTGCACCCGGCGAGCAGCGTCAGCCCGAGGGCTGCGGAGGCGAGCAGGGCGGCGAGGCGGCGTACCGGGGGGTTTGTCACGGGACCAGGGTACGGGCCGCCCGCCAGCCGGAGCACTCAGGCCGCGAGCGCCTGCCGGGACGGGTGCGGAACCGAGGTGCCGGCGATGATCTCGGCGGCCGCCTGGCCACAGGCCCTTGTCGCACCGAACGTCGCCAGGTGTATGCCGCCGCTGATCGCGACCGGCACGCCCATCTCCACCACGATCGCGTCGGGCCGCACGGCGAGGGCGTGCTCGAGCGCGGCGGCGATCCACGGGTGCCGGTGCGCGTCCCGCACGACAAGCACCAGCGGGCGCGCGCCGACCCCGGCCAGGATCAGCCCCGCGACATCGGCGACGCCCGCCAGGTCCTCGGCGCTCAGCCGCACCGAGGTCGTGCCCGGCAGCAGCGTGCTCAGCGGCGCGCCGACGCCCCACGGCGTCTCGGCGCCGATGGCGATGTTGCGCTCCGGCGCGAACTCGACGACGTGCGGCGCCCGGGTGAGCGGCAGCTCGGGTGCGGCCGCGGCGGCGGTGACCCGGACCGCGCGGCGGGCGGCGGCCTGGCCGACGGCCGAGCCGCCGATGACCGCCACCTCGTGCGTGGCGGAGCCGGCGGCGTCGGCGACGGCGCGGGCGCCGATCGCGGTCTGCGTCTGCTGCGTCCACGCGGCAAGCCGGCGTACCCGGGCGGCGGCGTCGCGCAGCCGCGCCTCGGTCAGCTCGCCGCTGCGCACGGCGGCGACGATCGCGTCCCGCAGCCGGATCGCGGTGTGCTCGTCGGCGTGGTCGCCGCCGACGCAGATGGCGTCGGCGCCGGCGGCCAGGGCCCGCACCGTGGCGCCCTCGAGCCCGAAGGTGCGGCGCACGCCCTGCATCTCGATGCCGTCGGTGACGATCAGCCCGTCGAAGCCCAGCTCCTCGCGGAGCAGCCCGGTGAGGATGCGCCGGCTCAGCGTCGCGGGCAGGTCGGGGTCGTAGGCGGGCACCAGCAGGTGGCCGGTCATCACCGATTGCACGCCGGCGGCGATGGCCGCCCGGAACGGCACGAGCTCGACCTCGGCGAGGCGCGCCCGGCTGCGGTCGATGAGCGGTACGGCGTGGTGCGAGTCGACGGCGGTGTCGCCGTGGCCCGGGAAGTGCTTGGCGCAGGCGGCCACGCCGGCCTCCTGGAGGCCGCGGATCCACGCCGCGCCGTGCCGGGCGACGAGGTCGGGCTCGGCGCCGAACGCCCGTACCCCGATGATCGGATTGTCGGGGTTGCTGTTGACGTCGGTGTCCGGCGCGTAGTCGAGCGTGATGCCCGCGTGTGCCAGCTCGAGGCCGAGATCCCGGGCGACGGCGCTGGTCAGCTCGGTGTCGTCGATCGCGCCGAGGCCCAGGTTGCCGGGGCGGGAGCTGCCGTGCCGCGACTCGAGGCGGGTGACGTCGCCGGCCTCCTCGTCGATGGCGACGATGACGTCCGGGCGCTCCGCGCGCAGCTGCGCGGTCAGGGCGGCGACCTGCGCCGGCGTCTCGACGTTGCGGGCGAACAGCGCGACGCCGCCCAGCCCCTCGCCGAGCGCGCGACGGACCCAGTCGGGCACCGTGGTGCCGACGAATCCCGGCTGAAGAACCGTCGCCGCCAGCTCCGGCAGTTCCCCATGATTCGGCATAAGTCCGCGTACCTCCGGTGACGACATACGCGCTCAGCGAGCACGTCCCCCAACGTGATCGGCCGGGACCGTCATGGGCGCGGCGACGACTTATGGTCACCCACTTCCGGGTTTCAGTCAACAAACCTTTCTATTAAGCCTACTTAAAGTGTTCGGTCCATCGCTCGTCCGGTTAGGCTGCGATGCGTGCTGAACGACGCGATTCCCCCGGTCCTGGCCGCCTCCGGAGTGGACTGGTCCGAGGTGCACGCCGTGCGCCTGCTCGGCGTCGCGTTGGGGGCATTAGTCCTGTTTTGGGCGATTCGCCGGATGTTCGGCGGCAAATAACCGGCGTTTGCCTGTCGCACCCCTGGGGCACAATGGCCGCTCGATGAAGCTACCCATATACGGCCCCCGCCTGCGCAGGGTCGCCCGCCGGCACTTCGGCTGGCCCGCACTGCGCCCCGGCCAGTTCAAGCCCATGCGGGCCGTGCTGCGCCGCCGCGACGCGCTCGTCGTGCTGCCCACCGGCGCCGGCAAGTCGGCGATCTATCAGATCCCGGCGGTGCTGCTGCCCGGGCCGACGGTGGTGATCTCGCCGCTGCTCGCCCTTCAGCAGGACCAGATCGCCGCGCTCAACGAGCGAGCCGACCCCCGGGTCCGCGCGGTGCGGGTCAGCTCGGCCGAGACGCCCCGCCAGCGGCGCGAGGCGATCCGGGAGGTCGCCGAGGGCCGGGCGGAGTTCCTCTTCATCACCCCGGAGCAGCTCAGCAATCCGGAGTGGACGGCCGAGGTGCGCGCGCTGCGGCCCGGGCTCGTCGCGATCGACGAGGCGCACTGCATCTCCGCCTGGGGTCACGACTTCCGGCCCGACTACCTGTCGCTCGGGCACCTGATCAAGGGCATCGGCCGCCCGCCCGTGCTGGCGCTCACCGCCACCGCGTCGCCGCCGGTGCGCGACGACATCATCGCCCGGCTGGACCTGCACCGGCCCGAGATCCACGTCTCCGGCCTGGACCGGCGCAACCTCTTCCTCGAGGTGGCGCACTGCCCCGACGAGGACTACCGCTGGCGCCGCCTCACCGCGCTGCTCGACTCCTCGCCGCGCCCCGGCATCATCTACGTCGCCACCCGCCGCGCCGCCGAGGAGCTGGCCGAGCGCCTCACCGATGCCGGCTACCGGGCCGACTTCTACCACGGCGGCATGGCCTCGGGCGCCCGCGAGCAGCGACACGAGGACTTCACCGCCGACAAGATCGACATCATGGTCGCCACGTCGGCGTTCGGCATGGGCATCGACAAGGCCAACATCCGCTGGGTGGCGCACGTCGCGCTGCCGGACTCGCCGGACAGCTACTTCCAGGAGATCGGCCGGATGGGCCGCGACGGCGAGCCGGGCCGCGCGCTGCTGCTCTGGCGCGCCGAGGACGAGGCGATCCAACGGTTCTTCAACGGCGGCGCCCCCGACCCGGTGGAGATCCGCGAGCTGGCCGCCGCGCTGCGCGCCGGCCCGGCAACCAAGACGGCGCTCGGGCAGAAGACGGGCCTCGGCACCCGCCGGCTCGGCGCGCTGCTCGGCCTGCTCGAGCAGGTCGGCGCGGCCGTCGCCGGCCACGGCAACAAGTGGACGGTCCCGGTCTTCGCGCCGCTGCCGGCCGCCGCGGCCGAGGCCGCCGCCGCCGAGCACGAGCGACGGCAGGTCGTGCAGCGGTCCCGCAACGACATGATGCGCGCCTTCGCGCAGACCACCGCGTGCCGCACCCAGACCCTGCTCGCCTACTTCGGCGAGAACCTCGCCAAGCCCTGCGGACACTGCGACAACTGCGCCGGCGGCACGGCGGCGCGGACCGAGCGCGCCTCCGGCCCCGAGCCGTTCGCCGTGCACAGCACGGTCCGGCACGCCGACTGGGGCCCCGGCATGGTGATGGGCTACGAGGCGGAGCGCATGACGGTCCTCTTCGAGACCGTCGGCTACAAGACACTCTCCGTGCCGGTCGTGACCGAGCAGCGGCTCCTCACGGCCGGGTAGGCGATTCCCCGCCCCGGGTTCTGGGTAACGTCGACTGTCTCCGACAGCCGAGAGAAGCGAGGATCAGTGACGGACGCACCGCAGTACGCCGAGTTCGGCTTCACCGACAGCGAGTGGGGGCTGCTCGTCGGCCTGCCGCAGTCGGTACTGACCGCCGCGAGCGTGGCGACGCACGACAGCGCCCGCAAGACCCGCGCCGAGACGGCCGCGGGCCTCGACGAGATCGCCGACGCGCGCGCCTCGGCGAGCGCCCTGGTCGCCGCCGTCGCCGGGGCCGTCCTCGACCTGACCGGTGACCCGGAGCGCGGCGAGGTGCTGCCGGCGATCGAGCCGGCCGACCCGGTGGGCTACGCGCAGGACGTGCTGGAGCGCGCCGCGCAGGCGGCGGCCCTGCTGGCCGGCAAGGTCGCGGCGGCGGACGCGGAGACCTACAAGCACTGGCTGGTGGAGATCGCGGAGAGCGTGGTCGGCGCTGCGTCGACCGGCGGCGTCCTCGGCATCGGCGGCGACACCGTCACCGAGGACGAGCGCACGTTCCGCGACGAGCTGGCGAAGACCCTGGCGGGCTGACACCCGCGCCCTGACCGCGCCGGCGCCCTAGGCGCCGGCGCGGTGCCGTCTCAGACTCGGAAGCCGGCGGCCAGGTTCTGGAGCGAGCGGCTCAGCTCGTCGAGCTCGCCGGCCGCGCGCCGGGACTCGTCGACCGAGGACGTCGTGTCCCGGGCGGCGTCGGCCACGCTGCCGATGTTCACCGCGATCTGCTCGGAGGCGGCGGCCGCGTCGCCGACGCTGCGGTTCATCTCGTTCGTCGTCGCGGTCTGCTCCTCGACGGCCGAGGCGATCGTGGTCTGGTAGTCACTGATCCGGGTGATGACCTCGGAGACGTCGGCGATGGCGGCGACGGCGCTCGCGGTGTCGGCCTGGATCGCCTCGACCCGCCGGGAGATGTCCTCGGTCGCCCGTGCTGTCTCCTGCGCCAGGTCCTTGACCTCGCCGGCGACCACGGCGAAGCCCTTGCCGGCCTCGCCGGCCCGGGCCGCCTCGATGGTGGCGTTGAGGGCGAGCAGGTTGGTCTGCTCGGCGATGTTGGTGATCGCCTTGACCACGTCGCCGATCATGCGGCTCGAGTCGCCGAGGCGGGACACGGTGTCGGTGGTGGTCCGGACCGTGTCGACGGCGCCGGCCGCGACGGTGGCCGCCTCGTGTGCGTTGTGCGAGATCTCGCTGATCGACGCGCCCATCTCCCCGGCGCCGGCGGCGACGGTCTGCACGTTGAGGGAGACCTCCTGCGCGGCGCCGGCCACGACGTTCGCCTGCGCCGAGGACTCCGCGGCGCCCTTGGCGATCTGCCCGGACAGGCCGCCGATGCGGCGGCTGGTGTCCGCCAGCCCCTCGGCGCTGTGCGTCAGCTCCGTGATGACCGTGCTGATCGAGGTCAGGGCGGCGTTCGCCGACAGGCCCAGCTGGCCGACCTCGTCGGTGGAGGTCACGTTCACCCGGCGGGTCAGGTCCCCGTCCGCCACCGCGGCCAGCACGCTCGCCGCGTCGTTGATCGGCCCGGTGATGCTGCGGGTGATCAGCCAGGCGACCACGGCCGCGACGGCGGCCGCCAGCAGGCAGACGACCGCCATGGTGGTCACCAGGCCGTCGGCGATGTCACGGGCCTGCGCCGCCCCGGCGTTGTCGACGCCGGTCAGCCCGTCGCTGATCCTGCCTACCTGGAAGATCGCGATCGCGGTGAGCGCGACCATGCTGAGAATCACCACGAGGAAGCCGGCACCGAGCCTGCGTCCGACCTTGAGGTACGAAAACTTCACCTGATCACCTTCGGCAGCGGGTTGCGGGCCGACGGTGGCCCTACCGGTAGGTCGACCGGCCGGGGAGGCACGTGAGGTTTTTGTCGCTCCGCCGCACCCCGTGCGGGTGAGATGCTCGGAAGATGGTGGTGGACGAGTCCGCGTGGGCACGGCCGTGCGCGGCGCTGCGGCCGTACGTCGCGCACTACTCGGGCTGGCGGCAGGTCGGCGTGCCGAGCGTCACACACCGCGGGCTGCCGTCGCCGTACCTGACGCTGGTCCTGACCCTCGACGACCCGCTCGTCGTGTGCGCCGACCCCGATCGGGGGCGGGCGGCGCGGCGCTACGACGCGCTGGTCGGCGGCCTGCACCTGACCCCGACCCTGATCGCGCACGGCGGCCGGCAGTCCGGGGTGCAGGTCGCCGTGCACCCGCTGGGGTGCCGCGCCCTGTTCGGCCTGCCCGCGGGCGAGCTGGCCGGCCTCGACCTCGACCTGGCGGACGTGCTCGGCGCGCCCGGCGCCGAGGAGGTCCGCGAGCTCCTGCGGGCCGCGCCGAGCTGGCCGGGCCGGTTCGCGGCGGTGGACGCCGCGCTGCTCGCGCTCGCCCGGCGCGGCGCCGCCGAGGTGCACCCGGACGTGACGCACGCCTTCGGGCGGCTGCTGGCGACCGGCGGCAACCTGGGTGTCCGGGCGCTGGCCGGCGAGGTCGGCTGGAGCGCCCGCCACCTCACCGACCGGTTCCGGGTCGAGACCGGGCTGGGGCTCAAGGAGGCCGCCCGGGTGGTCCGCTTCGACCGGGCCCGGCGCCGGCTCACCCCGCGTACCCGGCTGGCCGACCTCGCCGCCGACACCGGCTACTACGACCAGGCACACCTGAACCGCGAGTTCCGGGCGATGGCCGGCTGCTCGCCGTCGCGCTGGCTCGCCGACGAGTTCACTTTCGTCCAAGACGCGGCCGCCGCGCGCGGCGACGATGGCTGACATGAACACGACCCCGCCACCCCAGGTGTGGCCCACGCTGCGGGCCCGCGACGCGCGCGCCCTGATCCGGTTCCTGGTCGACGCGTTCGGCTTCATCGAGACCGCCGTGCACGGCGAGGGCGACCGCGTCGACCACGCCGAGCTGGCCTGGCCGCCCGGCGGCGGCATCATGCTCGGCTCGCACCGCGACGACCCGGACGACATTTGGGCGCTGCCGCCCGGCACCTTCGGCGCGTACGTGGTCACCGACGACCCGGACGGGCTGCACGACCGGGCGAGCAAGTGCGGTGCGACCATCGTCAGGGCGCCGGCGGACACCGACTACGGCTCGCGGGACTTCGCCGCCCGCGACCCGGAGGGCAACCTGTGGTCGTTCGGCACCTATCGCGGCGAGCCGCGCACGCCTTAGGGCCTGTCCTAGGCGATCGCCTCGCCGGACCGGCGCCCGGCGACGGTCAGGTACACCGAGCCCAGCTGGGAGGCGACGCGCTTCCACGAGTACGCCTGCCGGGCCCGGTCCAGCGCCGCCGTCGCGTACGCGAACCGGCGGACCTTGTCGTTGACCAGCCGCCGCAGGGCGCCGCCCAGCGCGCGGGGGTCGCGGGCCGGCACCAGGTCTCCGGTGAGGCCGTCCACGACGGTCTCGTTGAGGCCGCCGACGGCGGTGCCGATCACCGGCAGGCCGCAGGCCATCGCCTCCAGCGAGGCCAGCGCGGACTGCTCGTGCCAGGGCGCCGCGACGAGCAGGTCGGCGGAGCGGTACCAGCCCGGCATCTCGGCGCCCGGCACGCCGCCGACCAGGCGGACCCGGTCGGCGACCCGGTAGTGCTCGGCGAGGGCACGCAGCCGCTTGGCCTGCGGGTCGGTGGCGAGCCGATCGGCGGGCGGACCGCCGACGACGACGTACTCGGCGCCGGGGACGTATCGCATGGCCTGGATGACGTCGCCATGGCCCTTGCGCTCGACAAGCGGTCCGACGGACAGGATGCGGGTCCGCTCCGGGTCACGCTCGGCGGCCGGCCCCTCGGGGGTGAAGCGTTCGCTGTCGACGCCAGCGGGGACCACGGTCAGCTGGGTTCGGGGAACGCCGATGCGCACCAGGCCGCGCGCCTCGTCGTGGCTCTGTGCCACCACCCGGTCGACGGCGCGGCCCAGGGCGCGCTCGTAGCCGTTGCGCGACGGCCCGTCCCGGGCGGCGCCGCCGGCGGCGCCGCCGAGCTCGTGGAACGACTGCACGACCGGGATACCGACCCGCCGGGCCGCGGTGACCGCGGCAAGGCCGCTGGTCCAGAAGTGCGCGTGCGCGACCTCGGGGACCCAGTCGGCCTCCCGCCATTCGGTACGCAGCCACTGCGCGAAGTCGCCCATGTGCGACAGCATCCGTTCGGGCGGCAGCGCCCGCGGTGGCCCGGCGGGCACGTGCACGACGTGGACGCCCTCGCCCATCGGCACGACACCGGGCAGGCCGGGCGCGTCCCGGCGGGTGTACACCCGCACGTCGTGGCCGGCGGCGGCCAGCGCGGTGGACAGGTCGGCGACATGACGCTGCTGCGCACCGGCGGCAGCGGTGGGCAGTGGGCTCGCCTGCTCGGAGATCATGGCGATGCGCACAGGGTCCTCCTCCGACAGCTTGGTTCCGGGAGAAGACCGGATTCGAGGCTGCGTCACCCGGCGAGTCATGCCCTACCCCCGAAACCGTAAACATCGCGGGGCGCCAGGTATGTCCAGCCTTGCGGCTATCGTCCAGCCTACCGCTCCGGCACCGGCCCGGGTGCCGTCCGCGCCGGAGCTCAGCGGTACACGGCCCGGTGCGCCGCGCCGACCGCGGCCTGGTAGAGCCGTCCGGTCAGCGCCCGGTCCCTGGCCAGCGCCGCCCGGGCCGCGTTGGCACCCGGCACGCCGTGCACCCCGCCGCCCGGATGCGCCGACGCGCTCGCCAGAAACAGCCGCTCCACCGGGGTGTCCGCCCGGCCGAGGCCCGGTATCGGCCGCAGGAACAGCTGCTGGAACGCCGCCGCCGTCCCGCCGCCCAGCGCACCGCCCACCAGGGACGGGTTCTCCCGCTCCAGGCCGGCCGGCGAGAACACATTGCGGCCGACGACCATCGCGCCGAAGCCCGGCGCGTACTCCTCCATCACCGCCTCCATCCGGGCCACCCGGGCGGCGATCTCGTCCGCCGTCCAGTGCCGGCGGTGCGGCAGGTGGGTGTACGCCCAGGCCGACTCCGTGCCCGCCGGCGAGCGGGACCCGTCCGCCGTGGTCATCTGGCCCATCAGCAGGAACGGATCCGGCGGCGGCTCACCGGTGGCCAGGTGGGCGGCGTACCGGGTCAGCCCGTTCAGGTCGGCGCCGAGGTGCACGGTCCCGGAACCCGCCGCGGCCGGGTTGCGCCACGGGATCCTGCCGTTCACCGCCCAGTCGACCTTGACCGTCGCGCCGTCCCAGCGGAAGAACTCCAGGTCCTGCACGACACGCGGCGGCAGCCACCGGGCGCCGACCAGGTCGAGATAGAGCGCCGGCGCCGGGACGTCGGCGAGCACCGCGCGGCGGGCGCGCCGGGCGCGCCCGTCCGCCGTACGCACACCCATGGCCCGGCCCCGCGCGACCAGGACGCGCGTCACCGGGGTCCCGTAGGTGATCCGGCCGCCGCGCTCCGAGAGGCGCCGGACCAGCGCCGAGGTGATCTGCTGGGCGCCGCCGACCGGCACCGGCCAGCCGACCTCCTGGCCGAGCATCGCCAGCAGCCAGCCGTACACGCCGCCGCCGGCGTCCTCCGGCGACAGGTCGGTGTGCAGCGCGCAACCCGCCAGCGCCAGCGTCGCACCCTCGCCCCGGAACAGCTCCGAGCCGAGGTCGCGCACCGACAGCATCAGGCGGCGGGCCAGCCGCAGCGAGCCGCCGGCCCGCAGCCGCCGGGCCAGGTCCAGACCCGCCCGCACCGGAGGGAACGGCCGGAACAACGCCTCCAGCAGCTGCGGGGAGACCGCGCGCCACTCCTCGTACGCGTGCCGCCAGCGCTCACCGTCGCCCGCCGCGAACCGCTCCATCGAGGCCATCGTGGTTTCCAGGTCGCGGCTGACCGTCGCCGCCCGGCCGTCCGGGAGCAGATGGGTGAACACGTCCGGGGCATGCGTCCACTCCAGCCCGTGCTCCCGCAGATCCAGCGCCTTGAGCACCGGCGAGGCGTAGCCGAGCGGGTAGAAGGAGCTGAACAGGTCGCTGAGGTAGCCCGGCGCGGTGACGTGTCCGGAGCGGACCGCGCCGCCCGCCTGCGGTGTCGCCTCGACGACCTCGACGCTCCAGCCGGCGTCGGCGAGCAGGTTCGCCGCGACCAGGCCGTTGTGCCCCGCCCCGATGACTATCGCGTCAACGGCTTCCACGCCGGCCGCCTCTCTGTCGTCAGCCCCAGACGGTCACGGTGCCCACCTCGGACTCCACGTCCACCGCGTACCTGTTGCGGGCGGTGAGCCAGCCGGCCGGGGCGACCAGCACCCCCGCCGCCGCCCGCGCCCGCCGGGTCCAGGGCACGGCCACCAGCGCCGCGCCGCCGCGCAGGCGCAGGCCCAGCGGGGTACCCGGCGGAATCGCCACCGCGATCTCGCCGACGCCACCGGTCAGCTTGATCGGGACCGTACCGCGCGGCGGCGGCAGCCGCATGCTCACCAGCCCGGTCCCGGAGCCGAGCTCGACCCGGCGGATCCGCCCGGCGGCCAGATCCAGGTGCTGCTCCCCCGCGCCGGCCGGCAGCCGGATGTCCCAGCGCACGGCCCGGTTGAGCAGGATCTCGACCGTGTCGGGGCCGTCCGCGCCGGTCGGCCGCAGGCCCAGCCGCACCCGGCCGGGCGTGCCGGTGACGGCCGGCGCCAGCCCGGAGTCGGCGGGCGTGCTGATCCGGTACAGCAGCCCCGGCAGGTCCGCGAGGCGCACCTCGACCCGGGACGCGGCGTCCCGGACGACCAGGAAGGCGCCCCTGCGGCCGTGCAGGGCGCCCGCGAGGACGTGTTGCTGCGGGCCGTCCCCGGCCGGCATCTGCCGCGCGCCGAGCGTCGACACCGGAGCGCAACCGGCCAGGGCGCAGCCCGCAAGCAGGCCCGCGACCAGCAGGAACAGGGATCGCGAACCGGCCGTTGAGCGGCGGCTACGTGGCGCAGTGTGCACCACCGGACAACCCGGGATCGGCCGAAAGGGTGACGGCGAAGCATCCAATTCCGGTCAGACTTTCCCAATGCGTTCTGCCGGTTTCCTGTCCGAGCGCCAGCGCGACATCGCCTGGCTGGGCTTCCTGCTCTCCGCCGTCCAGGCCCCGATCGCGGCCCGGCTGATGCACGACGCCTCCTGGCTCTTCGCCGTCGTCGTCGCCGTCCTGGTCGCCACCGTGATCCTGGCGGACGACGCGCAGCGCCGCCGCCCGGAGACCGAGGCGGAGGCGGAGTAGGTCAGCGGGCCTCGTGGCCCTCGCGGCCGTGTGTGCGGCGCCGCTCCTTGAGCTCGGCCTCGTAGAGGTGCCGCCGGCCGCCGGCCAGCTCGCCGCGGACGTCCCGCTCCACGGTGCGGAATTCGTCGTAGTAGCCGTCGTCGAACTCCTCGACGAGCTGGAACGTCCAGTGGCCCGGCACGATGTTGCGGCCGATGAGCTCCCGCTGGATCCGCTGGGCGATCCCGGCGTGCCCGGCCTGCATGAACAGCGACACCGCCTCGTCGAGCTTGAAGTCGGCCTGCCCGGTCAGCTGGTGCACCTCGTACAGGCACCCACGGACCCGCTCGATCACCTCCAGCGCCTCGCTGAGCTTGCCCAGCGCCTCGACCGTCGCGTCACTCATCCCCTCCGGGCGCCGGTGGGCGTCGTCGGGTCCGTCATGGTTCACAACCGCCTCCGTGGTCGCCGGGGTCCGGTTTCCGGCTCCGCGCCGGCCGAAGTTCAACCGTTCTGCACCGGTCGCGGGAACCCGTTGACTACCCCAGGATCCCTAACGTTCCTCCCATGAATGGCCTGTTCAGCGGCGCTGCCGCTCGTGCTGCCCTGCGTTCTGCCCAAGCCTGCCTCGAGGAGCTGATGAGGTCCGTCGGCGATTCCGGCCTCGCGGCCGCGGCGGAGTCACCGGGCCTGCTCGCCACCCTCGACCAGCACATCGCGGGCATCCGCGACAGCCTGTCGTCGGACGTGCGCCCGCTCACGGCCGTCATCCTCGCCGCGTACGCCGAGGGCGTCCGCGACGCCGCCTTCAAGCACGGCTGGGAGCCGCCGCTCGGCCCGGTCGACTGGACCGAGCAGGACTGGGTGCTGCACCGCCTGCTGGCGGTCTGCTCGCTCGCCAGGACGCTGCCCGGCAACCGCTGACGTTCGGGGCCGGCGGCGAAGCCGGCCCCTTCGCTCAGGTCTCGTCGCCGGGCTTCCGGGCCGGGATCACCTGGGTCCTGTCCGCGTCGGCCGATCCACCCTGCCGGGGAATCACCTGGCGTCGCTCCGTCACCGGAATGATCGCCGTCGTATCCGGGTCCGAGGCGATGTCGACGGTGGTGTCGGAGTCGTCCGTCTCTGGCGTCCCGCCCTTGTCGGAGTCGTCCGTTTCCGGCGTCCCGCCCTTGTCGGTGCCGTCCGGATCCTCGGCGGGCCGGGCCGGGCCGCCACCGGTGTCCGCCGTCGCGTCCGGGTCATCGGCGGGTCGCGCCCGGCCGCCACCGACATTCGGCTCGGTGTCCGGCTCGCTGTCCGGCTCCGCCGCCGGGCCGGGCTCGGCCGAGGTGTCCATCGTCAGCCGGGTCGTGGTCTCCGCGCCGGCGGCTTCGGCCACCGGCGGCCGGGGTTCGCCGAATCCCGGTACCGGATGCGGCCGATCGTCCTCGTCGCCGCTGCGCGGCAGGGGGATGACCTGCGTCGCCTCCGCGGCCGCCGCCCGCGCTGCCCGCTGCCGCTCGGCCTCGGCCGCCACGCGCTCCGCCTCCAGCCGGGCGGCCTCGGCCGCCGCGCGCTCCGCCTCCACCCGGGCGGTCTCGGCGAGCGCCGCCTCCCGGGCGATCCGCTCCTGTTCGGCGACGCGCGCCTGCTCGGCCGCCCGCGCCTCCTCCGCCGCCCGCGCCGCCGCGGCCTCCTCGGCCGCCTTCTTCCCGGCGGCCGCCCGGGCCCGCTCGTCGGCGTAGTTGCGGGCGTGTTCGCGGATCGCCGCCGACTCGGCGCCGGCCCGCTCCAGCCAGAGCTCCCACCGCTGCTGCATCGGCCGGATCAGCCCGCCGCCGACGCCGACGATGAGCACGCCCGCGACGGTGGCCAGCACGGCGATGAGGATCGGCTGGGTGACCGCCGTGGCGATCTGCACCTGCTCCAGCGCGGCGATGACGCCGAGCGCCACGATCAGCCAGTACGCCGCCTGCGCCAGCACCCGGCCGTAGGGCAGCCCGCCGAGCACGCTGCCGATGAGGTCGCGGACGGCGCCGCCGATCGCCGCGGCGACCACGATGATGACGATCGACACGAACGCACGGGGCAGCCAGGCGACGAGCGCGGTGAGCAGGTCGCTGACCGCATTCGGTCCCCAGACGCCGAAGGCCAGCTGCAACGCGAAGAGCAGCACGGCGTAGAAGGCGATCTTGGCGCACAGGTCGCTCGGCTCGACCCGGCCGCCCAGTGCCCGGCCGATGGCGCCGCGTTCGACCCCACGGTCGAAGCCGACCCGGCGCAGGGTCTTGCCGACCACCGTGCGCGCGATCCGGGCCAGCACGTAGCCGATGATCAGGATGGCGATGAACGCCAGCGCGATCGGCACGAACAGCAGCACGGAACTCCACATGTCACTCAGCGCATCGCTCAGATCGGGCCCGGTCATCCGCTCTCCTTCAACGCCCGCTACCCGCCCGGCATCGACGCCCGGCCTGTGCTGACCATAGGTCGCCCCGGGCCGTACCGCAGCTCGGCGCGGCGATGTTCTCCGGACCCGGCCGGGCGCGCGGCGGGACAGTCGATCATGGATTCCGGTCCGCGGGCGGCATGACGGCCCTTGTCGAATATGCGACACCCGCGGGCGAATGGGTCCACCGCACCGGCGCTGCGGAGAGTGGTCGCGCGAGAAACCCCGCCTGCGGCGACGGTTCCCGGACGCCTGCCGAAGAGCGGCCGGATCGCCGCAGCTCAGCGACGTGCCCCACGTCGCCCGGGTTCGATGCGGCCGGCCGCAGGACGGGAGCAGGACGAGCGCACCGGGGCCGGATCCCGCGCACCCGGACCACGCATCGTAAGATCTCGCCGGGACGGGTCCCGAGCGACACACCCGGTCCACCTACGCGTACCGGCCATAATCGGACGACCGTATGGTGCCCCCATCGTCCGAACGGCCGAGGCGGGCTACGCTCATCTCATGGTCGGCATGGGGAGCCCTTCAGCGATGACCACGCTGCCCAACCAGACCGGTGCTCCGGCGGCGCCCGCCGTCGACTGCGCCGCACGGGTCCGCGTCCACCCCTGGGCCGCCACCTCGCTGGGGTCGGCCGAGGCGTGGGATCCGGTCGTCCGCGCGACGGTCGACGTGCTCCTCGCCTCCCCCGTGCCGATGGCGCTGGCCTACGGCGACGACCACGTGCTTGTCTACAACGACGCGTACGCGGAGCTGCTCGGCGACCGGCACCCCGCCGCGCTGGGCCGCCCCGGCGCCGAGGTCTTCGGCGAGCAGTGGCAGGCGCCCGGCGTCGGCGGCGTCATCGAGGACGTCTACCGAACCGGCCAGCCGTTCCTCGAGGCCGAGACGCAGGTCGCGGTGGCCCGCGGCAGCGCCGGCCAGGTCGAGCAGGCCTCGTTCACCCGCGGCCACTCGGTGGTCCGCGACGCGCACGGCGCCGTCGTCGGCGTGCTGACCGTCGCGGCCGAGACCACCCAGGTGACCCGCCGGCTGCAGAGCCTCGGCGACCTGACCGCCAAGCTGGCGGCGGCGCTGACCATCGACGACGTCGCGCGCGTCGTCCTGGCCTACGCGATGACCTCGTTCGACGTGGACCACTGCGTCTTCGCCGTCGACGACGGGCCGGCGTTCCGCTACGTGCGGCGCATCCGCGGCGAGATGATGGACGAGGCCGACGAGCGCCTGCCGCCGCTGTGGAAGCGCATCGGCAACGACCCGGCGTCGCCCCTGGTCGCCGCGGCACAGACCGGCCGGCCCCTGTTCCAGCCGGACGGGTCGCCCCTCGCCAAGATCGCTACCGACCGGCACGAGCGCCGCATCCGGGCCCTGGCGGCCATGCCGCTGCGCACCGCCTCGCTGGTCGGCGCCCTCACCATGGGCTACCGCACGGCGCACACGTGGCTGCCGGCCGAGCGCGCGCTGCTCTACGCCGCCGCCGAGCTCGTCGCGCAGGCCGCCGAGCGCGCCCGCCGCTTCGAGGCGCAGCACGGCACGGCCCAGCTCCTCCAGCGCAGCATGCTGCCCGAGCACCTGCCGGAGCTGGAGCGGTTCCGGATCGCGGCCCGCTACGACGTCGGGGTGGACGGCAACGCCGCCGGCGGTGACTTCTACGACGCCTTCGAGCTCACCGACGGCCGCCTGGCGATCGTGCTGGGCGACGTGGCCGGCCACGACGTCCGCGCGGCCGCCGTGATGGGGCAGGTCCGGGCCGCGCTGCGTGCGCTGGCGCTGACCGACCCGGCGCCCGGCACGGTCCTCACCGGGCTGGACCGGCTGGTCACCTCGCTGGGCGCGGAGTCGCGCAACGAGGAGATCTTCGTGACCGTCGTCTACGGCGTGCTCGACCTCGCCGACGGCACGCTCACCGTGGCCAGCGCCGGCCACCCGCCGCCGGTGGTGCGCCGCCCGGGCACCGACGGCGGGCCGGCGACCGCGGAGCTCGTCGGGGTGCCGCCGGGCGCGCCGCTGGGCCTTGGCGGGCAGTGGCACACGGCGTCCCTGCGCCTCGAGCCGGGCGACTCGATCCTGCTGTTCAGCGACGGCGTGGTGGAGCGCCGCCACCGGCCGCTGAGCGAGGGACTCGCGGACCTGGTCGCCGCGGCCGCGGCGGCCAACAGCGGCGACCCGCGCAACCTGTGCTCGCTGGCGACGGCGGCGGTGGCCGGGCGCACCGACGACGACGTGGCCGTGCTGGCCGTGGAGCGGGCGGTGGCGCTGAGCCGCTCGGCGACGATGCTGGTGCCGGCCGAGCCGACGGGCCCGAGCCGGGTACGCCAGTGGATGTCGGCCCGCCTGCGCGAGTGGGCGGTCCCGGAGCCGGTGATCGGCGCCGCGATCCTGTGCACGAGCGAGCTGACCACGAACGCCCTGCTGCACGCGGGCACCCCGGCGCAGGTGCACATCGACCTGAGCGCGGAGCGCCTGCTGGTGTCGGTGGCCGACACGGGTACGCGGGGCAGCGTCACCCGGGCCCGCACCGACACGCTGAGCAGCCGGGGCCGCGGCCTGGGGCTGATCGAGGAGCTGACCGACGCCTGGGGCACCGACCCGACGGTGCGCGGCTCGACGGTCTGGTTCGAGATGCTGATCCCGCCGCGCTGAGCGCGGCATGTTTTGGCCTGTCGCGGGGCAGTTTGAGGACCGTGGAGCTGTCCGATCTTCTGTTCGCCCTGTTCGGCGTCGCGGCCCTGCTGGCCGGCATCCTGCCGCGGGTCCTGGAACGCCGCCCGCTGTCCATGCCGATCGCGTTCCTCGCCCTCGGGATGCTCGTCTTCGCGCTGCCGATCGGGCTGCCGGAGATCGACCCGATCGCCCGGCCGGAGCTGACCCAGCACCTCACCGAGGTGTGCGTGATCGTCGCGCTGATGGGCGCCGGCCTGAAGATCGACCGCCCGCTGGCAGGCCGCCGCTGGTCGTCGACGTGGCGGCTGCTTGCCGTCGCGATGCCGGTCACCATCGCGGCGATGGCGCTGCTCGGCTGGTGGTGGGCCGGGCTGGTGCCGGCGTCGGCGCTGCTGCTCGGCGCGGCCCTCGCGCCGACCGACCCGGTGCTGGCCGCGGAGGTACAGGTCGGCGAGCCGACCGACGAGGAGGACTCCGAGGACGAGGTGCGGTTCGCGCTGACCTCGGAGGCGGGCCTCAACGACGGGCTGGCCCTCCCGTTCGTGTACGCGGCGATCGCGGTGGCCGGCGCCGCCTCGGCACACGGGAGTCCGCTGGCCGAGTGGCTGCTGGTCGACGTGCTCTACAAGGGCGTGGTCGGGGTGGTCGGCGGGCTGGTCATCGGCCGGCTGCTCGGCAAGCTCTTCTTCCGGGCGCCCCGCCACGAGCTGCGCCTGGCCCGGCACGCGGAGGGCTTCCTCGCCCTTGCCGCGACGTTCCTCGCCTACGGGCTGGTCGAGGTGGCGGGCGGGTACGGCTTCCTGGCGGTGTTCATCGCGGCGCGCGCCATCCGCTCGGCGCAGCGCTCGCACGAGTACCACCAGGTGCTGCACGACTTCGCGGAGCAGATCGAGCGGCTGCTGACGGTGTTGCTGCTCCTGCTGCTCGGCGGTGCCGTCGTCGGCGGCCTGCTGGCGCCGCTGACCTGGCCGGCCGCCCTCGCCGGCCTCGCGCTGATCCTCGTGATCCGCCCGGTGGCCGGCTTCCTGTCGCTGCGCGGCGCGCCGGGCCGTACCGCCGAGCACTGGGTGATCGCCGCGTTCGGGATCCGCGGCATTGGTTCGTTTTATTACCTCGCCTATGCGATGAGCCTTGCGACGTTCCCGAACGTGGATGTCATATGGGCGACAGTGGCATTAGTCGTGGTCGTGAGCGTGGTGTTGCACGGCGTTGCGGCCACGCCTGTGATGCGGCTTTTGGATAGGTCCAACGAACGATCCCGGACCCCGGAAGAGCGCCACTCTCAGTAATGATCGCAACTCTGAGTAATGCTTGCCCCGCGAACTCGTAGTTTATTTAGGACATTGAACCCCAGCATGGTGGCAGAGCGTATTCATACCTGTAAGGTGGTCGGCACCTCCCAGGCCGAGATTCCACGATGGAACGACAGGAAAGGTGCGGCCGATGCGAATTCGGGGCTTTGCGCCGGCGACCCCCTGCTGGGTCGAACTGGCGAGTGCGGATCCCGCACGGGCGGCGGAATTCTATGCCGGTCTTTTTGGCTGGGAACCGGCCGGCGACCGTTTCAAACTGGGCGGGCGCGCCGCGGCCGGCCTGACCCGGGCGCGCGCCGACCGGCCGGTCGGCTGGCTCACCTACCTCACCGAGCACAACCTCGAGGCGTCGATCACCCGGGTCCGCGAGGCCGGCGGCCGGCTGGTCACCCCGCCCACCGACGGGCACGGCGGGCGCTCGGCGCTGATCGCCGATCCGGCCGGCGCGCTGCTCGGCCTCTGGGAGACCGGCGACTTCACCGGCGCGCAGGTGGGCGGCGAGCCGGGCACGATGACCTTCCCGGAGCTGCTCACCGACGACGCGGTCGCGGCGGCGGGCTTCTACGGCCGCGCCTTCGGCTGGCTGCTGCGCGACGAGTACGGCAGCGACGGCACCCGGGGCGAGTGGATCACCACCGCGCACGACGCGATGGCCGGCCTCGCGCCGAGCCGGGGCGGCAGCTGGTGGCGCGCGGCCTTCCAGGTCGCGGACTGCGCCGAGACGATCGAGCTGTGCCGCAGCCTCGGCGGCGGCGTCATCGCGGGCCCGACGGACATGGGCTTCGGCAGCTACGCGGAGCTGCTCGACCCGTGGGGCGTGCCGTTCTCGGTGGCGGCGCCGGCGGCCCTGCCGGTCGAGCTCAGCATGTCGTTCACCCCGACGGCGGGCATGGAGATGACGTTCGGGGTGTAGCAGCAGGTCGGATCGAACAACGAAAGGCGCCGGACCGGGTCCGGCGCCTTCTTCGTGCGCGACGGTCGATGTCAACCAGGGTTGACAGATCGGGCCGTGTCAACGTAAGTTGACAGCCATGACCGAAGCAACCGATCTCGCCGCGGCCGCGGGCAGCGCCGACCCCCGGGTCGGCCTGCGCGCGGTGGTGGCGCTGCGCCGCCTCCTGGAGGGCCTCGAGCATCTCCAGGTGGCCAACGCCCGCCGCAAGGGCTGGTCCTGGCAGGAGATCGCGGACGCCCTCGAGGTGACCCGCCAGGGCGTCCACAAGAAGCACGCCGGCCGCGTGCCGATGCAGGACCCACGGGAGGGCTGAGATGTTCGAGCGATTCACCCATGCGGCACGAACCGTCGTCGTACGCGCACAGGAGGAGGCCCGCGACCTGCGGCAGGAACCGATCGGGACGCAGCACGTGCTCCTGTCGCTGCTGGCGGACGCGGACGGCCCGGTGGCCTCGGCGCCGGCCCTGCGGGACCGCCACGTCGACGCCGCCTACGCCCGGGCCGAGATCATTCGCCGCGTCGACGGTGGCGCGACGCCCTACCGGGACGCGCTGGCGGAGGCGGACGCGGAGGACGCGGCGGCCCTCAAGGCGATCGGCATCGACCTGGACGCGGTCCGCCGGGCCATCGAGGAGAACTTCGGCCCCGGCGCGCTGCGCCTGCCGCGGGACACCGCGCCCAAGCGCCGGGGCCTGCTGCGCCGCTTCTACGGCAGCGGGCACACGCCGTTCTCGCCGCGCAGCAAGAAGGTCCTGGAGCTCTCCCTGCGCGAGGCGATCCGCCTCAAGCACAACTTCATCGCGCCGGAGCACCTCATGCTCGGAATCCTGCGCGAGGGTGAGGGCCTGGCCGTGCAGATCCTGACAGAGGCGGGCGTCGACCTCGCCCGGCTGCGCGAGGACGTGACCCGCTCGCTGCGGGACCAGGCGGCCTGATGCCTACTCCGGCGGCCGCCTGGGTATTACCCGCCGACCTGGGCGACCGCTGGAGGGCACGATGAACTACCGCGTCGAGTACAACGGCGACGACATCGATCTACCCACGCTGGATTCCGCGCTCGACAACGCCAAGCGTGCCATCGCCTCGGACCTCGGGACGATCAGCGGGTGGAGCGTCGAGCACGACGAGTCGATCAACGACTGGTTCATTCAGGGCGTGGTCGACGGCGAGGCCGTCGGCTCCACCGCCGTGATCACCGGACCGGAGCCGACGCTCACCGCGCGAAGCTACCCGCGGCACGCGCCGGCGCCGGCCGACGATCACGCCCGCCGGCGGGTCTTCACCGGCGGCACCCCCGCCGACGTGCTCGCCATGGCCGCGAACTGGCTCGCCGGGCGGCCCGAGGTGCGCGCCGTCGACGATCTGGGCTGGCGGACCCGCACCGACGGCTTCGAGCTGCGCCTCTACTACCGCGCCTGACCCAATATCCTCGTCGAACGAGGATATTGGAGGACGACGTGGATCCGAGTTCCATCGCGGCGGTGCTCTTCGACATGGACGGCACCCTTGTCGACTCCGACGCGGCCGTCGAGCGCGCCTGGCGCGCCTGGGCCGCCGAGTTCGACGCCGACCCGGACGCGGTGCTCGCGGTCGCGCACGGCGCGCCGGCCGAGCGCACCGTCCGGCTGACCCTGCCCGGCCTGCCCGAGGGTGAGGTGGCGAGCGTCGCGGCCCGCCAGCTCGAGCTCCAGTACGACGACCTCTCCGACGTCGTGGCCACCCCGGGCGCGCTCGGGCTGCTGGCGAGCCTGCGCCTGCCCTGGGCGGTCGTGACCAGCGCCGACCTGCGGCTGGCCCGGGCCCGGCTGGGCGCGGCCGGCATCGAGGCGCCCGTGCTGGTCACGGTCGAGGACGTCCGGGCCGGCAAGCCGGACCCGGAGGGCTACCTGCGCGCGGCCGAACTGCTCGGCGTCGCGGCGCGGCACTGCCTGGTCGTCGAGGACGCGGAGGTCGGTGTCGCCGCGGGCCGGGCGGCCGGCGCCCGGGTCGCCGCGCTCAAGGGCGTCGACGGCGACCTGCGCATCGAGGACCTCGGCGGGCTGCACCGGCTGCTGGGGCCGTGACGGCCGTTACCGCCGTACCGGTGGTATTTCAGATTTGAAAGAGTTATGGTCGCACCATGACGCGACCGCTCAGCGACAGCCAGCAGCAAGCCTGGCGGGCCTTCGTGGAGAGCAGCTGGGCGCTGCACACCCGCCTGGAGGAGGACCTGCGCGCCACCACCGGGCTGAGCATGGCGGATTTCCACGTCATGGTCGCGCTCTCCGAGGCGCCCGGCCACCGGGTCCGGATGGGCGAGCTCGCCAGCCGGCTTGTCTTCTCGCCGAGCCGGTGCACATACCAGATCACCTCGATGGTCAAGCGCGGCCTGGTCAGCAGGCAGAGCTGTTCCGACGACGGGCGCGGCCAGGAGGCCGTCCTGACCGACGCCGGCATGGCGGCGCTCACCGCCGCCGCGCCGCTGCACCTCGCCACCGTGCGGGAAACGTTCATCGACGACCTCGACGACGCCGAGATCGCCGCCATCACCCGCGTCTTCGGACGCCTGGGTCCGCGACTGCGCTCGCTGCCGGTCACAGCCTGAGGGAGAGAAATGCCCGCGATCACCGTCGACGACGTCCTGGTCCTGCCGCGCCTGCCGCGGCTCGACCCGGCCACCAGCAAGTACCGGCCCGTGCACCGGCTCACCACCGCGCCGTCGGGCTACGAGGGCGAGGGCTTCCCCGTCCGGCGCGCCTTCGCCGGGGTGCCGACCAACGAGCTGGACCCTTTCATCCACCTCGACCAGATGGGCGAGGTCGACTACGCGCCGGGCGAGCCCAAGGGCACCTCGTGGCACCCGCACCGGGGCTTCGAGACCGTCACCTACATGATCGACGGCCAGATGGACCACCAGGACTCCAACGGTGGCGGCGGCTCGATCACCAACGGCGACACCCAGTGGATGACCGCGGGCGGCGGCATCCTGCACATCGAGGCCCCGCCGGAGCAGCTGGTCACCAGCGGCGGACTCTTCCACGGCCTGCAGCTCTGGGTGAACCTGCCCCGGGCGGCGAAGATGATCGCGCCGCGATACCAGGACATCCGCGGCAGGCAGGCGGCGCTGCTGACCACCCCCGACGGCGGCGCCCTGATCCGGGTGATCGCGGGCGAGATCGCCGGGCATGCCGGTCCCGGGTCGACGCACACCCCGATCAACCTCGCACACGTCACGCTCCAGCCGGGCGCCGAGCTCGACCTGCCCTGGCAGCCCGACTACAACGCGCTGGTCTACGTGCTCGCCGGGCGGGGAACGGTCGGGGTGGAGGCACGCCCCATCCAGATCGGCCAGCTCGCCGCGCACGGCGCCGGCGACACCATCCGGGTCGCCGCCGCGAAATCGCAGGACTCGAACGTCCCCGCGATGGAGCTGTTCATCATGGGCGGCCGGCCGATCCGCGAGCCGGTCGCGCAGTACGGCCCGTTCGTGATGAACACCCGCGAGGAGCTCATGCAGGCGTTCGAGGACTACCAGAAGGGCCGCCTGGGCGTCATCCCGGCGGACCGGCTCCCGCACACCGACTGACACCGCGCCGGCGGATCACCCGGGCCGCACCGGCTCGCGCCCGGGTGTCCGGGCCGGCCCGGCGAGTCCGGCACCGACCAGCCGGGCGGCGGCCGCGGCGCGGCGCGTGACGCCGAGCTTGGCGTAGACCCGGCCGACGTGTATCGACACCGTGCCGGGGCTGAGGAAGAGCCGGTGGGCGATCTCCTTGTTGGTCAGCCCCTCGGCGACCAGGGTGACGACCTCGGTCTCCCGCGCGGTCAGCGCGGCCAGCCCACCGTCCTTGGCGCCGTCGCCCACCTCCGACAGGGCGGCGTCCAGCCGCAGCCGGGCCTCGCGGGCGCCGAGCGCGTCGCCCGCACCGGCGAGCAGGTCGGCGGCGAGCCGGGCCGCGTCGGCCGCGGCCTGCGGATCCGTGCCGTGCAGCGCACGCGCCTCGGCCAGCGCCGCGTACCCCCGGATCCGGTGGTCCGGCGTCCCCGCCGCGAGCTGCCGGGCCGACGCGGCGCAGGCCGAGGCGGACGCCGGGAGTCCCCGCTCCGCGCAGGTCAGTGCGGCCAGTTCGAGCCAGCGGACCCGCACCAGCGGATCGCCGCCGGCGGAGTCGAGGGCGCGGCAGAGGCGGTGTGCGGCGCTCGCGTCGTCGCCGAGCAGCCGCCAGGCCCGCAGCGCGGCGCCGCCGCCGACCAGGCGGGAGGCGACCGGGCCGTCCTGCTCGTGTGCCCGCGCCGCGAGCCGCGCCGCCGCGGCGGCGTCACCCTGCCACATCGACGACCAGGCGAGGCAGGCCGTCGCCTCGGCGCGGCACGCCGGGCTGCCGCTGCGCCCGGCGTCCGCGGCCGCCCGGTCCAGGCTCTCGACGGCGCTCGGCAGGTCGCCGCTGAGCAGCCGCGCCCGCCCCGCGATCCCGTGCAGCGTGGCGAGCACGTCGTACCGGTTCGAGCCCCGGGCGAGGGCCAGCATCCGCTCGGCGTGCCGCAGGGCGTCGCCGGCCCGGCCGGCCACCAGCTCGGCCTCGGCCAGCCAGCGGGCGGCCTCCAGCACGGCGACGAGCCGGTCGTCGAGCATGGCGTCGACCAGGTCGGCCGCCTCGTCGAGCAGGGCGCCGGCCGCGGCCGCGTCATCCACGCCGGCGGCGTCCGCCGGGCCGGTCATGCGGCCGGCCAGCACGTGAATCGCCGACGCCGCGACGCGGGGCGCGCCGCCGACGGCCCGGTCGAGGACCTCGGCGGACCAGCGCCGTGCCGCCACGGCGTCGCCGCGCAGCATCGCGCCCGCGGCGAGGGCCCCGGCCAACCCCACTTCCGGTCCGGCCACACCGGACGGCTCGGCCTCGCTGGACGGCTCGGCCGCACCGGACGGCTCAGCCCCGCCGGACGGCTCGGCGTTGACGGACGGCTCGGCGTGGGGGGCGTGCGGTTCCGGGTGCGGGGCGAGCGGTTCCGGGCGCGTCGCCCGGAGTTCGCTGCGCAGCAGCGCGTCGGCCTCGGCGTGCCGGCCCAGCAGCTGCTCGGCACGGGCCGCGAGCACGACCGCCTCGGCGCGGCGCCCGGCATCGGCGGCCGGCAGCTCGGCGAGCAGCCGGTGCAGCCGGGCGCGGCTCTCGTCCGGGCGGCCGGCCAGCCCCAGCGCCCGCGCGCACCGCAGGTTCAAGGCGGCCCGCCGCTCCTCGGTCGCCGGCCCGGCCGGCAGCAGCCGCAGGGCGACGGTGAGCCAGCGTGCCGCGTCGGCGGGTGCCCGGTCGGCCGCGCCGGAGGCGGCCCGGCTCAGCGTCGCGACGGCGTCCTCGTCGCCCGGCGCGGCGCAGCGCTCGAGGTGCCCGGCCCGGTCGGCCGCGGCGGCGCCGCGGTCGCGCAGCGCCGCGGCGGCCCGGCCGTGCGCGGCCAGCCGCCAGCCCGAGGGTGCGGACTCGTAGGCGGCGGCGCGCACCACCTCGTGCCGGAACCGGAACCCGGCGCCGGCGGGTGCCGGGCGCAGCAGGTCGTCCGCGGCGATCCGGTCCAGCGCGCGGTAGACGGCGGCCGGCTCGCACTCCGCGACCGCGGCGATCAGTTCCGGGTCGGCCGGGTCGCCGGCGACCGCGGCGGCCCACACCACCAGGCGCTCGGTCGGCGAGCCGGCGAGCAGCTCCGGCTCGAGGGCGGCCCGGACGCGTTTGGGCACGGCTCCCGGCGTACCGGCCGAGCCGAGCAGGTAGAGCGGGTTGCCCGCGGCCGCCTCGTGCAGCTCGGAGCGCCGGTGCGGCGGCGCCGACGGCAGCAGGGCCGCCGACTCGGCCGGGGTCAGCGGCCGCAGGGCGACCCGCCGCACCACCCCGGCGTCCGTTGCCGTGGCCAGCGCCGCGGCGAGGTCGCCGGTGAGCTGCCGCGGCCGGTGCGCGAGGACGAGCAGCACCGGGCCGAGCGGCGGGTGCCGCAGCAGGCCGGCGAGCAGCCGCGCGGACGCCGGGTCGGCCCGGTGCACGTCGTCGACGATCAGCACGTGGCGCTGCCCGGCCGCCGAGCGCAGCACCTCGGCGAACGGCTCGACCGGCGGTTCGGACTCGGAGATCGGCTGCCAGGACTGCGGGTGCCCGGCCGGCCCGTACCGCCAGGGCAGGACCTGCCATCCGGCGTCGGCCGCGTACCGACCGAAGCGGGCCAGGAGCGTCGACTTGCCCATACCCGGATCGCCCGTGACCTCGGCGACGACCCAGCGAGCGTCGGGCGCGCAACGGGACAGCGCCCGGCGCAGCGCGCCCATCTCGATCTCCCGGATCGCGGTGCGATCGTGCTTCTCGTCGGACCCGTTCCAGGTCATCTGTCCCCCGCCACCGAACGGACCGCCCGGCGCGGTCCGTTGATCACGCTGTCAGGCGGGCAGGGGTACGCACATCCGTAAGTACACGCATTCGCGCACACGTACGTGGGCCGGCGATCACGGCGCCGCTAGCGGAAAGGCTAGCGGCGGCGGCCCGCGACCGGGATAGGGCGAACGACAGATTCAGTTCGGGAACGAGTCCGGGTCCAGCTCGCTCGTCTTCGCGTTGCCACCGAGCACCGGGGTGAGCGTGACCGACCAGATCGTGTACGCGACGGACGTCGTGGTGTATTTGAACGTGTCCTCGATCCTGCTGAACGAGCAGTCCCGGGTGAAGCCCTTCTTGTCCGCGTTCCAGTCCGCACCGGACGCTTTGTATATCCGGTAGGTCCCGTCCCGGACGCCCTTGACCGTGTAGCTGCCGCCGCCGCGGACGTAGACCGTGACGACCGGCTTCTTGCCCTTGGCCGGCACCAGGCTGATCGCGGCGTCGTCGTCACCATTCTTGATCTTCAGGTGGCCGCGGCCACCCGGGCCCGAGCGCTTGAGGATCTTGCCGGTCTTCAGGCGCCGGTTGGTCTCCTTCGGCGCCGCCGGCAGGAACTTGCCGAACGCGTAGCGCGGGTCGGCGACGGCGAGCTTCCGGGCGTCCTCGCGGACACCCTCGGCCCAGCCGGACTGGAGCATCGTGTTCCACGGCGAGGCGGCCGGGCAGTCCGGCTTCGCCGCGGCCGACTCCTCGATCATGTCGCCCATGCTGCCCAGTTCGAGCGTCAACTGCTCGTGCGCCGTCTCGGCGCCCGACGGCGCCTCGATCGCGCGCAGCTTCTCGGACTCGGCGCGGATGGTGCCCGCGGCGGCCGGGGCGGCCTTGGCGAAGGCCGCGTTGTCGGCGGTCTTGAGCGTGCCGAAGGCCGCGCCGATCGCCGTGTCGGCGGACGCCAGGGCCTGCACGTACTGCTCCGGGTTGACCGGGGTGGGTGCCGATGTCGTGGTCGAGGTGCCGCCGGTGCGCTTGCCGGCCCGGTCGTCGTCGCCGCCGCCGATCAAGCGGACCCCCGCGCAGCAGCCCAGCACCAGCACGACGGCGAGCGTGCCGCCGATCAGTGAGTTGCGCCGGGCGTTACCCGACGGGGCCTTCGGCGGCCCGGCGAACGTGTGCGGCTGGCCCGGGACCGGCTGACCGGGATAGGGCTGGCCCGGGTAGGGCTGACCTGGGTAGGGCTGGCCCGGGAACGGCTGGCCGGGAGGCGGGTAGCCCGGCGCGGGCGGGCCGGAGGCCGGGACGCCGGCGAAGGGCGGCGGCGGTGAGAACGGCGAGGAGACCCGGACGGTGACCGCCACGTTGCCGGCCGGGCCCTGCACCCAGACGACCGCGCCGTCGACGGTGCCCGGCGGCACCACGACGTTGAGCGGACCGTGGGTCGGCGACCAGACGACCTTGGTCGTGCCGGCGGCCGCCTCGGCCTGCGGGACCTCGATGATGGCGCTGCTGAAACCCGGATCCCCCGTCATGACGACGAGTATGGATGAGGCGATCGAGCCGCCGCTGCCCCCTATCCGTCACTCGGCGGCAACAGATCGGTATCGACCGCGGACCGGCGAGATCCGGCCCGGCTCCGTTCCGGGTGCGGCGGGCCGTGGGGCGGCTTACCGTGAGGCTACGACGACCCGGAAAGGCCGCGACCCGGAGAGGCTGCCCCGTGCCACTGGAGGACTGGTTCCTGTCCGCGGACGAGCGCGGCAACCCGGACTCCCGGATACCCGCCTGGTGCCCCGCGAACGCGGTCGAGCCGCTCATCCACGGCAGCGCGTACTTCGACCGGCTGGTGACCGAGGTGGAGGCGCTCGGCGACGGCGACCACCTGTTCTTCACCGACTGGCGGGGCGATCCGGACGAGAAGATGCGCGACGGCGGGCCGACCGTCGCCGCGCTGTTCGCCGCCGCGGCCCGGCGCGGCGTCGTGGTCAAGGGCCTGCTCTGGCGCTCGCATCTCGACAAGCTGGCCTACAGCGAGGAGGAGAACCGCAGCCTCGGCGAGGACATCGCGGCCGCCGGTGGGGAGGTGCTGCTCGACCAGCGGGTCCGGCGCGGTGGCTCACATCACCAGAAGCTTGTCGTCCTGCGGCACATCGGCGCGCCCGCGCGGGACGTCGCCTTCGCCGGCGGCATCGACCTGTGCCACAGCCGGCGCGACGACGCGAACCACCGCGGCGACCGCCAGCCGATCGCGATGGCCTCGGCGTACGGCGAGAATCCGCCCTGGCACGACGTGCAGCTGATGCTGCGCGGCCCGGTGGTCGGCGCGCTGGACCTGTCGTTCCGGGAGCGCTGGACCGACCGGGTGCCGCTCGACCAGCACGGCCCGGTCGCCACGGCGCTGGACAAGCTGCGCCACGCCGACCTGCACGCCGACCGCCTGCCGCCGCGGCCACCGGACCCGCCCGAGTGCGGCCCGCACGACATCCAGGTGCTGCGCACCTACCCGGCGATGCGGCCGCCGTACGGCTTCGCCCGGCTCGGCGAGCGGAGCGTCGCCCGCGGCTACACCAAGGCCATCAAGCGGGCACGCAGGCTGATCTACCTCGAGGACCAGTACCTGTGGTCGACGGAGGTCGCCCGGCTCTTCGCGGACGCGCTCAACGACAACCCGGAGCTGCACCTGGTCGCGGTGGTGCCCCGGCACCCGGACGTGGACGGCCGGTTCGCGCTGCCGCCCAACCAGGTCGGCCGCGAGCAGGCCATCGAGCTGTGCCGCCGGGCCGCGCCGGAGCGGGTGCACGTCTTCGACGTGGAGAACCGCGAGGGCACCCCGGTCTACGTGCACGCCAAGGTCTGCGTCGTCGACGACGTGTGGGCGAGCACCGGCAGCGACAACTTCAACCGTCGTTCGTGGACGCACGACAGCGAGCTCTCCTGTGCCGTGCTGGACCGCACCGCGGACGACCGGGCGCCGGCGGATCCGGCCGGGCTCGGCGACGGCGCCCGCACCTACGCCCGTGACCTGCGGCTCGCGCTGCTGCGCGAGCACCTGGACAGGGCCGACGACACGGACCTGGTCGACCCGGCCGCGGCGCTGCGGGTGATCGACGAGACCGCCGAGGCCGTACGGGAGTGGCACGACGGCGGGGAACGGGGACCGCGCCCACCGGGGCGGCTCGTGCCGCACCGCACGACGCGGCTGCCCTGGTACCAGCGATTCTGGGCGGTGCCGGCATACCGGTTGATATACGACCCGGACGGGCGGCCGTGGCGGGAGCGGCGTGCCGGCGGATGGTAGTGCCAGGCATACCCCGGAACTAGCCGTGGACGGCTGGGATCGACCGCCTCGTGCTGGCTACCGTGACGCCGTGTCAACAAACGAGGAACCCTGGCAGGCCCGCTACCTGCTCACCGCCGGTCCGTGGCGGGCGCTGGCCTACGTCATCACCACCTGCCCGTTCGCCGCGCTGACCGGGATGGCGGTGGGCACGCTGATCCTGCCGTGGCTGGTGGCCGTCCTGCGGCTGCACGACGGCCGGATGCTGGAGGGGCCGCTGCTGTTCCTGATGGTCACCGCCCTCGCCCTGTTCGCCGGGCTCGGCCCGCTGGTCGCGATCCCCCTGGCGGCGGTCGAGCGCGGCCGCCTGGCGCTCGTCGACCGGCGCCCGGTGCGCTCGGGGCACCGCGCCGCCGAGCCGAACCCGGTGAGCTGGCTGCGGCTGCGGTACACCGAGGCGGCCACCTGGCGTGAGGTGCTCTACGCCGTCATCCTCGGCCTGGTCGTCCCGGTCGTCTACGGCGTGTACGCGCTGCTGGCGCTCATCGACGTCGCCTGCGTCGTGAGCCCGCTGTTCGCGGCAACCGGCACCGACTCCTGGCAGTTCGGCGTGTTCACGGTGAACTCGACCGCCGAGGCGATCCCGCTGTCGATCTTCGGGCTGCTGTTCGTCCCGGTGCTCGCCCACCTGCTCGGGCTGATCTCGGCCGGCCAGGCGGCGACGGCCCGGGCCCTGCTCGGCGACCGGGACGGCGCCGCCCTGCGGGAGGTGGCGCAGTCGCGGGCCCGGCTGGCCGACGCGTTCGAGGCCGAGCGCCGCCGCATCGAACGGGACCTGCACGACGGCGCACAGCACCGGCTGACCAGCCTTACGCTGCAGATCGGCATGGCACGCCTCGACGTGCCGGAAGACTCGCCGGCGGCGGCACCGCTGGCGCGGGCCCACGACGAGGCGAAGGAGCTGATGGTGGTGCTGCGGGACCTGATTCACGGCATCCGGCCGCAGTCGCTGGCCGACCTGGGGCTGCCCGCCGCGCTGCGCGAGCTCGGCGGCCGGTCGCCGCTGCCGGTGACGGTCACGGTCGCGGACGGGATGACCCGCCCCGCGCCGCACGTCGAGGGCTGCGCCTACTTCGTGGCGTCCGAGGCGCTGGCCAACGTGGTCCGGCACAGCGGGGCGAACCGCGCCGACCTGCTGCTCGCGCAGACCGCCGGCATGCTGGTGCTGGAGGTCCGCGACGACGGCCACGGCGGCGCCGACCCGGCGGGCGGCACCGGCCTGACCGGGCTGGCCGACCGGGTGGCCGCGGTCGGCGGGCGGGTGCTGCTGGCCAGTCCCGAGGGCGGCCCGACGCTGATCCGGGCGGAGCTGCCGTGCCGCAGCTGACCCGGGTGGTGCTCGCCGAGGACGGTGTGCTGCTGCGCGAGGGCCTGACCGGGGTGCTGTCCCGCTTCGGCTTCGAGGTGGTTGCCGCGGTCGGCGACGGCCCGGCCCTGCTGGCCGCCGCCGCGGAACACCGGCCGGACCTGGTGATCACCGACATCCGGATGCCGCCCGGCAACACCGACGAGGGCCTGCGCGCGGCGGTCACCCTGCGCCGGGAGCGGCCCGGCCTCGCGGTCGTCGTGCTGAGCCAGTACGTGCAGGAGGAGTACGCGGGAGCCCTGCTGGACACCGGCGACGGGCTGCGGGTCGGCTACCTGCTCAAGGACCGCGTCGTCGACGTGCAGGACTTCGTGGCCGCCCTGCGCACCGTCCTCGGCGGCGGCACGGTCGTCGACCCGGAGGTGGTCCGCAGGCTGCTGCGCCGCACGCGGGACCCGCTGGCGGCGCTGTCCGCCCGCGAGCGCGAGGTGCTGGCGCTGGTCGCGGAGGGCCACTCGAACTCGGCGATCGCCGCGCGGCTCTTCGTGACGGAGGCGGCGGTCGGCAAGCACGTCGGCAGCATCCTGGCGAAGCTGGACCTGCCGCCGGCCGAGGACACCAACCGCCGCGTCCTGGCGGTCCTTGCCTACCTGCGCGGTTAGCCGCCCAGCGTCCAGGTCGCCGGCGCCCAGATCGGCGCCGATTCCTCGCCGGTGAGCCGCAGGCCGATCCGCCACGCCTGCATCGGCGGCCGCCCGGCCGCCTCCCAGCGGTCGACGATCTCCACCGCCAGCGCACCGTACTCCGCCGCCCGCGCTCCCCCGGCCAGCACCGAGCCGTCGGGCAGGATCGCCGCGCCGCCGGTGCCGGTCTCGTCCAGCAGCACCAGGCAGCTCTGGTCGCGTCCGCGCACCGCGGCGTGGGTGGCGCGCTCGCTCCACACCCCCGCCGCGTACCAGAGGTCGCGGTAGACGATCGTGTCCAGCGCGGCGCCCCAGCGCGGCGGCGCGACCTCGGCGACCTCGGCCAGCGCACCGGACGGCGCCGGCGCCGGATGCGAGCGGGGATGCCCCGCGGTGAGCGGCCCGGCGGCGCTCATGAAGCCGGACGGGCAGATCACCGTCGCGGTCACCGGGCCGACGGCCGGTCCACGGACCGCCAGGACGGGATGGGTGCCGGCGTGCTCGACCGGTGCCACCACGGGACCGGGCTGTGCCTGCTCCAGCCAGTGTGGAGAGATCCCGGCGACGCCGACGGTGACGATCACGCGGTCGAAGCGCTCGCCCGGCGCGCCCGCGTAGCCGTCGCCGGCCATCACCCGTACCCCGTCGATCCCCGCCGCGGCCAGCGCGGACCGGGCCCGGTCCGCGACGTCGGCCTGCACGTCCACGCTGGTGACGAGCGCGCCGAGGACGGTGAGCAGCGCGGCGTTGTAGCCGGTGCCGGCGCCGATCTCCAGGACCCGGTCGCCGGGGTGCACGTCCAGCGCGTCCAGCATGATGGCCATGAGTGAGGGCTGGCTGGACGAGCTGACCGGCGTGCCGCCGTCGACCTTGGTGATCAGCACGTCGTCGCGGTAGACGGCCTCGAGGAAGCCGGCCGAGCCGGGCCGGGCCCAGGACCCGTCGCGGCGCTGGAAACCGGTGGGCACGAACGACTCCCGCGCCACGGCGGCGAAGGCCGCGGCGAGCCGGGGCGTCAGCGGGGCGCCGTGGCGCTGGATCTGCTCCACGAAGCGTCGGCGCAGGTCGCTCACGCGTCCACGGTACGGCCGCGGCGCCCGCGGCGCTGTGCCGAGCCGGTTCGCTACGGATACCGTGGCGGCCATGACCCACTCCCAGGTCGGCGCGAGCCTCGGCTTCGACGTCACCGAGCCGGCCGAACTCGTCCTACGGATCGCCGCCGCCCGGCCGCTCGCCGAGACCCTCACGGTCACCGGCGGCGCCGGGACCGTCGATGTGGTGGAGCTGCCGGGCCGGCTGCACCTCGTCCGGGCGCCCCGCGGCCGGCTGACGGTGACGTACACGGCCGAGGTCGCCGCGTCCGGCACCGAGCCGGCCGGCGTCACCGAGGTCGAGCGGATCGTCGCGCTGCGGCCCAGCCGGTACTGCCCGTCCGACCGGCTGGGCGGCTTCGCGGCCGCCATGTTCGGCCGGGCCGGCGACGACACCGCCATCGTCCGGGCGATCACCACCTGGGTGTTCGAGCACCTGAGCTACGAGTCTGGCAGCAGCGGGCCGACCACCGACGCGGCGGAGACGCTGCTCGACGGGCGCGGGGTCTGCCGGGACTACGCACACCTCGTGGCGACGCTCTGCCGGGCGCTGAACGTGCCCGCCCGGGTCGCCGCGGTCTACGCGCCCGGACTGTCCCCGATGGACTTCCACCTGGTGGCCGAGGCGGCGCTGGACGGCCGCTGGACGGTGTGGGACGCGACCCGGCTCGCGCCCCGGCAGAGCCTGATCCGCATAGCCACCGGCCGCGACGCCGCCGACACCGCGCTGGAGACGACCCTGTCCGGCCTGCTGACCATGCCGGAGCTGCTCATCACCGCGGTGGCCGGCGGCGACCTACCGGCCGACGATCACGTCTCGCTCGCCGAGCTGGCGTAGGGGCCCGCTACTTGCGCACGCGGTAGGTCAGGTGCGTGACGCCGGTGCCCTCGACGACCAGCGGGTCCTCCAGGCGGACCGGGGTCTTCGACAGGCCGGAGAAGAACGGGATGCCCGCGCCGAGCAACACCGGCACCAGCGACACCACGATCGCGTCCAGCTCGCCCGCGTCGAGGTACTGCCGGGTCAGCGTCGGCGTCGAGACCGCGACGATCCGGTCGCCGGCGGCCCGCTTCGCGGCCTCCAGGGCGCGCAGCGCGTCGTCGTAGAACGTCGTCGTCGAGTCCGCGCGCGGCCAGCCCTCCGGGATCGAGTGGCTGACCACGAAGACCGGCGCGCCGACCGGATGGGTGCCGCCCCAGCCCTGCGACTGGTCGAAGTTGCGCCGGCCCGTGAGCAGGGCACCGACCGCACCCGAGAACGCCGGCCGCAGGTGCCCGGCGCTCGCCTCGGAGACCCGGAAGGTCAGGTGCTCGTTCACCGTCGGCACCTCGACGGGCCCGTTGCCGTACCAGCCGAACAGCTCGTCGACCTCGCCGAGCGGGCTCGCGATGAACCCGTCCAGCGACATCGACATCTCCGCGACCACCGTGGCCATGATCCTCAACTCCTTCACCGTGGATGTTTGATGCTTCACCCTGTGGTCGGAGCCGCCGGGCGGTTCTCTACGTCACCGCCTCGTACCGGGCCCGCAGGACCCCGGCGTCCGGGCGCCCGATCAGCCGCAGCCGGGCCATCCCGCCGTCCGGGAAGATGTCCAGCCGCACGTGGGTCGCGGTCGGAACCGCCGGGATCGGGAAGCGGTGCCGGGTGTCCGGCGAGAGCCGCACCTGGGGCAGCAGCTCGAACCAGTCGCCCGGTTCGTCGAGCAGCCCGGTCCGGGCGTCGATGCCGCGCAGCGTGGCGCTGCCGGGCGCGTTGCCCTTGAAGTGGCTGGTGTCCAGGTCGGCCAGCTCGATCACCGACGGCACGGCGAGCTGCACGAGCACCCAGTCGTTGCCGTCGTCGCGGCGCCGCGACGTCTCCCAGCCGTCGCCCATCGAGCCGGCCAGGCCGGGCAGGATGAGGTTCTGCGGGTGGCCGTAGAACATGTTGCTGCAACCGGCGATCCGGCCGCCGTGCTCGGCCGCGGCCACGTCGAAGACGCTCGGCAGCAGGTCCGGGTCGGGCACGACCTCGCCGTGCACCCGCAGCCGGGCCACCCCGCCGTCCGGGTAGATGTTCAGCCGCACGTGGGTGAACCGCTGCCGGGAGTCGACGTTGAACAGGTTGCGGCTGTCGCCGGCGAGCGCCGAGTGCGACACCAGCGGCACCCAGTGCGCCTCGGCGAGCTGGATCGGGTCGGGATAGCCCTGTAGCGCGGTGCCGTCGACCGAGGCGTGCGGCGGGAAGTTGCCGGTGAAGAACGCCGTGTCGATGTCGATGCCGTGCACGACGCCGGGCGCGCCGAGCCGGATGATCGCCGTGTCGTGGCCGGGTGTGCGGCGCCGCCGGGTCTCCCATCCGTCGTACACCTGGCCCTTGAGCCCGAAGGTCTTCGGCGCGAAGACCGGCGCGGCCGGCTCGACCAGGTGGTCGGCGGCGGCGAACAGCTCGTCGTTGGCGAACACCACGCCGCCGCCGAACGTCCGCGACGCCAGGTCGGGCAGGAGCGTGAACTCTTCCATCAGGAGACCTCCCGGGTCAGAAAGACGCCGCGGGGCGCGTCGCCGGTCACGGCCCGTCCGCGCAGCCAGGTCGTGCGCACCACGCCCGTCAGGACCTTGCCCGCGTACGGCGTGACGGGGTTGCGGTGGTGCAGCTCGGCGGGGTCGACGGTGAAGCTCGCCTCGGGGTCGAAGGCGACCAGGTCGGCGTCGGCGCCCACGGCGATCCGGCCCTTGCCGGTGAGCCCGACCAGGTCGGCGGGGCGCCGGGCCATCCAGTTCACCACGTCGGCGAGGGTGTACCCGCGGGCCCGTGCCGCGGTCCAGATCACCGGCAGGCCGAGCTGCACGGACGCGATGCCGCCCCAGGCCGCCGCGAAGTCGCCGGTCTCCCGGCGCTTGAGCTCGGGCGTGCAGGGCGAGTGGTCGCTGACGACGCAGGTGATGAGGCCGGCGGCGAGGGCGGCCCAGAGCCGGTCGGCGTTGGCCCGGTCGCGGATCGGCGGGCAGCACTTGAACTCGGTCGCGCCGGACGGGATCTCGGCGGCGTCCAGGGTCAGGTAGTGCGGGCAGGTCTCGGCGGTGACCCGCAGGCCGTCGGCCCGGGCCGCCTCGATCAGCGGCAGCGCGCCGGCCGCGGACAGGTGCAGGATGTGCACCCGGGCGCCCGCCACCCGGGCGGCCTCGATCGCGGTCGCGACCGCCGCGTGCTCGGCGTCCGGCGGCCGGGAGGCGAGGAAGTCCGCGTACGCCGGCGAGGACGCGGCGGTGTGCAGGTGATCGGGGTCCTCGGCGTGCACCACGAACTGCGCGTCGACCGCGGCGAGCGCCTCGCCCAGCTGGTCGGGGCTCAGCGGCGGGAACTCGGGGACGCCGGAGTCGGCGAGGAACGCCTTGAAGCCGTACACGCCTGCGGCGTGCAGGGCCGGCAGCGCGGCGGCGTTGCCGGGGATCGCGCCGCCCCAGAAGCCGACGTCGACGTGGATCCGGCCGCGCGCGGCGTCCTGTTTGACCGCCAGCGCGGCGGCGTCGACGGTCGGCGGCAGGCTGTTGAGCGGCATGTCCACGATGGCGGTCACCCCGCCCGCGGCCGCCGCCCGGGTCGCCGTGTCGAAGCCCTCCCACTCGGTGCGGCCGGGCTCGTTGACGTGCACGTGGGTGTCGACCAGCCCGGGCAGCAGGGCCAGCTCGCCCAGGTCGACGTCCTCGGCGGCCTCCAGGGTCGCGCCGTGGTCGTCGACCGCGACGATCCGGCCCCCGCTGATCGAGACCGCGGCGGGGCGCTCCCCGCCCGCGGCGACGACGCGGCGGGACCGCAGCACGAGATCGACCATGGGCCGAGCCTAACCGCCGCGCGTCGCCGGGCGGCCGGGTCGCAGGAAGCTGCCCCCACCGGCTGGCCGCGCTGTGGCACGATGCGCCAAGATCGTGGGCCGCAGGAGCGGTCCCGGCACGGACGAGGGCGGAGCACGAAGAGCCATGACCCGACGGATGGCCTCCCGGAGCGTGGCGCTGACCGCCGCGTTCCTCGCGCTCGCCGCCGGTGGCGCAGCCGCCTGCGACTCCGGGTACTCCGACGACTCGGACTTCGACGACAGCCCGACGTATACCTACAGCTCCGACTACGAAGGCTCGGGCTACGACAACTCCGGCTCCTCCGACTCCTCCGGCGGCGACGACGACGGCTACGTCGAGGAGTCCGGCGACGAGGAGCCGGCCGACGAGGTGTTCTACTGCGCCGACGAGGACGGGGCGATCGTCGACGAGGAGTACTGCGCGGACAACGATTGGAGCCCGTCGTACTTCCTCTGGCATTCGCCCGACTACACCAGAGGGCTGTCGCCGGGCGAGCAGCTGGACGGTGGCGACTACTTCCCGGCGAACGACGGCGCGGCCCGGCGCGCCTTCAAGCTGCCGTCGGCCGGCAAGGTGTCCAACGGCACCGTCAAGACCAACGTCGTCGGCCGCGGCAGCACCGGCTCCGGGCTCACCAGCTCGTCGGGCGGCTAGCCGCTCGCCTCCAGGGCCGTGCGGCACAGGCTCAGAAGTTCCTCGTCGTCGCGGACCGGGGTGAGGCATCGGCGGCGCTCTCGCAGCTCGGCCAGCAGCAGCGGCCGGGCCGGCGCCGCCGACGGTCCCATCCGCGCCAACACCTCGGCGGTCGCCCGGCGAGTGTCCGCGCTCTCCCGCCACCCGTACGCGAGCACGGGCAGGGTGTCCTCGGCGTCGCCGGCCGCGGACCACAGCGCGCGGGCGGCGTCCATCCGTACCCAGAAGTCCTCGTCCCGGAGCAGATCGCGCAGGTACGGCGCGAAGTCGGCCAGCGGGGCGCCCACCGCGGCGATGAGCGACGTCATGTCGCGCTTGCCGTACTGGTCGTCGCCGTACCTGTCGAGCACGTGCCGGGCCGCGCTGTCGTCGCCGCACACCCGCCAGATCGCGGTGGCGGCGAAGGCCGCCTCGATCCGGTGCCCGGTGCCGACGCTCTCCGTGAGCCGCTGCTCCGCCCGCCGCGCCGCCGGGCCGAAACCGCCCAGCGCCCGGATGGCGCCCCGGTCCAGCGGCTCGGCGAGCAGGTCGTCGGTGGTCGCGGCGGCGGCCGGACCGATCCGGATCAGCGCGCCGATCAGATCCGACCGGCGCTGGTCGGCGCCGGGCAGCTCCCGCCGGCGTCGCACGATCAGCGGGGCGAGGTCGGCGGCGCGGGCGCCGTACCGGCCCACCAGGGCGCCGATGCCGCGGGGCACCGCCTCCGTCTCGAGCACCCAGGCGAGCATGGGCAGCGCGCGTGGGTCGCCGGTGCCGGCCAGCGCGGACAGCGCCGGGCCGACGACGGCACCGGAGTCCGAGGCGATGACCCACGGCGCCTTGCCGTCCCGGGCGGAGTCCCGAACGATCCGGTCGGAGTCCGTCAGCGCGGCGACGAGCGCGTCGGCCGCGGGCGCCGCGTGTACGTCCATCATCCCGAGCGCCTGGTACGCCCCGGCCCGGGCGGCCGCGCGGCCGCGGGTCACCTCCTCGGCGACGAGCACGGCCAGCGGCGCGTAGTCGGCACGCCAGCAGTTGACCAGGTATCCCGCGGCGGGAACACCGCTCTCGCGGCGCCTGCGGTCGGGCGAGCGCAGCAGCGCGACCAGCAGGTCCATCCGCTGCCCGAGCCGGTCACCCATCGAGTTGCTCAGGCCGATGACCAGCTCGCCCAGGTCGGCCCGGCGCCGCCGCGGGCCGGTGCCGTGCTGTGCCAGCAGGGCGAGCGCGGTCTCCACCTCGACCGGCGGTCCGCCGTGTTCCGTCAGCGTGATCGCCTGTGTCAGCGCGGCGGCGCGTACCCCGTGGTCCGGGTCGTCGCGGAGCACCTCGGCGAGCCAGGTTCCGGTCGCGGCGCCGTCGCCCGCCCGGCGGGCGAGCTCCGCGGCCGCGGCGACGACGGCCGTGCGGACACCGGCGTCGGGCTCCTCGTCGAAGCGTTGCCGCAGCGCGGCGCGGGCCCCGGCGGGGCGGTCCCGGCAGGCGAGCAGCGCGGTGCAGGTCGCCGCGCGGACCGCCGGCTCGGGGTCGGTCAGCAGGTCGAGGAAGATCGGGTACGCCGCGCCGACCGCCGCGTTGGCCCGCGCCTCCCGCGGGGTCAGCGCACCGCCGTGTTCCGCGTTGCCGATGCCGGCCAGCAGCTCCACCACGGCGGCGCGTCCCGGAGGGCGCCGGTCGGCCACCACGCGCAGCAGGAACGGGACGGCGGCCAGCGTGCTGTCGTAGATGTCGCCCTGGTGGTGGACGGAGCCGTACATGAAGTCCAGGGCCGCCTCGCGCACGGCCGGATCGGTGTCGATGAGCCCGCGCAGGCCCGCCGGCACGTCGGTCGCGGCGCCGTACGCGTGGGTCATCGACTCCCACGCCACCTCGTCGAGACCGTCGAGAACATCCACGGATCCGGCCATGACACGCGATCATGCCATCCCCGCGCGGCACCCGGTCAGCGGAAGGCGGACAGCTCCTCGCGGGTGAAGCCGGCGTCGTCGAGCGCGCCGCAGTCCAGGCCGCGCAGCAGGAAGCCGGCCAGCGCCCGGGCCGTCGCCGGCTCGTCCAGGATGCCGCCCGACTGGCGGTCGAGATAGCGGCGCAGGCGCGTCGCGGCCGCGTCCGCGCCGTCGGCGAAGAACGCGTAGGTGGCTGCGAAGCGGGTCGGCAGCTGCGCCGGGTGCAGGTCCCAGCCCTGGTAGAAGCCGCGTTCCAGGGACCGGCGGACGAGCCGGTGGTGCAGCGCCCAGGCGTCGTGCACGGCCGCGTCCGTGCCGACCGGCAGGATGTTGGTCGAGCCGTCGGAGAGCCGCACCCCGGTGCCGGCCGCGGCGGCCTGGATGACCGCCTTGGCGTAGTCGGCGACCGGGTGGTCCATCGCCTGGTACGCCGCCGCCACCCCGGCCGCCGCGCTGTAGTCGTACGTGCCGTAGTGCAGGCCGGTGCAGCGGCCGTCGGCCGCCGTGATGAGCCGGGCCACCGTCGCGGTGCCGTCGGCGCCCAGCACCGCCGACGGCAGCTCGATCTGGATCTCGAAACGCAGCGTGCCGGCGCCCAGCCCGTACCCGCGCTCCAGCCGCTCGCAGAGCGAGACCATCGCCGCGACCTGGTCCGGGCCGCTGACCTTGGGCAGCGTGACGACGAACGGCTCCTGATACTGCGACAGGAACAGGTCGAGGGTGCGCAGCGCCCGGCGCCGGGTCGCGGCCTCCAGCGACTTGATCCGGATGCCGACGAACGGCGGCCGGGCGCCGTCGGCGAGCACGGCGACGGCCGCCTTGACCGCGGCGTCCTCCTGGTCGTCGTCGCGGACGCCGTAGCCGTCCTCGAAGTCGACGCGCAGATCCTCGATGGGCTCGGTGACGAGTTTGGCCCGGACCCGGTCGGCGAGCGCGGCCGGGAACGGCAGCGGCGGATGCTCGTCCAGCGCCGCCAGCGCGATCGCGCCCCAGTCCCGGAAGCCGGCGATGCGGTCGGCCGGTATGTAGACCGTGTGCACCGGTTGCCGGCCCGGGCGCTCGCCCGGGTACCGCGAGGCCAGGAACGCGTCGTGTGCGGCGAGCCGGCCGTCCAGGGCGGCGTAGTCGTCGTCACCGAGCCGCATCGTCAGTCGATCGAGTCGTAGGCGGCCGTCGTCAGGAAGTCCGCGAAGTCGTCGGCGAGGGCGACCCGCTCGAAGAGCTTGCGGGCGTCGTCGAAGCGGCTGCCCGCCCACGCCTGCTCGCCGAGCGCCTCACGGATCTTGGCGAGCTCCTCGTCCTCGATCCGCGCGACCAGGTCCGCGGTGATAGCGGTGCCGTCGTCGAGGCGTACCCCGTTGTGGATCCACTGCCAGACCTGGGAGCGGGAGATCTCCGCGGTGGCCGCGTCCTCCATCAGGTTGAAGATGGCGACCGCGCCGTTGCCGCGCAACCAGGCCTCCAGGTACTGGAGCGCCACCGAGACATTGCTCCGCAGGCCGGCCTCGGTCACCACCCCGCCGGTGGCGGCGACGTCGAGCAGTTGCGCGCCGTCGACGGCCACGTCGTCGCGCCGGCGGTCGAGCTGGTTGGGGCGATCGCCCAGCACCCGGTCGAAGATCTCCCGGCAGACCGGCACCAGGTCGGGGTGGGCGACCCAGGAGCCGTCGAAGCCGTCGCCGGCCTCCCGCTCCTTGTCCTCGCGGACCTTGGCGAGGGCGATCTCGTTGACCGCGGGGTCGCGGCGGCTCGGGATGAACGCGGCCATGCCGCCCATCGCGAAGGCGCCGCGCCGGTGGCAGGTCGAGACGAGCAGCTCGCTGTATGCCCGCATGAACGGCGCCGTCATCGTCACCGCGGCACGGTCCGGCAGCACCATCGCCGGGTTGTCCCGGAAGTACTTGATGATGCTGAACAGGTAGTCCCAGCGGCCGGCGTTGAGGCCCGAGATGTGCGGGCGCAGCGCGTGCAGGATCTCGTCCATCTCGAACGCGGCCGGGATCGTCTCGATGAGCACGGTGGCCCGGATCGTGCCGACCGGGATGCCGAGCGCCTCCTGCGCGTAGGTGAAGACGTCGTTCCAGAGCGCGGCCTCGCGGTGCGACTCCATCTTGGGCAGATAGAAGTACGGCCCGCTGCCGCGGCTGAGCAGCTCGGCGGCGTTGTGGAAGAAGTAGAGCCCGAAGTCGACGAGCGCGCCGACCGCCGGCTCGCCGTCGACCGGCAGGTGCCGCTCGTCGAGGTGCCAGCCGCGCGGGCGCATCACGATGGTCGGGTAGGGCCCGCCGCCGAGCTCGTAGGTCTTCGCCGGCGTCTCCAGGGAGATGGTGCGCCGGATCGCGTCGTAGAGGTTCTGCTGGCCGTCCACCACGTTCGCCCAGTGCGGGGTGTTCGCGTCCTCGAGGTCGGCGAGCCACACCTTGGCGCCGGAGTTGAGCGCGTTGATGGTCATCTTGCGCTCGGTCGGTCCCGTGATCTCCACCCGCCGGTCCGTGAGGTCGGCCGGCGCGGCGGGCACCGTCCAGTCACCGGCCCGGATGTCGGCGGTCTCGGGCAGGAACCCGAGCGTGCCGCCGGCGGCGATCTCGGCACGGCGGGCGGCGCGGGCAGCGAGCAGCTCGTTGCGGCGCGGCCGGAATCGCCGGTTAAGATCGGCGACGAACGCCACGGCCTCGTCGGACAGAATTTCGGTCACGGTCTGCGACTCCCCTCGATACGCGAATCTCCGGTTACCGTATCGGCCCCAGGGTGTTCCGCACCTTACGGACTTTCACTATCCTTTTGCGGCTGGAAAGTTCTGCGATTCTTCCCGCCGTTGGCGCTGTGTAAACGATCACAGATACCACTCCATCGCGGCCGGCGGCACGTCGTCCCTGGTCACCGTCCCCTCGATGAGGCCGTACGGCCGGTCGCCGGCGATGAACACCTCATTCGGGTTCTCCAGCTCGAACGGGGACAGATCAACCAGGTAATGGTGCTTGTTGGGCAGCGCGAGCCGGATCTCGGCGATCTCGGACCGGCTGTCCAGCACCCGGGAACCCATCGAGAACAGCGTCTGTTGCAGCGAGTAGCTGTAGGTATTGACGAAGGCGTTGACCATCGCGTCCTTCGCGCCCTCGAACGACTCGTCCCAGTCGGCGGCCGTCGACCGGTGCCGCCAGCGGGCGTCGACCGCGGTGGACAGGATCCGCTCGGTGGTCTCCGGCAGCGTCGTGTACCTGTCGCGCGGGTAGCCGTGGAACTCCGAGGCGGTCGAGTTGAGCAGCACCAGGTCCTTCAGCCCGGACACCACCTGCTCACCGGCCGGCGAGACGATGACCGTCGCCGTCCGGACGAAGTCGCCGGCCCGCCGGAACGAGTGCGGGCCCAGCCGCTCCCAGCCGAACGACTCCAGGCCGACCACCGCGCCGGTGACCTGCGGCTGGGTGGCGACGAAGTGCCGGGCGAGCAGCAGCCCGAACTCCTCGGGCGAGCCGACGCCGTGCTCGCGGGCGAACGCGTACACGGTGTTCTTCATCGTGTCGGTGGGCAGCACGCCGGCGTTGTCGCCGGTCAGGTGGGTCGCCGCGAGCTCGCCGGAAAGCGCCACGCTCACGTTCAGGTCGATCAGAGCGTGGGTGTCGCCGGCCCGGGTCACGCGGACCAGCCGTGTCTCCGCCTTGCCGTAGCGGTTGCTACCCAACACGATCGCCACGCGTCAGCTCCCTCGGTAGGTGGTGTAGCCGTAGCGGCTCAGCAGCAGCGGCACGTGGTAGTGCCGCTCGGGATCGTGCACGTGGAACGCGACGGTGATCTCCGGGAAGAACGCGTCACCGCCGAGGTAGGGCTCCACGTAGAAGACGAGCCGGTAGCCGCCCGCCTGCCAGTCGTGCAGGGGCACCCGGTGCAGCAGGCGGCCGTCGTCGTCGGTGCGGCCCTCCGCGATCTGCCGCCAGCCGTCGGAGTCGCGCCGCTCCAGCCGCACGTGCACGTCGCGGGCCGGATCGCCGGTCACCGTGTCCAAGATGTGCGTGGAGATCCTGGCGTGGGTCCGCGCCGCCGTCCCGTCAGTCGAGGGCATCCAACAGCCTCTCCAGCCGCAGCAGGGCGATCTTGCGAAGCTCGCCGGCGACGACGGCCCGCTCGGTCTCCTCGTCGTTGCCGATCCGCGCCAGCGCCGCCGCCAGGATCTCCTCCTGCGTCCGCCCGCTCGCGAAGATCAGGAACACGTGGCCGAACCTGTCCTCATAGGCGTGATTCGCGGCGGTCAATGCGGCCCGGGTCTCGTCGTCCGCGCTGCTCGCGGCCGCCGACTGCTCCCGCCGCGACCAGGCAGCCTCCTTCGAGTCGCCCTGCGCACGCTCCCCGATCCGCGGATGCGCGGAGAGCCCCAGCAGGACCTCGTCCCAGCTCAGGTCGCGCGCGGCCGCGTCGGCCGCGGCCATGGCGGCGGCCCTTGACGGGTACGGGCGCCGCGCGACGACCGCCCGGCCCCAGGCGGGTGCGGCGCACACGGCGAGCAGATCCGCCTCGAGCTTCTCGGCGGGCAGGGAGTTGAGAACGTCGATCCGGTCCACCGCTCACCCCCTGTTTTCCGAACGGTCAGTCAAGCAGTCCGCCATCCGATCTTGCACTGCTTTCCGCAAATTAACACGGCCGGTACGCGCCGCCGGCCGGTCCACCCCGGTGCGCGAGACTTGTCCGGTGCTCATCGCCACGGGATCCCTGCCCGACCTGCCGATCCGGGCCGTGCTGCCGGCCGTGGGGGCCGCACTCGCGGACGCCGGCGCGGCGGTGCTCGTCGCGCCGCCCGGCACCGGCAAGACGACGCTGGTCCCGCTCGCCCTGGCCGGGCCGGAGGCGGCCGGCAAGGTCGTGGTGGCGGAGCCGCGCCGGGTCGCGGCCCGGGCGGCGGCCCGCCGGATGGCGGCGCTGCTCGGCGAGCAGGTCGGCGGCCGGGTCGGCTACACGGTCCGCGGCGACCGGCGGGTCACCGCCGAGACCCGCGTCGAGGTCGTGACCACCGGCGTCCTGGTACGCCGGCTGCAACGCGACCCGGAGCTGGCCGGGACGGCGGTCGTGATCCTGGACGAGTGCCACGAGCGCCACCTCGACACCGACCTCGCCCTGGCCTTCCTGATCGAGGTCCGCGCGGCGCTGCGGGACGACCTGCGGGTCCTGGCGACCTCGGCGACGGCCGAGTCGCACCGCCTGTCGGAGATCCTGGGCGGCGCGCCGGTCATCGAGGCGAAGGCGGCCCTGCACCCGGTGGACGTCCACTGGTGCCCGCCGCCGCAGCCCGTCGCGCCGCCGCACGGCCTGCGCGTCGACCCGAGGCTGCTCGACCACGTGGCCGCAACCGTCCGCCGGGCCCTGGCCGACGGCGACGGCGACGTCCTGGTCTTCCTGCCGGGCGCCCGGGAGATCGAGACGGTCGCGTCCCGCCTGCGCGGCGGCGATGCCGAGGTGGTGACCCTGCACGGCCGGCAGTCGGGGTCCGCACAGGACGCCGCGCTGCGGCCCAGCCCGGTACGCCGGGTGGTGCTGGCCACCGCGGTCGCGGAGAGCAGCCTTACCGTTCCCGGCGTCCGCGCGGTGGTCGACGCCGGCCTGAGCCGGGTGCCCCGGATGGACCACGGCCGGGGCCTCGGCGCCCTCGTCACGATCGCGGTGTCCCGCGCCTCGGCGACGCAGCGGGCCGGCCGCGCGGGCCGGGAGGCGCCGGGCCGGGTGTACCGCTGCTGGTCGCAGGCGCAGCACGACCGGCTGCCGGCCCAGCCCGAGCCGGAGGTGGCGGCGGCCGACCTGACCGGCTTCGCGCTGGACCTGGCGCTGTGGGGCCACCCGGACGGCAGCGGCCTGCGCCTGCCGGACGCGCCGCCGGCCGGCGCGATGCAGGCCGCGACGGGCACCCTGCGGGCGCTCGGCGCCACCGACGCGCAGGGCCGGATCACCGCACGCGGCCGGGCGCTGGCGGACGCGGGCCTGCACCCCCGCCTCGCCCGCGCCCTGCTCGACGGCGCGCCGGTGGTCGGCGCCCGGCGGGCCGCCGAGGTCGTGGCGCTGCTGGACGCCGACCGGACGGCCGACGATCTCGTCGCGGCCTGGCGCCGTGCCCGCTCCGACGACGACGGCGGCTGGCGCGCGGAGGTCCGCCGCCTCACCGCGGCGATCACCCGCAACCCGGACCCGGAGGCCGGGCCCGGCGGGCGCGGGCGGCTGCCGGACGACCTGGCGGCGGGGCTGATCATCGGCCTCGCGTACCCCGAGCGGGTCGCCCGGGCCCGCGAGCCCGGCGGGAGCGCGTACCTGATGGCGGGCGGGACCGCCGCGGAGCTCGGCGGCGGCAGCGGCCTTGCGGGCACGCCCTGGCTGGCGGTCGCGGACGCGGACCGGGCGCCCGGCGCCCGCACCGCCCGGATCCGCAGCGCCGCGCCGCTGGACGAGGCGAGCGCCCGCGAGGCCGCGGCCACCCTGCGCGAGACCGGCGACCAGATCGGCTGGATCGACGGCGACGTGGTCGCCCGGCGCGTCGACCGGCTCGGCGCGATCGTCCTGAGTGAACGCCGGATCGACCGCCCGGACCCCGCCGACGTGCACGCGGCCGTCGTCGACGGCCTGCGCCGCGAGGGCCTCGGCCTGCTCACCTGGTCGCGGGCGGCGACCGAGCTGCGGGAGCGCCTGGCGTTCGCGCACGCCGCGCTCGGCGAGCCCTGGCCGGCCGTCGACGACGACGCCCTGCTCGCCGGCCTCGACGACTGGCTGCCGCTCGGCCCGGTCCGCCGCCGCGCCGACCTGGCGCGGATCGACACCGCCACGGCGCTGCGCCGCCTGCTGCCCTGGTCGGTGGCCGGGCGGCTGGACGAGGTGGCGCCGGAGCGGCTGCCGGTGCCCAGCGGCTCGAAGGTGCGGGTCGACTACGCCGACCCGGCGGCACCGGTCCTGGCCGTCAAGGTGCAGGAGACCTTCGGCTGGCGGGAGGCGCCCCGGCTCGCCGACGGCCGCATCCCGGTCCTGCTGCACCTGCTCTCGCCCGCCGGCCGCCCGGTCGCGGTGACCCGGGACCTGGCGTCCTTCTGGTCGACCGGCTATCCCCAGGTCCGTGCGGAGCTGCGCGGGCGCTATCCCCGGCACCCGTGGCCGGAGGACCCGACCACCGCCGAACCGACCCGCCGCGCCAACCGCCGCTCGTCCTGACCGGGCCGCCCGGCCCGCGGGCGCCGGTCACAGCCCGAAGGCGCCGCCCTCGATCAGGATGACCAGGCCGATCGCGATGAGGACGACCGGCAGGATGAGATGGCCCCAGCGCGACAGGGTCTTCGCTACCGGCGGCCGGGTGGCGAGGAACCAGCCCGCCGCGCACCACACCGCGACGCCGATCAGGAAGACGGTCGCGTAGACGGTCATCCCGGCGATCCCGGCGACGGCGAACACCGGCACGTACACGCCGATGTTGTCGCCACCGTTGGCGAACGTCACGGCGGCGACCTGCCAGACGCCCGGTCCCGCCGCGTCGCCGGGCTCCCGCGCCCCGTCGTCGTCCGGCTCGTGCCGTTCGCGCCATACCGTCCACGCCGCCCGGATGCCGAGCAGCAGCGGCAGCAGGCCCAGATAGGGAATCGCGGCGTCGGGGAGCAGCCCGGCGCCGAGGGCGCCGAGGACGGAGGCCGCGAGGATGGCGAGGAAGCCCGCGTACTGGCCGATCACGATCCGCCGGGCGGCCGCGTGGTGGCCGGCGGTCCGGCCGAAGTACACCGCGAGCAGCAACATGTCGTCGATGTTGGTCACCGCGAACATGACGGCCGCCTGGCCGAGCACGGACAGCTCCACGGGCGTCCTAGGAGGCCAGGTGGGTGCCCGTGGGCGCCGGCTGCGTGGGGATCATCGCGGTCAGCCGGTGCAGCGGTCCCGGCTGGCCGAGCAGGTAGCCCTGGCCGAAGTCGCAGCCCAGCGCCGCCAGCGCCCGGGCCTGCGCGGGCGTCTCGATGCCCTCGGCGACCACCGCGATGTTCAGCTCGGCGCAGATCGCCAGCACCGAGCGGCACAGCGCGCCCGCACGCTCCGGCGAGACGTCCACGTCGGTGAGCGTCGAGTCCAGCTTGACGATGTCGACCGGCAGCGAGTGCAGCTGGGCCAGCGCGTTGTAGCCGCTGCCGAAGTCGTCGAGCGCCACCCGCACCCCGCGCCGGCGCAGCCGCTCCGCGACCTCCACCGCCCGCGGCATGTCCGGGATGCGGCGGGTCTCGGTGATCTCCACGACGAGCCGGGACGGCGGGACCGAGTGCCGTTGCAGCGCCCGGTCCACCGCCTCCTCCAGCCCGTGCTGGCCCAGCCGGGCGGCGGACACGTTGACGTGCATGTCGATCGGCCGGCCGTAGGTCTCCGCAAGCGCCGCGGCGTCGGCGCAGGCCCGGTCGAGCACGAAGTCGTCGATCGCCGCGACCAGGCCGGTCCGCTCGGCGACCGTCACGAAGACGTCCGGATCCACCAGACCGGCCACCGGGTCCGTCCAGCGCGCCAGCGCCTCGACCGCGACGACCGCGCCGTCCGCCAGGCACACGATCGGCTGGTAGTGCACCTCGAAGCCGGCCTGCGCCGGGTCGCCCGACAACGCCCGGGCCAGCAGGTGCGGCAGGTCGGCGTTGGGCCCGCCGTCGGCGCCGCCGGAGTACCGCGCGAGCGCGTTCTTGCCGCGCCGCTTGCTCACGTACATCGCGGCGTCGGCCCGGCGCAGCAGGGCGTCGGCGGACAGGTCGGCGTCGCCCGGATCGGAGAGCACCAGGCCGAGGCTGGCGCTGATCCCGACGGTGTGCCCGTCGATCACGAACGGCTCGCGGAGCGCCGCGAGGATGCGCTGCGCCGCCGGCTCGGCCTCGTCCGCGGGCCGCTCGAGCAGCGCCGCGAACTCGTCGCCGCCGAGGCGGGCGACCAGATCGTCCGCGCCGACGCAGGCGACGAGCCGGTCGCCGATCGCGCGCAGCAGCCGGTCGCCCATCGCGTGACCGAAGCTGTCGTTGATGAGCTTGAAGTCGTCCAGGTCGGCGAAGAGCAGGGCGACGGGCACGCCGGTGTCGCGGTGGTCCGCCAGCGCCAGCACCAGCCGCTCGCGGAACAGCGCGCGGTTGGCCAAGCCGGTCAGCGGATCGTGGTACGCCTGGTGGTGCAGCCGCTGCTGGCCCTCGGAGATCCGGGCGAGCAGCACCGTGTTGTCCACGATCGTGAACATCTGCCGGGCCACGACCAGGCCGAGCCCGAGCCAGCCCAGGTACGCCTCGTACGAGGTCAGCTGCCCGCCCGCCCCGGTGCGCACCGCGATGACCACGCCGGTGGCGACCACCGGCAGGTACGGCAGCAGCAGGTGCAGCCAGTCCGCCTCGGCCCGGTCGAGGGTCGGGCCGGCGGTGAGGCCCGGGTTGCTCAGCGCCGCGAGCGTGAGCAGCACCGGTCCGAGCAGGTAGCCGGCGGACTCGACCGGCGACAGCGCCCCGGTGCTCAGGTGCAGCAGCCTCAGCGTGTCGGAGACCCCGAAGGCCAGCAGCGCCAGGCACATCAGCCGCAGCGGCACCCGCCCGGCCAGCGACGTCGGCCGGGTGGTCAGCAGCAGCGCGACCATGACGGCCAGCCAGAGGTCGGCGATCGGGTACGCCGCCGCGGTGCCGGCCACCCAGGGGCTCGCCCACACCTCGTCGAGGATGCGGCCGGGCAGCGCCGACCAGAGCAGGGCCAGCAGCGAGCCGGCGACCAGCAGGCTGTCGATGACCAGCACCATCCGGTCCCGGCGCAGCGACGCCTGCGCGGGCCGAGGCAGCGCCATCGAGCCGGCGATCAGGGCCAGGAACATGAAGAACGGCAGGGTCAGGAAACCGACGTCGGCGGGCGTGGCCGCCGGGCCCCGGTCGGGATCGATGAGGTCATGGATCACGAACCAGAGCCGGGTGCCGGCCCACGTGGCCAGGCCCGCGCCGATCAGCAGCCGCCAGTGCCGGCGGGGACCGGACCGCCTGCGGCCCGCGACGACGCAGACGACGGCCGCGACGGCGCCGAGGACGAACTGGGCGGCGTCGTTGAAGAGCCGCTGGCCGGGGCCGGCGGGAACCGCGTACGCGCCGGTCGCCGTGACGGCGGCGACGAGCACCAGCGTCACGGCTGACCGTGCCGACAGCCGTTCCGTCGTCATCACCACCCGCAGCAGAGCCGCGGCTGGCCGTCCCGCGACCGGAGTAAGGTACCGCAGCCCCCGCCCCCTGCGGAAAGTCCGCGGTCGCGCGGTGCCGCGGCACTCATCCGGGGTCAGTCGATGGCTGTCAGATCAGCGACAATCACCGTGATGTTGTCCGGGCCGCCACCCTGTAGGGCGAGGTCGAGCAGGCGCTCGGCGCAGGCCTGCGGCCCGTCGCCGGCGAGCAGCTCCGCCTCGATCGCCTCGGCGGCGACCACGGTGGTGAGACCGTCGCTGCACAGCAGCCAGCGGTCGCCGGCCTCCGGCTCGACGATGACGTAGGACGGGCTGACCGGCTCGCCCTGCAGCGCCTGGGTGACCACCGCGCGGCGGGGATGGCTGCCCGCCTCCTCCGGCCGGATCAGGCCCTGGTCGACCAGCATCTGAACGTACGTGTCGTCCTTGGTGAGCTGGTTCAGCCGGCCGTCGCGCAGCAGGTAGGCGCGGGAGTCGCCGACGTGTGCCAGCGCGGCGCGGTCACCGGAGAAGATCACGGCGGTCAGCGTGGTGCCCATGCCCTGCATGGCGGGGTCGGCGGCGACGGTCTCGGCTATCCGGCCGTTCGCCACCTCGAGCGCCTTGTGCAGCGCGTCCATCTGACTCTCGTTGTCGATCGCGACGTCGAGCGAGACCATCGCCTCGACGGCGATGCGGCTCGCGACGTCACCGGCGGCCATGCCGCCCATGCCGTCGGCCACGACGAGCAGCCGGTCACCGGCGTAGTGCGCGTCCTGGTTGTTGCTCCGGACGTGGCCTTTATCGGTGACGGCAGCCCACCGCAGGTGCAAGGTCATGGCGTGCAGCCTGCCAGGTCACGTCCAGCCTGTCTGCACGTGGTCCGCGGCGCGTCGCGCCAACCGGCGTGTACCTGCGCAAATTCGCTGCTCGTCCCGGTCACCGCGGCCGGCCGAGGCAGCGCGGGTCGACCTCGGTGGCCCGCCGGGTCGGCGCGACCCACTCGAGCGTGGATTCGTCGATCGCCCATCCGCGTACGGTGATGCGGCTCTTCTGGGTCCGGATCGGCTCGGGGCACAGGGTCTTGGACCGCACCTGATCGTTCGGGATGAACACCACCTCGCCGCCGCGCTGGAGGATCGTGGTGGCGGTGTCGTCGACGGTGATCAGCTGGCCGCGGATCACCCGGACCGGCGCGCCGTCGTCGCCGGCGACCTCGACCGCGCTGTTGGGCAGCACGGGCGCGCGCAGGAAGACCACCCCGATCACGAACGGTGCGGCGATCATCGCCGCGACCGCGGGCCAGTGCGTCGCCAGCCGGGCCGCGCGCGGCGGCACCGGCCCGGTGAGCAGCCAGCCGAGCAGCGGCGGCACGACCAGCAGCACGGCGGTGGCGGTGTCGCCCGCGGCCAGCGCCGTCTGCACGCCGGGCCGGACCCAGATCAGCACGACCACGCCGAGCGCGATCGGCACCACCAGGGTGACCACGGCCAGCATCCGGCGCTCGCCCGGATAGCGCTGCACCGCGGTCAGCGCGACGATGACGGCGGTCAGCATGATCAGCGCGGGCAGCAGGCGCAGCTGCCAGGTGAAGCCGGCGAGCACCACCGCGACGGCCACCACCCAGTCCGGCATCCGCAGGGCGGTCAGCGCCAGCAGCGAACGCCGGGCCGCGTCCTCCGGGTCCGGCGAGCTGACCAGCAGCAGGCCGCCGAGGGCGCGCAGCACCAGGACCACCGCCGGTACGGTCCAGATCAGCGTGATGATCAACGCGCTGATCATGCCGAGCGGGCTGATGTACTGCACCAGCAGCAGCATCGTCGGCAGGTCCTGCCGGCTCAGGTACCAGAGCCGCAGCACGAGCAGCACCAGCGGGAACGCCGGCAGGGCGGTGAGCAGCCAGTTGAGCTGGGCGCGTCGGACCCGGCGCGGCGCCCGGGGCAGCGACGTCACGGTCACGGCGCCACCTCCTCCCAGGGCAGCTCGCGCACGTTCGGGCGGGTGGTGTCGGGCTGCTGCGGGCGGGCCAGCGGGACGCGCTTGCCGTCGGCCTGCCGGTTGTTCGGGGTCTCGGGCAGGATGTTGGCCGCGTAGGCCTGCTCCCAGCGCGGGTCCTTCGGGTCCTGGAAGGACCGGTAGAGGGTGAGGTTCACCAGGTCGCGCAGCGCCTCGTTGGCGCCGACGCTCACGCCCCAAGCCTCGGTCTTGTCCAGCCCCAGGTCCCAGTGGTCGTATTTGTCCGGGTAGCGGGCCTTGTAGCCGCCGAGGATCGCCGCGTCGGTGGTGATCGCGTCGACCAGGTTCCTGTCGAGCAGGTCGAAGCACTCCGAGACGCGGTTGCGGTTCACCAGCCGCGCGCCGGCCGCGGCCGCGGCCGCCACGCTGGTGGACGCCGACAGGGTGCAGACGTTCTTGCCCTTGAACTCGCCGAGACTGGCTACCTTGTCGTGGCCCTTGAGCGTGATCACCGACTGTTCGGTGTGCAGGTACGACTGGGTGAACATGACGTTCGGCTCGGCCTCGCGCTCCGGCGTGATGCTGTAGCTGGCGATCACCATCTTGACCGGCACCGGATTGCCGCCGAGGTCGGTCGCCTCCATCCGCGCCCGGTCCTCGCTCTCGATCCCGTAGAACCGCACCTCGTCGCGGCGGAACCCGAGGTCCTCGGCGATCATGTAGGCGATGTCGATGTCGAATCCCCGCCAGTCGCCTTGCTTAGGATCGCGCTCGGCGATGCCGGGCTGATCGTCCTTGACGCCGATGGGCAGCGTCTTCCACTCGTCGACCCCGGCGGCCCGGCGCAGGTCCTCGACCGAGGGCGGCCCGATGTGGAACAGCCACACCCAGAAGAACGTGAGCGTCAGGACGAGGACCACCCCGACCGCCACCAGGCGCCACGGCGCCAGCGAGCCGCCCCAGGTGCGCACGACCTGTTCGGGCTGGGTGAAGGTGCGGCGCAAACCCTCCATCGTGCGCTGGGCCCGCGCCGGGCGGGGACGGCGCCGCACCGGCACCTGCCGGTGGATCACCGCCTTGCGGAACCGGGCCTCGCCGTTTTCCTCGTCCATCGTCGGCAATGCCCTTCGTTACCCGTTCTCGGAGCGGCAATGATGCCCGACCAATGTCACGGAACGGGGTCCGCGGTCCCGAACGCGACACCCGGCCGGCAGCGCCGCAGCCGGCCGGCCGTCAGCCGCAGCCCCTTGCCGGTGCCGTAGCGCCGCACGGCCTCGAGACCGTAGGCGCTGCACGTCGGCGTGTAGCGGCAGCGGGTGGGCAGCCGGGGCGAGACCCTGCGGTAGCCGCGGATGGCGGCGGACACGGCGGCGTCGGTGCGCCGCGACCGCCCGCGCGCACCCAGGCCGGCGAAGGCGAGCAGCGCCGTGCTCAGCAGGCCGAAGTCGCAGCACGGCAGGTCACAGACGTCGCAGTCGCAGCTGTCGCAGCCGTCGTACCACCTGCTCTTCTTGCGCCCGCCGCGCTTCTTTCGTCCCCACATGACGACCATGGTGACCTACGGGTGCGACCTAGCCGAGGGCGATCACCGCGGCGGTCTCCGGCGGCAGGTCGACCCGGTCGCGTTGCAGTACCACGCCCGGCCCGGTCGCCAGCAGCACGCCGCGCGGCGCCGCGGGCAGGCTGACCGTTCGGGGCACCCCGGCGAGGTTCGCGGCGACGGCACAGTCGCCGCGGCGTATCACCACGTACCGGTCGCCGTGCCGGACCTCGACCCGGTCCAGCCGCGGGTCCGACAGGTCGGCCCGGCTCCGGCGCAGCGCGATGAGCCGCCGGTACAGGTCGAGGATCTCCGCGTGGCCGGGCTTCTCCCGCTCGGACCAGTCCAGCTTCGACCGCAGCAGCGTCGCCGGGTCCTGCGGGTCCGGCACCTCGGCCTCGGCCCAGCCGTGCGCGGCGAACTCGCGCCGCCGGCCGTTCTGCACCGCCGCGGCCAGCTCGGGCTCGGGGTGGCTGGTGAAGAACTGCCAGGGGCTGCTCGCCGCCCACTCCTCGCCCATGAACAGCATCGGCGTGAACGGCGAGGTGAACAGCAGCGTCGCGCCGATCTTGAGCAGGCCGGGCGACAGGCTCGCCGACAGCCGGTCGCCGGTCGCGCGGTTGCCGATCTGGTCGTGGTTCTGCAGGTACGCGACGAAGCGGTGCCCCGGCGTCCGGGCGCGGTCGACCGGGCGGCCGTGCCGGCGCCGGCGGAAGCTGGACCACGTGCCGGCGTGGAAGAACGCGCCGGTCAGCACCGTCTCCAGGCACTCCAGCGAGCCGAAGTCGCCGTAGTAGCCCTGCCGCTCGCCGGTGAGCAGCGCGTGCAGGGCGTGGTGCGCGTCGTCGTTCCACTGCGCCGGCAGGCCGTGACCGCCGGCCTCGCGCGGGGTGATCAGCCGCGGGTCGTTCAGGTCCGACTCGGCGATCAGCGACAGCGGGCGGTTGAGGTGGGTGGAGAGGGCGTCCACCTCGACCGCCAGCTCCTCGAGCAGGTTGACCGCGCCGTTGTCGACGAGCGCGTGCACGGCGTCGAGCCGCAGGCCGTCGACGTGGTAGTCGCGCAGCCAGGCGAGGGCGCTGTCGATGACGTAGCGGCGGACACCCTGCGACAGCGGGCCGTCGAGGTTGACCGCGGCACCCCACGGGTTGGCGCCGGCGCTCAGGTACGGCGCGAACATCGGCGCGTACGCGCCGCTCGGGCCGAAGTGGTTGTAGACGACGTCGAGCACGACGCCGATGCCCCGGCCGTGAGCGGCGTCGACGAACCGCTTCAGCCCGTCCGGCCCGCCGTACGCCTCGTGCGGCGCGTACCAGCAGACCCCGTCGTATCCCCAGTTGTGCTCGCCGTTGAAGGAGGCGACGGGCAGCAGCTCGACGAGGTCGACGCCGAGGTCGGCGAGGTGGTCCAGGCGCGCGGCGGCCGCGTCGAAGGTGCCCTCGGCGGTGAACGTGCCGACGTGCAGCTCGTACAGCACGGAGCCGGGAAGCTGGCGGCCGGTCCAGGCGCCGTCGGTCCAGCCGAAGGCCGAGTGGTCGTAGACCCGGCTGGGGCCGTGCACGCCCGCCGGCTGCCACGGCGAGCGCGGGTCGGGCAGGGGGCGGTCGTGGCCGGCCAGCAGGTAGGCGTAGTCCGTGCCGTGTCCCGCCTCCGGCACGTCCGCGCGCCACCAGCCGTCGTCGCCCCGCTCCATCTCCCGGTCCGTCCCGTCGATGCGCAGCCTGACCGCCTGCTCCGGCGCCCACACCCCGAAGCGCGTCACTGCTCTCGCACCAGGAGCGCGACGGGGTACGTGTGCAGGAGTTCGGCCACCGCCAGCCTGCTGCCGCCGTAGCTGGTATTTGTGAAGACTTCCGTCCAGGTGTGGCCGTCGAGTGACAGCGACGTGTCGTGCCACCCGCCGTGGCGTGACAATCCGACCGGCAGGCGGGTCGCCACCGCCACCGCGCCGCCGCGGTCGAAGGCCATCACATGGTCGCGGACCCGGCCGTCGGCGAAGACCGGCCGGTAGCCGGTGAACAGCTCGGGCCGGCGACGGCGCAGGCGCAGCGTCCGGCCGGTGACCAGCAGCTTCGCGGCGCCGGTTGCGTCGATAGGCGGCTGCCAGCCGTCGTCGACGCGGCCGAGCAGCTCCCGGCGCAGGCCGAAGTCGACCGGCCGCCGGTTGTCGGGATCGACAAGGGAGAAGTCCCAGAGCTCGGTGCCCTGGTAGGTGTCCGGCACGCCGGGCATGGCGAGCTGTACCAGCTTCTGGCCCAGCGAGTTGGACCAGCCGGGCGGCGTGATCGAGGCCGCGAAGTCGGCGACCTCGCCGTGCAGGGCCGGGTCGTCGTAGATCCGGTCGACCATCTCCCGCAGCGCGGTCTCGAACTTCTCGTCGGGGCGCCGCCAGGTGGTGACGGCGCCGCTCTCGCGCGCGGCCTTGAGCGCGTACGCCTGTAGCCGGTCCCGCTCGATCGGCCAGGCACCGACGGCCGCCTGCCAGATCAGGTGTGCCAGGGCCGGGTCCGGCAGCGGGGCGGTACGCACCCAGCGGCGTACCACCTCGGTCCAGTCGCCGGGCAGTTCGGAGAGCACGGCGAGCCGGGCCCGGACGTCCTCGCTGCGCTTGGTGTCGTGGGTGGACAGCGTGGTCATGCCCGTGGGCCACCACTGCTGCCGCTCCTGCGCGTGGTCGTGGAACCCGTCCGGGTGCACGCTGAACTTCGACGGGTCACCGCCGACCTCGTTGCGGGCGGTGAACCGGGTCCACCGGTAGAACGCGGTGTCCTCGACGCCCTTGGCCATTACCGCGCCGGTGTACTGCTGGAACCGCACCGCCAGCTCGTCGTCCGGGTCACGCAGCCGGGCGGTGAGCTGGTCGAGGACGCCGATGAGCGCGGGCTGGCGGCGGCCGGCCTCGGACCGGGCCTCGGCCAGATGCCGGGTGCCGGTCGGCAGGTAGGAGCGGTAGACGGGGAAGCAGGCGGCGAGCTCGGCGAGCGCCCGCGGCGCGGCCGCGATCTCGGGCACGAGCCGGCACATCCGGGCCAGCTCGGCGGCGAGCTGGACGGTGGCGACGTGCAGCTTGGTCCGGTGCACCAGGTCCTGCCAGCTGGTCTCGCCCCCGATCAGGTGATGGTCGAGGGTGTCGAAGAACGCCTCGGTGCCCGGGTCGACGAAGACGCCGCAGACCTCGGCGAGCGCGTCGTAGCCGGTGGTGCCGGCCACCGGCCACCGCGGCAGCTTCTCACCCGGCTCGAGGATCTTCTCGATCACGATCCAGGCGTCCGGCGCGGCCTCGCGCAGCCGGTGCAGGTAGCCGCCCGGGTCGCGCAGGCCGTCCGGGTGGTCCACCCGGATGCCCTGCACGCCGCCCTCGGCGTACCAGCGCAGGATCTCGCGGTGGGTGGCCTCGAAGACCTCCGGGTCCTCGACCCGCAGCCCGGCCAGGTCGACGATCGAGAAGAACCGGCGGTAGCCCAGCTCCGAGTCGCCGCGGGTCCAGGCGACCAGCTCGTAGTGCTGGCGGTCGTGCACCTCCCGCGGGGTGCCCTCGCCGGTGCCGTCGGCGATCGGGAAGCGCCGGTCGAAGTAGCGCAGCTCCCGGCCCTGCCCGGAGTCCTCGATGGTCAGCTTCTCGAGGGCGTCCGGCTCGTCGGCCAGCACCGGCAGCAGCAGCCGGCCCCGGGACCAGTCGATGTCGTAGAACTTCGCGTACGCCGAGGACCGCCCGTCGCGCAGCACCTCCCACCACGTCGGGTTCGCGGCGGGCATGGCGACGCCGGCGTGGTTGGGCACGATGTCGATCACCAGGCCCAGCCCGGCCGCGTCCAGGGCCGCCTTGAGCGCCAGCCGGCCCTGCTCGCCGCCGAGTGCCGGGCTGACCTGGCCGTGGTCGACCACGTCGTAGCCGTGCCCGGAGCCGGGCACCGCGGTGAGCAGGGGCGCGGTGTACAGGTGACTGACGCCGAGGTCGGCCAGGTAGTCGACGAGCTCGGCGGTGTCCTTCAGGGGGAAGCCGGGGTGGACCTGGACGCGGTAGGTGGCAGAGGGGTGCAATTTAGACCATCCTGTCCAAAACAACTAGCGAGCGGTCCGGCACGAGGATGGCGGTGCCCGACTCCACGATCGACGGGCGTTCCGGCGAGGGCTCGGCCGTCTCGATGACCCTCTCCCACTTCTCGCCGTACTCGGCGGGCGGCGTGCGGAACTCGATCGGCGCGTCGTGCGCGTTGAAGAACAGCAGGAACGAGCTGTCGACGTGGCGCTGGCCGTACTGGCCGCGCTCGCGGATGCCCTCGCCGTTGACGAACAGCGCCACGGCCCGGCCGAAGTCGTTGCCCCAGTCGTCGCCGGCCATCTGGCGACCGTCCGGGGTGAACCACTCCAGGTCGGGCAGCGGGTCGCCGCCGCCGCGCGCCGTCACCGGCAGCCCGGTGAAGAACCGGCGGCGCTGGAACACCTGGTGGCGGTGCCGGAACGCGGTCAGCTTGCAGGTGAACTCGAGCAGCGTCCGGTCGGCGTTCTCCCAGTCGATCCAGCTCAGCTCGTTGTCCTGGCAGTAGGCGTTGTTGTTGCCCTGCTGGGTGCGGCCCAGCTCGTCGCCGTGCGAGATCATCGGCACGCCCTGGCTGAGCATCAGCGTGGCCAGGAAGTTGCGCCGCTGCTTGGCCCGCAGCCGCAGGATCTGGCGGTCGTCGGTCGGTCCCTCGGTGCCGCAGTTCCAGGACCGGTTGTGGCTGTCGCCGTCCCGGTTCTCCTCGCCGTTGGCCTCGTTGTGCTTGTCGTTGTAGGAGACCAGGTCGTTGAGGGTGAAGCCGTCGTGCGCGGTCACGAAGTTGATCGAGTGGAAGGGCTTGCGGCCGTCGTCCTGGTACAGGTCGGCGGAGCCGGTGATGCGGCTGGCGAACTCCGCGAGGGTGGCGGGCTCGCCGCGCCAGAAGTCGCGGACCGTGTCGCGGTACTTGCCGTTCCACTCGGTCCAGTTCGGCGGGAAGTTGCCGACCTGGTAGCCGCCGGGCCCCACGTCCCACGGCTCGGCGATCAGCTTGACCTGCCCGACCACCGGGTCCTGCTGCACCACCTCGAAGAAGGTGGACAGCCGGTCGACGTCGTAGAACTCGCGGGCCAGCGTGGACGCCAGGTCGAACCGGAAGCCGTCGACGTGCATCTCGGTCACCCAGTAGCGCAGCGAATCCATGATCAGCTGAAGGCTCTGCGGGCTGCGCACGTTGAGGCTGTTGCCGGTGCCGGTGTAGTCCATGTAGAAGTTGGGCTGATCGTCCACGAGCCGGTAGTAGGTCCGGTTGTCGATGCCCTTGAGGCTCATCGTCGGCCCGAGGTGATTGCCCTCCGCCGTATGGTTGTAGACGACGTCGAGGATCACCTCCATCCCGGCCGCGTGCAGCGCCCGGACCATGCCCCGGAACTCCTGGGTCTGCTGGCCGAGCGAGCCCATCGCCGAATAGCCGTGGTACGGCGCGAAGAAGCCGATCGTGTTGTAGCCCCAGTAGTTGCGCAGGCCCAGGTCGGCGAGGCGGTTGTCGTGCACGAAGTGGTGCACCGGCATCAGCTCGACCGCGGTCACGCCGAGCTTCTTGAAGTGCTCGATGATCGCCGGGTGGCCGATGGCCGCGTACGTGCCGCGCAGGTCGTCGGGCACGTCGGGGTGCCGCTCGGTGAGGCCCTTGACGTGGGTCTCGTAGATCACCGAGTGGTGGTACGGGATGTCCGGCCGCCGGTCGTTGCCCCAGTCGAAGTACGGATTGACGACCACGCCCTTCGCCATGTGCGGCGCCGAGTCGAGATCCGACATCTCGTCGGGATTGTCGAAGTCGTAGGCGTAGAGCGACGGATGCCAGGCGACGTCGTCGTCGACGGCCCGCGCGTACGGGTCCAGGAGCAGTTTGTGCGGATTGCACCGCAGCCCCCGCGAGGGGTCGTACGGCCCGTACACCCGGTAGCCGTACCGCTGCCCCGGCTCGACGCCCGGCAGATAGGCGTGCCACACGAAGGCGTCCTGCTCGTGCAGCTGGACCTTCCGCTCGTTGCCCGACGGATCGAAGAGACACAGCTCTACCGCCTCGGCGACCTCGGAGAAGATCGCGAAGTTGGTGCCCGTGCCGTCGTACGTCGCGCCCAGTGGATACCGGTGACCCGGCCACACCTGCATGTGCTGCTCCCGCCCTCGACCGTCGGTGTGCCCGGCGGTCGCGAGGGCCTCGCCGCGGGCACGTCTGCGGTAATTCTCACCGACCGCACCGAGGGCGGCCCCGCGACTGTCCGGTTACCCGCCGATACTTCCCGCTTACACGTGAGCGTCGTCACCGAGCATAGGGCCGTTCAGTCCTCCCTGCCGCGGGCGTAAATCGACAGGCTCGTGTACGCCGCCGCGAACAGCGGGGCGTCCACACCCAGCCGCTCCGCGTGCGCCACCAGGTCACCGACGATCTCGTCGGCCTCCACCGGGCGGCCCGCCCGCATGTCCCGGTACAGCGACGAGGTCGTCGGCACGTCGCGGGCCGTCAGGCCGGCACGCAGGAACTCCACCGCCGCCGCGCGGGGCGGGTGGCCGGCCGCCGTGCCGATCGCGATCGCCTCGTCCGCCACCCGCTCGGCGAAGGCCAGGCCGCCGGGCGCCGCCGTGATGTCGCCGACCGTGCCGCGCAGGAGCGTCGTCGCCACCCCGAGGGCGGCCAGGAAGAGCCACTTCTCCCACATCCGCGCGACGATCCCGGTCGTCGGCTCGGAGGCGAAGCCGCCACCCGACAGCGCCTCGCCCACCGCCGCCAGCCGCGGGTCCGCGCCGCCGTCCAGCGGCCCGTACGCGAGCCGGTGCAGGCCGGTCAGTTGCACGACGTCGCCGTCGTCGTCGAGCGTGCCCGCGATCATGCAGACGCCGCCGTACACGTGCCCGGCGCCGAACGCCGCCACCAGGGCGTCGACGTGCCGCATGCCGTTGAGCAGGGGCACGATCACCGTCTCCGGCCCGACCGCCGGCCGCAGGTCGGCGATCGCGGCGCCCAGGCCGTAGCCCTTCACCGCGACCACGATCAGGTCGTACGGCCCGTCGAGCGCGTCCGCAATCACCGTGCGCGCCTTGATGACGCTCTCGCCGTCGGGCGAATGGATCCGCAGGCCGCGATCGGCGAGCACCGCCGCCCGGCCGGGCCGGACCAGGAACGTGACGTCCCGGCCGGCCTCGGCCAGCCGGCCGCCGAAGTAGCCGCCGGTCGCCCCGGCGCCGACGAACAGCGTCCTCATCCGAGGATCTCGTCCACGAAACACCACCGCCAGGTCTCGCCCGGCTCGTAGGAGCGCATCACCGGATGATCCTCGGTCTCGTGGTGCCGGGACATGTGCCGGCGCGGCGAGGAGTCACAGCAGGCCACGTGCCCACAGCCGAGGCAGAGGCGCAGGTGCACCCAGTCGTGGTGGCCGTCGGCCACGCACTCCGGGCAGCCACCCTCGTACGGCGCACGCGGTTCCGGCGCGCCGGCTTCCTTGAGATGCTGGCAGGTCAATCTTCACTCCGGTTCAGCTGGGACTCTTCGAGGTCGAGCTCGCGCTGTGCGCGGTTGAGCACCTCTTCGGAGATGCGCCCCTCGTTGCGGGCGACCTTGAAGACGTGGCGCTCCGCGGCAATCATCTCCCGCCGCAGCCGACCGTACGCGGCCGACGGGGTCTCCTGGTCCTGATTGCCCAGCCGCTCCCAGGCGACGTTGGCCCGGCTGCCGGTCAGCGCCCGCAGCCGGTCGACCACCGAGCTCGGCGCGCCGCCGGCCTGCTCCTCGAGCCGCTCCAGCGCCGCCCGGCTGGCCGCGTGCTGCACGCCGGCCTCGGCCAGGGCGTCCTCGGCGCTGTTGTCCTCCACGACGCCGAGGCGGCGGGCCAGCATCGGCAGGGTGGTGCCGTGGATCAGCAGGGTGAGCACGATGATCGCGAACGCGACGAAGACGAACAGGTCGCGCGGCAGGCCGTGGCTCGCCTCAAGGGTCAGCGCGGCGGCCAGGGTGACCACGCCGCGCATGCCGGCCCAGGCGATCACCGTCGGCACCGCGATCGGCGGCCGCTGCTCCCGGGCACGGACCCGCGGCACCAGGCGGGCCAGGTAGGTGGCCGCATAGAGGTAGGCGAACCGGACCACGACCAGGGTCAGGAAGACCGCGAGGGTGACCGAGATCGCGGTGGCCCAGTCCTGCTCGACATGGCCGATGAGCTCGCGCAGTTGCAGGCCGACCAGGAGGAAGACGACGCCCTCCAGCAGGAAGACGATCAGCCGCCAGACCGCGTCCATCTGCAACCGCGAGGTCGCCGACAGCAGGTAGGGGATCCGGTGTCCGAGGTAGAGCCCGGCCACCACGACGGCCACCACACTGGAGGTCTCCAACCGCTCGGCCACGATCACCACGACGAACGGGGTGAGCAGCGATACGGCGTCGTCCAGCAGCGGGTCCTCGATCTTCTTGTGCAGCCAGGCGGCGCCGAGCGCGAAGGCGATGCCGATCAGCACCCCGCCGCCGGCCTTGAGGGCCACCTCCTCGGTGATGTCCCAGAAGCCGACTGCCGTTCCGGCCAGCGCGCCGGTGGCGATCCGGAGCAGCACCAGCGCGGACGCGTCGTTGAGCAGGCTCTCACCCTCGAGGATGGTGACCACCCGGCGGGGCAGGCCGATCCGGCGGGCGATCGCGGTCGCCGAAACCGCGTCGGGCGGCGCCACCACGGCGCCGAGGGCGACGCAGGCCGCCAGCGGCACGCCGGCCGGCAGCAGCGCGTGCACGACGAATCCGACGGCCAACGCGGTCACCACCACGAGCCCGACCGCCAGCAGCAGGATCGGGCGCAGGGCGCGGCGGAACGCGACGACGCTGGTCTGCAGCGCGGCGACGTAGAGCAGCGGCGGCAGGACGCCGATCAGTACGAGTTCGGGCTCTACCTCGAACTTCGGCAGCCCCGGCAGGTAGGAGAGGCCGAGGCCCGCAACCAGCAGGACGAGGGGCGCGAGGAGGCCGAGCCGGCGTGCGAGCGCGGCGCCGAGCACGGCGATCGCCACCAGCACCACCGTGTCGGCAATGGGTTCCATACCGCGAAAGCTTAGAGAGCGCGCCGGCAGCTGCCTGTGGCATCAGCCACGTCCCGCGGCCCTGTGCCTGAGCGCCGGACCTGGAAAGAATGAGCCGTTCTACTCACGCCGCGGACCCCGGCATTGACGAAGGCTGGCGCCCATGACAATGACCGCTCCCCGCGTGGGCATCACCCAGGTGGCCTCCTTCCTGCCGGAACAGCAGGTGACGACCGCCGACCTGCAGCGGCGCGTCACGGTCGCAAGTGGCCTGCCGCTGCCGGACGGGATGTTCGCGCAGACCACCGGCATCGAGACGCGCCGGGTCGCCGCCGACGACGAGTACGCCTCCGATCTGGCCATCGGCGCCGGCCGGCTGGTCCTCGAGCAGGCCGGCCTGGACGCGCTCGACGTCGACCTGCTGCTGTTCGCCTCGGCGACGCGGGACATGATCGAACCGGCGACCGCGCACGTCGTCCAGGCGGCGCTGGGCGGCCGGGCGCACGCGCTCGACGTGACGAACGCCTGCAACAGCTTCCTCAACGGCATCGACCTGGCCCGCTCGATGATCCTGGCCGGCCGGGCCCGCCGTGCGCTGGTGGTGACCGGCGAGACGCCGACCCGCGCGATGCGGCCGCGGCTGGACGGCATGGCACAGGCCCGGCGGTCCTTCGCCGGCTACACCTTCGGCGACGCGGGCGCGGCCGTGCTGGTCGAGCCGGTGGCGACCGGCGGGATCCTGGACGTGGACGCCGAGACGCACTCGCGGCACTGGTCGGCCGGCGGCATCTTCGGCGGCGGATCGCGGCATCCGCGCGGCGACGAGCACACCTACTTCACCGGCGACGGGCACCGGCTGCGCGGCGTCTTCGAGAAGATCGGGCTGGGCCTGGTCGAGCGGGTCAACCATCGCACCGGCCTGACCTGGGACGACTACGCCCGGGTGCTGGTGCACCAGGTGACGATGCCGTACCTGGAGCGGTTCGTGGAGATCGCCGGGGTGCCGGTCGACAAGCTCGAGGTGACCGTCCCCGAGCTGGGCAACATGGCAAGCGCGACGCTCGGCGTGCAGCTCGCCCGGGTCCGATCGCGGCTGCGGCCCGGCGACCGGGTGCTGCTGCTCGGCCTCGGCGGCGGGGTAAGCCTGATGACCATGGTCTGGGAGGTGTCGTGACCGAGCTCTGGGTGATCGTTCCGGCGTACAACGAGGCGGGGCGGATCCGGCAGACCCTCGACGCGCTCGCCGCGCAGACCGACCGCGCGTTCGAGCTGCTGGTGGTGGACAACGGCTCCACGGACGACACGGCCGGGATCGCCCGCGCGTTCGCCGCGCCGTTCCCCGTGCACGTGCTCGTCGAGCCGGAGAAGGGCGTCGGCTGCGCGGTCGACACCGGCTTCCGGCACGCGATCGCGGCCGGGGCGACCATGCTGGCCCGTACCGACGCGGACTGCCTGCCCCGGCCCGGCTGGGTGGCGGCCGCCCGGGCCGGGCTGGCCGGCGGGGCCGGGCTGATGTGCGGCCGGATCACCGCCCGCCGCGACGAGCACGGCCCGCTCGGCCGGGCGTTCTTCCGCGTGCTCGTCGCGCTCGCCGCGGCCTTCGGCCGGCTGCGCCCGGCACACCGCGGCGACGGCTACCTGGCGCCCTACCGGATGCACGCGGGCAACAACATGGCGATCACCGCGCGGCTCTACCAGGCCTGCGGCGGGATGCCGCGGCGGCCGTCGCCGACGGACCGGGCCTTCCTCAACCGGGTACGCGCGAGCACGTCCGCGATCCGGCACAGCCGCGCGATGGTGGTCGAGAACTCCACCCGGCGGCTGGCCGCGTACGGGGTCGTCGGCACCGCGAAGTGGTATCTCGACCGCGGCAGCGGCGCGCTGACGGCGGATCCCCGCTGATGCTCGACGCACTCATCGCGGGCCTGCGCGACGACGACGACCGCCCGGCGATCCTGTCCACCCGGCGCACCGGCCGCACGGTGGTGCTGGCGACCCGCGGCGACCTCTCCCGGCTCACCGGCGGCTACGCGACGGCACTGCACGCCCGCGGCCTGACGGCCGGTGACACGGTCGGCGTCGCCGTACGCCCGGGGCCGCGCTCGCTGGCGGTGGTGCTGGCCGCGTACCGGCTGGGTCTGCGCGTCGCGGTGCTCGACCCGACCGCCGGGCCGGACGTGCTGCTGGCCCGGCTCGCCCTGGCGCGGCCACGGCTGGTGCTCGCCGACGCGGCCGCGCAGGCGGTCGCCGGCTGGGCCGCACCGCTGGCCCGCCGCGCCCACCTCGCCCTGCCCGACCTCGCGGCGCTGGCGCCGACGGTGACGATCGGGCGGCGGCTGCCCGGCACCGCGCCGGTCCTCGCACCGGCGGGCGGCCCGCGGCCGCGGGATCACGACGGCGACGGCGACGCGGTCGTGGTCTTCACCTCCGGCACCACCAGCCGGCCGCGGGCGGTCGTGCACACCCGGGCGAGCGTGGCCGCGGGCATGCGCGCGGTCCGCGACCTGTTCGAACCGGTCCCCGGCCGGGCCGTGCTGGGCGGCACCTTCTTCGTGCTGGTGCCGTCGCTGGCGGGTGGCGCGCCGGTGGCGCTGCCCGCGCGCCGGGCGGGCGTGCTGGCCCGCCAGCTGGCCCGGCTGGCGCCGCAGGCGACCTACCTGACGCCGCCGGAGCTGCGCGCGGCCCTCGCGGCGTCGGCGCGGTTCACCGGCCGGGTCTACAGCGGATCCGCTCCGGTGAGCGCGCACCTGCTGGCGGCGGTCCGCCGGGCCGGCGCCGAGCAGGCCTGGTGCGTGTACGCCCTCACCGAGGTCTTCCCGGCCGCGGCGGTGGAGAGCGCCGCGAAGGGCGCCTTCTCCGGCGAGGGTGACCTGGTCGGCGAGCTGCTGCCGGGCCTGCGCGCCCGGGTCGGCGAGACCGGCGAGCTGCTGCTGGCCGGGCCGAACGCGGCGGACCGCTACCTCGGCGAGGAGCCGATGGAGTGGGTGGCGACCGGCGACGTCGGCCGGGTGAACGGCGCGACGGTGGTGCTCGGCGGCCGCCGCAAGGACATGATCCTGCGCGGCGCCGAGAACATCTACCCCGGCCTGTACGAGCCGGCCCTGCACGTGCCCGGCGTCGAGCTGGCGGTGATCGTCGGCGTGCCCGCCGGCGACGGCGACGAGCGGGTCGTCGCCGTGGTGCAGCCCGCGCCGGGCGCCGCGCCGGACGCGGTCCGGGCCGCGCTGCGCGAGCCGCTGCGGCGGATGGGCTCGGCGCGGCCGGACGCGGTGGTCCTGGCCGAGATCCCGCTCTCCGGCCGGTCCCGCAAGCCCGACCGCGCGGCCACCTCCCGGCTGGCGGGTGCGGCACCGTGAGGGACCTCGCGGTGATCCTGCCCGCCTACAACGAGGCCGCGCTGCTGCCGGGTGCGCTGGCCGCGCTCGCGGCACAGTCCGATCGGGACTTCACGCTCGTCGTCGTGGACAACGGGTCCACGGACGACACCGCGGCGCTGGCCGCGGCGTTCCCCGGCGACGTCGAGGTGGTCCGGGAGCGCGAGCCGGGCGCGGGCACGGCTGCGGACACCGGCTTCCGGCACGCGATCGCGGGCGGCGCGACCCGGCTGCTGCGCACCGACGCCGACTGCCTGCCGGCCACCGACTGGGTGGCCACCGGCCGGTCACTGCTCGACGGCGCGGACCTCGCCTGCGGCCGCAGCGTCCCCCGCCGCGACGAGCGGCCCAGCCTCGCGGAGCGCCGGCTCTACCCGGCCGTGGTCCGGCTCGCCGCCCGGTACGGCCGCCTGCGCCACCGCTCACCCGGGTTCCGTTGCCCGTTCGTGCTGGTGCACGGCCACAACCTGGCGATAACCGCGGAGCTCTACGCGCGCTGCGGCGGCACACCGCGCGAGGCACTCGGCGACGGCTCGGAGGACGTGACGCTGCTGAACAGGGCGCGCCGGCACAGCGACCGGATCGTCCGCGCCGAGCACCTCGTGGTCGAGTCGAGCCTGCGCCGGCTGCGCGCGTGGGGACCACGCCGGACGCTGCTGTGGCACTGGGACCGGCGCTACCGCCCGGCGAACGACGCGGTGCACGTCCGATGAGCGAGCTTGCGAGCGAATCATCAACTCAGTTCAAAACTCATGTCATCGCCGGAGCGCCAGCGGAGGCGATGGCATGAGCGCCCGTACCCGTGACCGGCGTGTCTACCTGGGCAGTCATCCGGTGCTGTTCTCCGTGCTCGCGGCCTCCCGGGGCCGGGCGGCTCGGCGGCTCGGCGGCACCGTGGTGGTGCACGATCAGGCGGGGTTCACCGCCGGGCTCACCCGGATCCCGCTGGACCGCACCGCCGAGGGCACGACCGGCGGCGCCGCGAACCGGCTGGCCGGCGGCGACGGCCTGCTCTTCGACCAGCACGGCGACGACCACCGGCGGGCCCGGCGCGGCGCCGCGGACTCGCTCGGCGCCGCCGCCGTCGCGCGGCTGCGTCCGGTCTGGACGGAGATCCTGGACCGCGGCCTCAAGCCGCTTGCCGACGGCGACACCGTCGACCTGGTGCCGCTCGCCGCCGAGCTGGCCGGCACGACAACGGCCGCGCTGCTCGGCGTCGCGGCCGACGGCGTCGAGCTGGCGACGGCGGCCCGGGCGGCGGCGGGCGCCGCGGCCCGCGCGCACCTTCCCGGCCTCGCCCGGCCCGGCGCCGCCCGGCGGGCCCGTGCGGCCACCGACCGGCTGTCCGCGCTCGTCGCGCCGGACGGCGGGCCGGACGCGGGCCGGGCGACGATGCTGGCGGTCGCCGCGATCACCACGACGGTCGCGGCCCTGCCGCGCTGCGCGGCCTGGGCCGCCGACGCCGACCTCTGGGGGTACGCGGGGAGCCCGGCCCTGGTGGACGAGCTGCTCCGGGTGACGGCACCGAGCCCGCTGCTGCCCCGGGTCGCCGCGGCGCCCGGCGTGCTGCCCGGCGGCTGCCCCGTGCGGGCCGGCGACCGGATGCTGCTTGTCGCGCGGCACGCCGTCGGCGCGCACCACCTCGACCCGGACCCCGTTTCGCCGGTGCCACCGCGGATCGCGCACCTGGTCTTCGGCGCCGGGCCGCACGCCTGCCCCGGCGCCCGGCTCGCCCGCGCCCAGCTCGCGGACCTCCTGCTGGCCCTGGCCCCGCTGCGACCCGTGGTGGTCCGGGCCCGGGTGGACCGCCGCGCCGCGCTGCCGGGCTGGCGGTCCCTGGTGGTGCGCGCGTCATGAGGCTCGTCGTCACCGGCGCGTCCGGCTTCTGCGGCGCGGCCGTCGCCCGGCTCGCCGCCGCCCGCGGGCATGAGGTGCTCTGCCTCGGCCGGCGCCCCGGGCCGGTCGGCCGGCACGTCGCCTGGGACGCCACCGGTCCGGCGCCCGACCTGGCCGGCGCCGACGCGGTCGTGCACCTGGCGGCGGCCGTCGGCGACCCCCGGCCCGGGCGCCGGGCGGAGCGGCGGTTCCGCGCGGTGAACGTCGACGGCACCGCCCGGCTGCTCGGCGCCGCGGCCGGGCGACCGGTCGTGTGGGTGAGCAGCGCGAGCGTCTACCGCCCCGGCCCGTACGCCGGGCCCGTGCGCGAGGAGCACCCGGCCGACGGCCAGCGCGGCCCGTACGGGCGGACGAAGGCGGCCGGCGAGCGGCTCGCGCTGGCGGCGGGCGCGGTGGCGCTGCGGCCGAGGGCGGTGTACGGCGAGGGCGACCGGCACCTGCTGCCGCGGCTGCGCCGGGTGGTGCGCGGCGGCCGGGCCTGGCTGCCGGGGCCGGACGTGGCGATGAGCCTGACCGCGGTGGAGAACCTGGCGGCGGCCTGCCTGGACGCGCTGTGCTGGCCGGGCGGGGCGTACAACATCGCCGACGAGCGGCCGTACTCCCGCGACGAGGTCTTCGGGCGGGTGCTGGGTGTCCCGGTGCGGCACATACCGGCCGGGCTCGCGCGGGCGGCGGCCGTGGTGTCACCGACGCTGACCCGCTACGCCGTCGACCAGCTGACCGACGGGATGGTCCTCGACCTGGGCCGGGCCCGGGCGCAGGGCTTCCGCCCGGTGCGCACGCTGGCGGACTACTTGGTGTCGACCACGGACGAGCGGAAGACCGTCGCGGCGTGTGTGCCGTCGCCGCTGCGCCGGGTCACGACCGCGTCGACCGAGAAGACGTAGCTGGTCTTGCGGAGCAGCTTCGGCAGTGTCGCGGTCAGGTAGCCGCACGGGTTCGCCGGCTTGACCACCACCGTGCCCACCGCGATCTGCCTGCCGACGCCCAGGTCCTGGTTGATCGCCGTGACCCGGTACTCGACGAGGTTGTAACCACCGACGTTGTACCAGCGAACCTTCGCGGAGGTGGTGCCCGGCTGGACCTCGAGGGCGTTGATCTTGTCGAAGTGCGGGGTGTCCCGGGCGCAGGTCGCGGTCGGTTTCGGCCGGGGCGTCGCCGGCGGCAGCGGAATGAAGCCGCTGGTCGCCGTGGGGGTGGGCCGCACGCCGCTGCTGCTCGGCTTCGGCGACGGGGTCGCGCTGCCCTTAGAGACGATCAGCCACTGGTCTCCGCCGGTCACGACGCTGTCGTCGCTCGCCGCCCCGTTGCCGCCCTTTGACGCGGTGAACATGGCGCAGCCGGAGAGCAGCAGAGGGAGCGCCAGCAGCACGAGCCAGCGCCCGGGCGGCGTTCTGCCCGGGGTGCGCACCGACTCTCTGACCTTCACGCAGGACCCATCGGCGCCGCGGCGGCGAATGTTAGGACCTTAGAGCCTTATGCGGGCGGCGAGATCGAGCCGGATGCACGTGCATATGCACGTGCTGGGCAACTTTTCGAGGCGCCGCACGCTCGGACCTCCCGAAGTGACGCCCACCGCCCGGCGTTCCGCTCAATCCGGCCACGCTTCGACCGATTGGCCCTGCGAGACAGGCAGGACACTCGGCGGGAGGACCACGCGACGATGACGACGGGCGACGAACGGCGGGTGGAGCGGCTGCGTCCCACTCCGCTGCTGATCGCGGCTGTCGCCGTACTCGCCGGGTCGATCATCCTGCTGGCCGTCAACGTGACCGAGCAGCGCACCCAGGCCGTCTGGGGCTGGCTGCCCGCGATCGTGGGCACCGCGATCGCCGGCTGGGCCTGCTGGCGGGCGGCCTCCTCGCCCGGCCTCGACCCGAACACCCGCCGGGTGTGGCGCTCCCTGTCCGTCGTCTGCGTCCTGATCGTGCTCGGCGTCGTCGGCGACACCCGCCTGGCCGTGACGAACCCGCACCGGCCGGACGGGCTGGACTACCTGCCGACCTCGGTCTGCTACGCCCTCGCGATGATCGTCCTGCTCTGGGCCCTGCTGCGGGTGCCGATCCGGGACCGCGCCGAGGGGGACCGCATCATGGTCCGCTTCGTCCTCGACGCCGCCATCGTCGGCATCACCGCCGCCATCTTCGTCTGGTACCTCGCCAGCCAGGTCCGGGACCCGTGGAACTCGGACGGCGCGGCCGCCGTACCCATGATCATGCTGATGGCCCTCGGCCTGGTCGGCTCGCTCGCCTTCATCAAGGTCACGATCAGCGGGTCCGGCGGCTCGGACCGCGTCGCGCTGCGCCTGCTCGCGGCCGCCGCGGCCGTCGGCGTCGCCGGCGGCGCGCTGTTCCCCGTGCTGTTCGACGTTCGCCCGGGTCAGAGCGGCTCGCAGATGTTCATACCCGGCACCCTGCTCTTCGTGGTCCTCGCCGCCGACCGGCAGCGCCGGGCCGCCGGGATGCCGACGCCGCGGCGGCGCCGCCGCTCCTTCAGCGCCGTGCCGTACGTGGCCGTCGCCGCCACCGACGTGCTGCTGCTGGTGGTCGGCCACGCCGCCGGCGGCACCGTGTTCACCGTCGCGCTCGGCGCCGTCCTGCTCACCGCCCTGGTGGTGTTCCGGCAGGTCAACGCGCTCTGGGAGAACGGCCGGCTGCTGCGCCGGGTGGACGCCAACCTGGTACAGCTCAACAGCTACCAGTCCCAGCTCACCCACCGAGCCAGCTACGACGATCTGACCGACCTCGCCAACCGGACCCTGTTCGAGCAGCAGACCCGCGAGGCCCTCGACGCGATCGTCCCGGGTGAGACGCTCAGCCTGGCGCTCATCGACCTCGACGACTTCAAGACGATCAACGACCGGCTCGGCCACGCCGTCGGGGACGCCCTGCTGATCGTGGTCGCCCAGCGGCTGCGCGAGGCCGTCCGCGAGGGCGACGTGGTCGCCCGCCTCGGCGGCGACGAGTTCGGCCTGCTGCTGCACGGCCTGCGCAGCGGGGAGGCGACCGAGGTGCTGGACCGCATCGCCGAGTCGCTCACCCGCCCGGTGCACGCCCTCGGCCACGACCTGCTGGTCAACGCGAGCATCGGCCTGTCCGAGGTGTGGCCGGACGCCAGCCCGCAGGAGCTGCTGCGCCGCGCCGACCTCGCCATGTACGCCGCCAAGGAGCGCGGCAAGGGCCGGCACGCCGTCTACGACGCCCGGCTCGAACGGGACCAGGCGGCCGACGCCCAGCTCGGCGCCGAGCTGCGCCAGGCGCTCGACAACGGCGACTTCACGCTGGTCTACCAGCCGATCGTCTCGCTGCCCGGCGGCGAGTGGACGTCGCTGGAGACCCTGATCCGCTGGAAGCACCCCGAGCGCGGCTTCATCGGCCCGGACGTGTTCATCCCGATCGCCGAGCGGACCGGCCAGATCGTGCCGCTGGGCGACTGGATCCTGCGCACCGCGCTGGCGCAGGCCGCCGAGTGGCAGGAGACGTTCGGCGACCGCGCGCCCGGCGAGATCGGCGTCAACGTCTCGGCACGCCAGCTGCGCGAGCCCGGCTTCGCCGCGGACGTGCGGGCGGCGCTCGCCGACACCGGGTTCGACCCGGAGAAGCTGGTCGTCGAGGTCACCGAGACCGCGGTGTTCGACGGCGGCATCGCCCTGGACACGCTGCAGAACCTGGTGACGCTGGGCGTCCGGATCGCGCTCGACGACTTCGGCACCGGGCACTCCTCGCTGGGCCTGCTGCGCACCTGCCCGGCGGACATCCTCAAGGTGGACAAGTCGTTCGTCGACGGGATCGGCGGCCGCTCCGAGGAGGCGGTCATCGCCACCGCGATGATCCAGATCACCAACGGCCTGCACCTTCAGGCGATCGCCGAGGGCGTGGAGACGGCCGAGCAGGCCGAGACGCTGCACCGGCTGGGCTACCGGTACGCGCAGGGCTACCACTTCTCCCGGCCGCTCTCCCCCGAGCAGGTCAGCGAGCAGTTGCGGGCGGCGAGCGTCCTGCCGGTGTAGTCCCGAACATGCGGATATCACCCCGGCAGACCCGTATGGCAGTCGATAGTGAGAAAGGGACGATCCGTTCCAGCCGGACTACTCACGAGGTTGCACACCGATGACTGCCGACGCGCCCAAGACCTCCGCCCGGAAGCGCTGGAAGAACCCGGCGAGGCGCTGGATCGCCAACCGGTCGCTGAACGCGAAGATCCTCATCATCGTCGGCACGATGACCCTCGTCACGGCGCTGGTGGGTGCGGCGGCGATCCTGGGCATGTCGACGCTGAACAAGGCGGTCAGTGACCTCTACGACGAGAGCTTCGTGGCGTCGCAGCAGCTCAACAGGATCACCTCGGACGTCGGCAGCCAGCACTCCGCCGTTCTCAACTACGGACAGACACCCGACCCGTCCTGGCTGCCGACCATCAAGGCGCTCGATGCGCAGATCGACGCGGACAACACCGCGTACCGCGCCAACACCGTCAACCCGGCACTGATGGACCAGACGATCCTGCTCTGGGACAAGTACAAGGTCGCCCGGGACACCTACCTGAAAACGGCGCGCGGCGGCAACCCCGCCGCCACCATCGCCGTGCGCGACTCCCAGCTCACACCCGCGATCATCCGGGCCAAGTACAACCTCGAACAGCTCGCCATGCAGGAGAACGAGGCGGCGAAGACGAACAAGGCCGACGCCGAGGCGGCGTACAAGTCGGGCCGCAACTTCGTCATCATCGTGCTGGTGGTCGGCCTCGTACTCGGCATGGCGCTGGGCCTCGCGATCGCACGCGGCATCGTGAAGCGGGTCGGTACGGTCGCCGGCGTCATCGACCGGATCGCCGAGGGCGACCTGACCGCCAAGATCGGCGAGACCAGCACCGACGAGATCGGGCGGATGGGCGCGCAGCTCGACCGGGCCACCGCGACCCTGAGCAGCACCATCTCGCAGATCAGCGGCAGCAGCCACACCCTGGCCGGCTCGGCGCAGGAGATGACCGAGCTCAGCGGCCGCATCGCGGTGAACTCCGAGCAGACCAGCACGCGGGCCGGCCACGTCAGCACCGCGGCCGAGCAGGTCAGCGCCAACGTCGCCACGGTCGCCGCCGCCTCGGAGGAGATGAGCGCGTCGATCCGGGAGATCGCCACCAGCGCCGCCGACGCCGCCGAGGTCGCCCGCGGCGCGGTCGAGGTGGCGCAGTCGGCCAACATCACCGTCGCCAAGCTCGGCGTCTCCTCCGCCGAGGTCGGCAACATCGTGAAGGTGATCACCTCGATCGCCGAGCAGACCAACCTGCTGGCGCTGAACGCGACGATCGAGGCGGCCCGCGCGGGCGAGGCCGGCAAGGGCTTCGCCGTGGTCGCCAGCGAGGTCAAGGACCTGGCACAGGAGACCGCGAAGGCCACCGAGGAGATCTCCAGCCGGATCCAGGCGATCCAGACCGACACCTCGGCCGCGGTCGACGCGATCGCCCAGATCGCCGAGGTCATCGAGCGGATCAACGCGTACTCCGACACGATCGCCTCGGCCGTCGAGGAGCAGACCGCGACCACCACCGAGATCGGGCGCAGCGTCTCCGAGGCGGCCGGCGGGTCGACGGAGATCGCGCAGACCATCACAGCCGTCGCCGAGGCCGCGCAGAGCACCAACGACAGCGTGGGCGACTCCCGGCGTACGGCCGCGGAGCTGGCCCGGCTCGCCGACGAGCTACAGAGCCTCGTGTCCCAGTTCCAGGTCTGACCGCCGAGGTCTGCGAAGATCATCTGTATCGGGTCGGAGCGCGGACGGCAGGAATTAACGTGCGGGCTCCGGTGTTGACACCACATTGCCCGCCCCTCCGCGGGCGCATCCTGAGGAGGTCAAGAGCGTGCTCGACCCACACGGGCTCTACGAGTTGGCCGACGACCTGCCTGAGCTGGACTCCCCGGTGCTTCTGCAGGCACTCACCGGCTTCGTCGACGCCGGGAGTGCGATTCAGCTTTCCCGCGAACACCTGCTGGACCAGCTCGACACCCGGGTCCTCGCGACCTTCGACGTCGACCAGCTGCTCGACTACCGCTCCCGCCGGCCTTCGATGATCTTCGTCGAGGACCACTGGGAGAGCTACGAGGAGCCGAGCCTGGCGCTGCACCTCGTGCGCGACCAGCTCGGGACGCCGTTCCTGCTGCTCGCCGGCCCCGAGCCGGACCTGCAATGGGAACGCTTCATCGGGGCCGTCACCGCCCTGATCGAGCGCTTCGGCGTGAAGCTGACCGTCGGACTCAACGCCATCCCGATGGCGGTGCCGCACACCCGCCCGGTGAGCATCACCGCGCACGCCACCGACCAGCGCCTGCTCGGCGACCGCGAGTCGTGGCTGCAACGCGTCCAGGTGCCGGCGAGCGTCGGCAACCTGCTGGAGTTCCGGCTGGGCCAGGCCGGACACGACGCGATGGGCTACGCCGCACACGTGCCGCACTACCTGGCGCAGACCACCTATCCGGCGGCGGCCGAGCTGCTGCTGGACTCCGTGTCCCGGACGACCGGACTGGCCCTGCCGACCGGTCAGCTGCGCGAGGCCGCGGAGCTGGTCCGCGAGGAGGTGGACAAGCAGATCGCCGCCGACGAGCAGGCGGGCCGGCTGGTGTCGTCGCTGGAGGCGCAGTACGACGCGTTCCTCCGGGGCCGCCGGGGCAACCTGCTGGCCGAGTCGGAGGGTCCGCTGCCCACCGCCGAGGAGCTCGGCGCCGAGCTGGAACGGTTCCTGGCCGAGCAGGCCCGCGACACCGACTGAACCGCGCCGCAGCTTCGTCAATCCGGCCCGTGACCGGCCCGCGCTGTCCCATGATTAGTGGATTGCGGGTGCGGGTGACGGACACGGCATTGGAGTGACACGGTGGCCCCTTTTCGATCACGGCCAGCGGCCGGCGCGACGCTGCGTCCCGTACCGCAGGACGTCGAGAGCCTCGAGAAACTGATCACGGATCTCGAGGAGGTCACCGACGGGCCGTCCACCTGGCGGATCACCGTCGACAGCACCGTCGCGTCGCACAACTTCAGCTACGGCGCGGCCTGGCTGCCCGACGGCGAGGGCAACCTCGTCGTGGCGTACGAGACCGGGCCGATCACGCCCGAGCTGCGGGCGGTCGTGGCGGACCGGCCCGTGCCGGCCGACGTCGGCCTGGTCGGCAAGGCGTGGAGCACGAAGCGCTTCGTCTACCTCGGCGCGCTGGCGGGCTGCGAGGACTGCCTGCGCTGCCAGGCCGCGTCCCGGGCCGGCATGGCGGCCGCCGTCGTCATTCCCGTCCTGCACCGCGACCAGCAGATCGCGGTGCTGGAGTACTACTCCGCGGAGCCGCTCTACATCGACGGGCCGCGGGGCGAGAAGTGGGCGTCGATCGCGCGCATCGCCGAGCAGGCCCGGTTCAGCGCCGTCGCCGCCGCCGAGCTGCGGCAGGCCGCCGTCGACCGGGCCGCCGTCACGAACGTGGTCGCCGTGCTCGGCGAATCGGCCGACCTGTCGTCGGCGCTGCGCAACACGCTTGACGCGGTACGCACGACGTTCGGCTGGTCCTACGGCTCGTACTGGCAGGTCGACGAGGAGCAGGAGGTGCTGCGCTTCAAGGTCGACTCGGGCACGGTCAGCGACGAGTTCCGCAAGGTGACGCTGGCCGCCACGTTCGCCGAGGGCGCCGGCCTCTCCGGCCGGGCCTGGCGCGCCGGGGACCTGGTCTTCGTGCGCGACATCGGCGAGCTCACCGACTGCGTACGGGCGCCCGCCGCCCAGCGCGCCGGGGTGTCCTCGGGCGTGTGCTTCCCGATCCACAGCAACGGCCGCATCGTCGGCACGATGGACTTCTTCACCGGCGACTTCATCGACCTGTCCGAATCGCGCGCGTCGGCGCTGCGCAACGTGGCGCAGCTGGTGTCGCAGCGACTCGAGATCGTCCGCGCCGTGGAGAACACCGCGGAGAACGCACAGGCCCTGCTGGACACGGTCTCGCGGCTGCGCGCGGCAAGCGACGACGCGACCCGGGTCGCACAGGACGCGGTCAGCCGCGCCTCCGACATGACCAACGAGGTCGAGGCGCTGGGCAACGCGTCCACCGCCATCGGCGACGTCATCAAGATCATTTCGTCGATCGCCGAGCAGACCAACCTGCTGGCGCTCAACGCGACGATCGAGGCGGCCCGCGCCGGCGAGGCCGGCAAGGGCTTCGCCGTGGTGGCCGGCGAGGTCAAGGACCTGGCCCGGGAGACCGCCGAGGCCACCCAGCGGGTCGCGGAGCAGATCGCCGGCATCCAGAACAGCACGCGCACGGTCTCCGCCGGCATCCTCACCACGAGCGAGACGATCGGCCAGATGGACGCCGTGCAGGCGCGCATGAACGAGGTCCTCGAGGAGCAGGCCCGGATGGCGAGCAGCCTGCGGTCCTAGCTCTTGATCGGCAGCCAGTCGAGGACAGCGCGGATCTGGGCGTCCCAGTAGGACCACTCGTGCGCGCCCGGCCCGAAGGCGGCGTCGATCGCGACGCCGTGCTCGTGGCAGGCGGCCACGAACCGCTCGTTCTGCGCGACCAGGTGGTCGTCGGCGCCGCAGCGCAGCAGCAGCCGCGGCAGGTCGCCGCCGTTGGTGGCGAGCAGGTGCAGCAGGTCGTCGTCGGTACCGGCGACCGAGCGGCCGGCGAAGACCCGCGCGATGAGGGCGGTCATGTGCGGGCGCTTGTCCCACTGGCTCATGTAGGCCAGATCCAGCGCGCCGGAGAGGCTGGCGGCGGCCGCGAACCGGCCCGGCTCGCGCAGCGCCCACTTGAAGGCGCCGTAGCCGCCCATGGACAGGCCCGCCACGAACGTGTCCTCGCGGCGGGTCGAGACGCGGAAGAACGACGACACCACGGCCGGCAGCTCCTCGGACAGGAACGTCCAGAACCTCGCGCCGTACGCCTCGTCGGCGTAGAAGCTGCGGTGCACCTGCGGCATGACCACGGCGAGGCCGAGCTCGGCCGCGTACCGCTCGATGGACGTGTACCGGGTCCAGGCGGTGTCGTCGTCGGTCAGGCCGTGCAGCAGGTAGAGCACCGGCGGCGGCGCCCCGGTGTCGTGCCCGGTGAGCCCGATCTGGGCACCCGCGCGCTCGGGCAGCAGCACGGTCATCGAGGTGCCGAGCTCGAGCGCCTCGGAGGAGAAGTCGCAACGGATCAGTGCCATGGTCCCCAGTATTCATTGACCGCCGCCCGGCGGCCCGGGGCGCGTCCGGGTGCGCAGGCTCCGCGCCAGGGCGGGGATCATCACCGCCGCGGCGACGAGGTGCAGCATGAGGAGGGCGGCGACGGTGGCGGCGTCGGCGCCGGAGATGAGGGGCGGGACCAGCGAGATCACGGTCAGCGACCCGGCCGTCCACACGAATCGCGCGGCGGGCCGGGCGCTCCAGCGAAGCAGCGCCGCGGCGATGACGACGCCCACGACCGAGAAGAAGCCGGTCACCACGGCGAACCCGGGCAGCGGGATGGTCTCGCCGCCGTCGGGGATCTCGAAGTCGACGCCGGCGGCCTCGGCGAGCGCGGCGGCGAAGGTGGTGGCCGCCACCGCCGCGGGCGTGGCGATCAGGCCGGTGACGGCGAGCCCGCGGAACCGCCCGGTGTCATCCCTGCTGTTCATGTGCTCCTCCATCGTTCGGCGTGTTCCTGACCTTGGGCGTGAAGATGCGCACCCGCGCCGTGCGACGGCCGGGATTGCGCAGGGCGCGGACGCCGGTGCCGCGGAGCCAGAACCCGGCGCCGCGCCCGAGGACCGGCCCGGGCTCGCCGTCGCGCAGCTCCAGCCGCACGCGCCCGCGGGTGACGACGCCGAACGCGTCGCGCCACTGGGCCGCGACCACCGCGACGCGCGCGCCGCCGCGCAGCGCGAGCGTCCGCACCGGTACTACTCGGTGCCGTCCGCCGGCAGCCGCTCCGGCAGGCCGAGCCGCGGGAACCGGTCGGCGTGGAACGTGGTGATCTCGGTGATCGCCCCGCCGGTGACGCGCAGGACGTCGATCGTCAGCGGCAGGTACGCGCCCTCCCGCTCCCGCCAGTGGTAGAAGGCGACGGCCGGCTGCCGGTTCACGGAGGTGGGTACGGTGCGCAGATTCTCCATGTCCCCGAAGCCGCTCTCGACCCAGTCGTGCACCACCGCGTCGCGGCCGAGGAACAGCCCCGGCGTCGGCGGCATCGAGCAGCGGACGTCGTCGCGCAGCAGCGCGGCGACCAGGTCGATGTCCGTGGCCACGCTGGCCTCGGTGTAGCGGCGCACCAGCTCGCGCGTGCCGGCGTCCTGCTCGCCGCCGGTCCAGTCCTGCCGCTCGGCGGGCAGGTGCTCCCGCATGCCGGCCCGGGCCCGTTGCAGCGCGCTGTTCACGGAGTTGACGGAGTCACCGAGGAGCTCCGCGACGTCCTTCGCCGGCCAGCCGAGCACGTCCCGCAGGATCAGCACGGCCCGCGGGCGCGGCGCGAGGTGCTGGACCGCGACCAGGTACGCCAGCTCGACGGTCTCCCGCGCGACGGCGACGGCCTCCGGCTCGTCCGCGCCGGCCGCGGGCAGCTCGTCGAGCAGCCGGTCCGGGTACGGCTGCAGCCACCGCACCTCGCCGCCGGTCGCGGGCTCCGGGCGGCACTTGGCGAGCAGGTCCAGGCAGGCGTTGGTGGCGATCCGGTACAGCCAGGCCCGGAACGTCGACCGGCCCTCGAAGGTCTCCCGCCGCCGCCAGGCGCGCAGGAACGTCTCCTGCACGGTGTCCTCGGCGTCCTCGAACGACCCCAGCATCCGGTAGCAGTGCACGTGCAGCTCCCGCCGGTGCCGCTCCACCAGTCCCGCGAACGCCGGCTCGCCGACCTCGCTCATTTCCAGCCGCGTGTCCGCACCCATCACGTCATCCTTCCGCCAATTCGTGTCCCGTCGTAGGTGTGACGGGAGCGGACCCGAGAACTCATCACCGGGGCCGGCCGGCCGGACTGATCGTTGATCACTCACCGCGTTCACGCGACCACCCGAGGTTTGGGGAATGTCGTACCCCTCGATTAGTATGTGTGTACTAAAACCAGCGCTGAGCTGCGGGGAGATCATTGTGACGACGCCTGTTTTGTCCACGATTCCGCCATACACCACGATGCTCGGGTTCACCCGTTATGTCGCGCGGACAGGTCCGGCCAAGGCCACCTTCGTCGGCGGACTCCGGCGCCAGCGCGAACGCCGCTCCGGCTTCAACCCGCACGGCCAGATGGTCAAGGCGCTCAAGGCCGACATCGCGTTCCGCACCGGCGGCAGCTACCTCAACGGCGTCCCCGATCTGGTGAAGCCGCGGTGGAAGCCGCTCTACGAGGCCGTCAGCGCCGGCGCGACGACCTACCTGCACTCCCTCGGCGACCCGGAGGAGGTCAGCCTGGCGCAGACCCGGGACGCCCTGGCCTCCGTCGGCCCGCTCGCGGTGAAGATCAACCCTCACTTCGGGCTGCGCTACGCGGACGGCCGCCGCGAGGCGGTCCGGCTGCACTTCGACGAGCAGCCGCCGACCCCCGAGGCCATCACCGCGACGCTGCACCTGATGGCCCGGCACATGGACCAGGTCCTGCCCGGCGCCGAGCCGGTGCTTGTCGACCTGCGCCGCGGCGTCTCACACCGGATGGACCCGGGCGCGAAGGCCGGCGACGTCGAGCGCTGGCTGGCCGGCGAGGCGGCCGCGTTCATCGCGATGTGGGCGGCCACGGCCGCCTGATCCAGGCGTGTTTACCCGAACGGTCCCGATTTTTTTTGGTTTCGGCGTGGGAACTTCTTAGTTGCAGCCCGGTTGCGACGATCGTGGAGGTACAAGCAGGGACTACGTCGGGGGGCGTCGGACATGAGGGCAGTCACGCGGTTCGCGGGCAACACGGTGGTGGCGGTGGCGGGGGTCGCCGCGGGAGCGGCCTTCCAGGCGGCGCCCGCGGCGGCGGCCACGCCGACGATGCCCAGCCTGGTGGCCTACGTCCGCTCCGGCGACGTGTACGCGAGCAAGGGCGCGACCGAGACGAGGCTCACCACCGGCGGCGGCTGGTCGCGCCCGCGCTTCTCGCCCGACGGCAAGTCGATCGCCCTGCTCAAGGCCGGCCAGCTGTGGACCATGAAGGCCGACGGCAGCGCCAAGCGCCGGCTGACCACCCGCGCCGCCGCCGGCCCGTCCTGGGCGCCGGACGGCAGGACGATCGCCTTCGCGTCGCTGTCCTGCACCGGCGGCCCGGGCGTCTACCGGATCTCGGCGACCGGGACCGGCGCGAAGCCCGCGGTGGTCTTCCCCAGCTCCTGCAAGGAGCAGGACCTGCCGGACGAGGCCGCGGCCACCAAGGCAGCGGCGACCGGCTCGCTCATCGACCGGCTGCGCTATGACGACGCGGTGGCCTGGTCGCCGGACGGCACGCGGGTCGCCTTCCGCGGCGGCGACTGCGAGTCGATCTACGACGCCTGCCTGACCATCGGCACGGTGGCGACCGGCGGCGAGAAGACCGTTGCGGCGTACGGCGGAGGCAGCCTCCAGAACTCCGGCTTCGCGGTGGTGCCGAGCTGGCGCCCGGACGGCGCGAAGCTGGCCTGGACGGCGTGGCAGCTCGGCGAGACCGCGGCCGACAACCAGCCGGTGCACGTGGTCGAGTACGACGTCGCGACCGGCGCCAAGCGCAACGTCGGCGCCGGCCAGGACCGCGAGATGGCGTACGTCGACAAGGCCCGCGGCGTGCTGACGGGCAACCACAGCGGCAGCTCCTGGATCATGGTCATCAACCTGACCACGGGCGCCCGGACCCCGTTCCACCCGGGCTCCCAGCCCAACGTCCAGCCGACGCGGTAACCCGCCCCGAACGCCCACAGGCCGGCCCGGCACCCCCGGGCCGGCCTTCACGTCCACCCAAGGCGGCGGCAAACCGACCAGTCCCAACCTGGCCCCCGCACTCCCAGACCAGCCCTGCACTCCCCAGACCAGCCCTGCACTCCCAGCCCGGTCACGCACTCCCAGGCCAGCCCGGCGCCCCCCAAGCCAGCCCCGCACTCCCAGCCCGGCCCGGCACTCAGCCCGGTCACGCACTCCCAGACCAGCCCGGCGCCTCCCAAGCCAGCCCGGCACTCCCAGACCAGCCCTGCACCCCAACCCAGCCCGGCACTCCCAGCCCGGCCCGGCACTCCCAGCCCGGCCCGACGCCTCCCAGGCCAGCCCCGCACTCCCAGGCCAGCCCCGCACTCCCAGACCAGCCCCGCACTCCCAGACCAGCCCCGCACTCCCAGACCAGCCCCGCACTCCCAGACCAGCCCGCGCGGCCGCCGGAGGCGGGGGGGCAGGCGGGCGGGCGTGGGCCGGGCCGGTCGTTCGGGTTGGGATCCGCGTATCCTGGGCGGCCTGATGAGCGACACGACCGAACGCCCGATCCGGACGTTCCATCCCCGGCGCGGCCGGATGAGTGGCCGGCACGCGGACGCGATGACCGACCTCTGGCCGACCTTTGGCTTGACCGTCCTCGACGGCGACCGGGCGCCTCTCGACCTGGCGGAGCTGTTCGGCCGGGAGGCGCCGCGGGTGCTGGAGATCGGGTTCGGGATGGGTGACTCGGCGGCGGCCATGGCCGAGGCCGACCCGGGCCGCGACCTGCTGGCGGTGGAGGTGCACACGCCGGGCATCGGCAACCTGCTCGCGCTGATCGGCGAGAAAGGTCTGACCAATGTGCGGGTCGTGCACGGCGACGCGATGGAGCTGGTCCGCAAGATCCAGCCGAGTGTCCTCGACGCGGTACACGTCTTCTTCCCGGATCCCTGGCCCAAGGCGCGCCACCACAAGCGCCGCCTGATCCAGCCGGCCAACGTCGCCCTGCTGCGGGACCGCCTGCGCCCGGGCGGCACGCTGCACTGCGCGACGGACTGGGCGCACTACGCGGAGTCGATGGCGCAGACGCTGTCGGCGGATCCGGGCCTGTCCAACGCGCACGAGGGCTACGCGCCGCGCCCGGCCTACCGCCCGGAGACCAAGTTCGAGCGGCGCGGGGTCACCGCGGGCCGCGAGGTCTTCGACCTGATCTATCGGCGCAGGTAGGCCTTAACCTCCGGTTTGCCGTTTTTACGGCTTTGCCGCCCGTAGGCTTGAGGGCGGAGGTCGGAGCATGCGGCAAAGTGATCTTGGCCTCGGGTGTCAGCCCGGTCCGGGAGCGCCGAGCGCCGGGTCCACCGGACCGGATCCGGATCCCCCGCCAACACCGACACCGGGACCGGGACCCGCCGCGCCCGAATCCCCCACGCCCGGACCACCCGAGCCCGGATCACCACCGACCGGATCACCCCCGCCTGAATCCCCGGCGCCAGGATCATCCGCGTCCGGAACACCCCCGCCTGAATCCCCAGCGCCAGGATCAACCGCGTCCGGAACACCCCCACCCGGATCCCCTACGGCAGAATTTCCCCGGGCTGGATCCCCTGCGTCTGAAACACCCCCACCCGAATCCCCCACACCAGAATTTCCCCGGGCTGGATCCCCTGCGTCTGAAACACCCCCACCCGAATCCCCCACACCAGAATTTCCCCGGGCTGGATCCCCTGCGTCTGAAACACCCCCACCCGAATCCCCCACACCAGAATTTCCCCGGGCTGGATCCCCTGCGTCTGAAACACCCCCACCCGAATCCCCCACACCAGAATTTCCCCGGGCTGGATCCCCTGCGTCTGAAACACCCGCCGTCGGACCACCCGCACCCGGGACATCCGCGCCTGGGTCGTCCGAGCCTGGGTCGTCCGAGCCTGGGTCGTCCGAGCCGAATGTTTGGACTCCGCGGACGGCGGCGTGGCAGCAGGACTCGGCTCCGCGGCAGAACCTGCTCACCAGCGGCGCCGCCGATCAGCTCGCCGCGCTCATCGCTCGGGCCGCCAACGCGCCCGCCGGCCTGGTGCACTTCGTCGAGGGTGGCCGGCTGCGCAGCTACGGCGGCTACGGCATCAGCGTGCGGTGGGAGGACGTCGCCGACGTCAGCCTGGACGACACCCTGGCCGGCATCCTGATCTCCACCGGCCGGCCGCTGCTCATCGAGGACCTCACCTCCGACTCCCGCGTCCCGGCGGGCTCGCCCGTGCACCGGGTCGGTATGACCGGCGCCTATCTGGGTCATCCGGTCCGGGACGACGCCGGCGTCGTCGTCGGCGTCTGCTGCGCCCTCGACAACGAGCCGCGCCGGTGGACCGAGGGCGAGGCCGCCGCCGTCGCCGACGCCGCGCACGTCGCCAACCTGCTCATCACCGAGCAGCTCACCCGGCTGGAGATCGATCGACAGCACCGCTTTCTCGATGCCGTGGTCGACAGCCTGCACGACGGCGTCACCGCCTGCGACGCGGACGGGCGGGTCGTTCTGGTCAACGCGCGCATGCACCGGCTGTGGGGCAGCGCGCCGTTCCCCGGCGACCTGGGCGACGACGCGGCCCTCTCCGGGCTGACCGACGCGCACGGCAGCCCGCTGCGGCACGAGGACATCGCGTTGTTCCGGGCGCTGCGGGGCGAGCGGTTGCGTGACGAGGAGATGGCGTTCCAGCTCCGGGGGCAGCGCACCCGCCACTTCCTCGTCGACGCCCAGCCCATCCTCGGGCCGGACGGGCGGACCGTCGGCGCCGTGCAGGCCATCCAGGACGTGACCCGGCGCAAGCGCGCCGAGCGGTTCCGCACCTGCGAGCTGGCCGTGATCACCGCCCTGGCCGCCGAACCCACCGTCGAGGCCGCAGGGCCGCGGGTGCTCGAGGCCGTGGTCACGACGCTGGGCTGGACACACGCCGAGCTGTGGCTCGCCGACGACGCCGCCGGGGTGGTGCGCTCCGCCGCGAGCTGGCACTCCCCGAGCTGGCAGGACGACATCGAGGTGCCCGGCGAACTGGCGTACGGCACCGGCCTGGCCGGGCGCGCCTGGCAGGCCGGCAAGCCGCTGTGGATCCGGGACGTCGGGCGGCCGCAGAGCCTGATCTCGGCGGCGACCGCCGCCGCCTCGCAGCTGCACACGGCGCTGGCCGTACCCGTGCGCAACGGGCTCGAGACGCTCGGCGTCCTTGTCGCGTTCGCCGACACCATCGAGGACCCCGAGGACGAGCTGGTCGCCCTGATGTCCGGCATCTCGGCGCAGATCGCCCAGTTCATCGAGCGGCGGCTCGTCGAGGACCTGCAACGGCAGCTGGCCCGCAGCAAGAGCGAATACCTCGCGCTCGTCGGCCATGAGCTGCGGACCCCGCTCACCTCGATCGCGGCCTACACCGAGCTGCTGCGCGACGCGGATGCCGAAGGGCTGGTCAAGGACGGTCCGCGGCTGCTCGAGGTCATCGACCGCAACGCCACCCAGCTTCGGCACATCATCAACGAGCTGCTGGAACTGTCCGCGCTGGACACCGGGCACGCGTCGGTGCAGCTCTCGCCCGTCGACCTGGCCCAGATCGTCCGCGAGTCGGTGGAGCGTACCCGGGAGGCGGTCGCGGAGGAGCCGGTCACCATCGTGGACGACCTGCCCGAGCGGCTCGTCCTGCCCGGCGACCGCGAGCGGCTGCGGCAGGTCGTCGACAACCTGCTGAGCAACGCCGTGAAGTACAGCCCGGACGGCGGGGAGATCGGCGTCACGCTGCACAGCGTCGGCCGGACCGCGGAGCTCGCGGTCACCGACACCGGGATCGGCGTACCGCAGGACGAGCGGGAGAAGATGTTCACCGGGCTCTACCGGACGAGCCGGGCCCGGGACCGGGCAATACCCGGCAGCGGGCTGGGGCTGACCCTCAGCCGCGCCGTCGTGCAGCGCCACCACGGCAGCATCGAGCTCACCGAGCACGAGGGTCCTGGCACGACGGTGCTGGTCCGGCTGCCGTTGAGCAGCCGTTGACAGGTCCTTGACAGTTGTCACCCTGTTCACCGCCCTGCCGCGGTAGCAGGATTACCGGCATGACCAGGTGGACCCCCGATCCGACGTTCTACCCGTCCGCACGCGATGCTGCCGGCGCCCCCGCCGAACAGCTGGCGTACGTCGCCGCGTTCGACCGCTCGGCCGAGCTTCCGGACGCCATCGCCGTCGTCGACACCGATCCCTCCTCCGCCTCGTACGGAACGGTGGTCGGCTGGACCGATCTGCCGCACACCGGCGACGAGCTGCACCACTTCGGCTGGAACGCGTGCAGCAGCGCCCTGTGCCCCACCGCGCCGCACCCGCACGTCGAGCGGCGCTACCTCATCGTTCCCGGCCTGCGCTCCTCGCGGATCTACGTGCTGGACACCAAGGCCGACCCGCGCAACCCCGTACTGGTGAAGGAGATCCCGGCCGAGGAGCTGGCCGGCAAGGCCGGCTATTCGCGGCCGCACACGATCCACTGCGGCCCGGACGGCATCTACGTCTCCGCGCTCGGCGGCGGCTCGGCCGAGGGCCCGGGCGGCATCGCGGTGCTGGACCACACCACCTTCGAGGTGCGCGGGGCGTGGGAGAACGACCGCGGCGACCAGTACCTGGCGTACGACTTCTGGTGGCACCTGACCCGCGACGTGCTCGTCTCCTCCGAGTGGGGCACGCCGTCCATGATCGAGGACGGGCTGGTGCCGGAGCTGCTGCTCGGCCGCAAGTACGGCCACCGCCTGCACTTCTGGGACCTGGCCAAGCGCACCCTCGTGCAGACGGTCGACCTCGGCGACCAGTACCAGATGACCCTCGAGCTGCGCCCGGCGCACGACCCCCGCAAGGAGTACGGCTTCCTCGGCGTCGTCGTCAGCGTCGAGGACCTGTCGGCGTCGGTGTGGGTGTGGCAGCGCTCCGGCGGCGAGTTCACCGTCACCAAGATCATCGACGTGCCGGCCGAGCCCGCCGACCCCGCGGACCTGCCGCCGGCGCTCCAGCCGTTCGGCGCCGTGCCGCCGCTGATCACCGACATCGACCTCTCCGTCGACGACCGCTTCCTCTACGTCTCGTGCTGGGGCACCGGCGAGCTGAAGCAGTTCGACGTCTCCGACCCCCTGCACCCGGTCGAGACCGGCTCGGTACGCCTCGGCGGCATCGTCGGCCGGGCGGCGCACCCGTCGTTCCCGCAGGAACGGCTCGCCGGCGGCCCGCAGATGGTCGAGGTCTCCCGCGACGGCCGCCGCGTCTACGTGACCAACTCGCTCTACGGCGCCTGGGACGACCAGTTCTACCCGGACGGCGTCGGCGCCTGGATGGCGAAGCTCGACGTGGATCCCGAAGCGGGCGGCATGACGCTGGATCCGCGCTTCTTCCCGCACGGCGACGACTTCCGGGGCCGGCGGGTGCACCAGACGCGGCTACAGGGCGGCGACGCGTCGTCCGACTCGTACTGCTTCCCGTGACGGCGGGCCAGCTGGCGGTGCTCGCCGCGCTGGGCGCCTTCCACGGGCTGAACCCGGCGATGGGCTGGCTCTTCGCGGTGGCCCGCGGCATGCAGGAGCGCAGCCGGACGGTGCTGCTGTGGTCGGTGCCGCCGATCGCCGCCGGGCACCTGGCCTCGGTGGCGATCGTCGCTGCCGTGGTGTCGGCGACGGAGTCGGTGGTCGCCGGGAACCTGGTCGCGATCGTGGGCGGCGCCGTCCTGGTCGGCTTCGGACTGTGGCGGCTGCTCTCGGCCCGGCACTTCCGGTGGGCCGGCATGCGCCTGTCGGCGGCGCAGCTGGCCGGCTGGTCGTTCCTGATGTCGTCGGCGCACGGCGCGGGGCTGATGCTGCTTCCCGTACTGGCGACGACGACGCCGGCGGCGCCGGCCGGGCACGCGGCGCACCTGGCCGCCGCCGCGCCGGCCGGGCTGGCGGGCACGCCCGCCGCGGCCCTGGACGGGCTGCTCGCGGCGGGTGTGCACACGGTGGCGATGTTCGCCGTGATGGCGGCCTGCGCGCTGCTGGTCTACGAGTTCGTCGGCCTCGGCGTGCTGCGCCGGGCCTGGTTCAACGTCGACAAGCTGTGGGCCGCGGTGATGGTCGCGGCGGGCGCCCTGACGATCGCCCTCACGGCCTGAGCCCTCGGTCCCGGCCTCCCGCGAGAGGCCGGGCCCCGGCGAGAGGCCGGGGCCCGGGCGAGAGGCCGGGGCCCCGGCGCCGGCCTCCCGCGAGGCCGACGCCGGAGGGCCGGCTCACCGCCGGGGCCGGACCACTCCCGCGGCGCCGCCGCCGCGCCGAGCCGGCTCGGCGGTGGCGATCAGCGAACCGCCCGGCCGGAACTCGATGGCGGTCGCCGCGCCCAGCTCCGCGACGTCCGCCGCGAAGCTGTGCCCGAGCTCCGTCAGCCCCGGGCCGTACCGGAGGTGGAAGGCGGGCTCGGACTGGATGCCGGCGGAGTTGCGCTGGGAGGCCCGCGGCGCGGCCATCGCCTCCGGCAGCGTCATGCCCAGGTCGATCCGGTTGATCAGCACCTGTAGCACCGTGGTGATGATCGTGGCGCCGCCGGGCGAGCCGAGCGCGAGGAAGGGCCGGCCGTCCTTGAGCACGATCGTCGGCGACATCGAGCTGCGCGGCCGCTTGTTCGGGCCGGGCAGGTTCGGGTCGGGCGCGCTGCCCTGCGTCGGCGTGAAGTTGAAGTCGGTCATCTCGTTGTTGAGCAGGAAGCCGCGGCCGGGTACGACCATCGCGTTGCCGCCGGTCTGCTCGATGGTCAGGGTGTACTCGACGACGTTGCCCCAGCGGTCGGCGACCGTGAGGTTCGTCGTGCTCTGGCCGTCCTCGACCGGCCCGCCGACGGCGACCGGCGTACACCCGGAGGCGTTGATGTCACCGGGCGGGACCGGCTTGACGAGCGCGTGCGCGGGATCGATCTGGCAGGCCCGCTGCCCCGCCCACGCGTCACTGATCAGCTTGTTCAGGACCGGCTGGGGAGTGTACGCGCCGACGTACCGGTTGCGGTCGGCGAACGAGAGCGCGGTCGCCTCGGCGTACTGGTGCAGGGCCTGGATCGTCGGTACCCGCGAGAGGTCGGTCCGCTCGAGGATGTTGAGCGCCTCGCCGACGGCGGTGCCGCCGCTGGACGGCGTCGACATGCCGTAGACGTCGAGCCCGCGGTAGACGGACCGGGTCGGCGCCGGGAACCGCAGCCGGTACCCGGCCAGGTCCTCCCGGGTCAGGCCGCCGGGGCGGATCGGGTAGGTCCAGGTGCCGGTCGGATGCTCGGCGACCGGCGGGCGCCGCACGGTCCGGACCAGGTCGGCGCCGACCGGGCCCCGGTAGAAGACGCCGGTGCCGCGCTCGGCGATCAGCCGGTAGGTGTCGGCCAGGTCGGGATTGCGCTGCGTCGAGCCGACCGCCGGCGGGGCGCCACCGGGCAGGTAGAGCTCGCGCGTGGAGTCGAACTGCCCGAACGCGGCGGCGTTGTCGGCGATCTGCTGCCGGAACGTGGCATCGACGGCGAAGCCCCGCTCGGCGACGCCGGCGGCGGGCGCGAGCAGGCTGCGCAGCGACCGCGTGCCCCACCGGCCGGCGGCCGCCTCCCAGGTGGCAAGGGTGCCCGGGGTGCCGACGGAGAGGCCGCTGACCCGGGCCTCCTGGAAGTCGTACGGCAGCCCGTCCGCGGGGTCGACGAAGATGTCCTCGGTCATCGCGGCGGGCCCGGACTCCCGGCCGTCGATGGTGTGCACCCGCCGCTGCCCGGCGTCGTAGTAGACGAAGAACCCGCCACCGCCGATGCCGGCGGAGAACGGCTCGGTGACCCCGAGCGTCGCGGCGGCGGCAACGGCGGCGTCGACCGCGTTGCCGCCGCGCCGCAGTACCTCGAGCCCGACCGCGGTCGCGGTCGGATCAACCGTCGAGACGGCGCCGCCGTATCCGATGGCGGTGGGGTCCCGCGGCGGCGCGCCGGCGTGCGCGGACGCCGCGGCGGGCACCAGCGCGGCCGTGGTCAGGGTGAGCGTGGCCGCCATGGCCAGCGCGGACGGGCGCATCATGCCTCCGAGTGATAGACAGTGGACAGACCTCCTGCCTACCGGCATGCGGTGCGGTGCACAACCCGGGACACGCTCTTCACCGTAGGCGGAAGAGGAGCGGCTCTATCAGCGCGATGGCGCCGATCCCGGCCGGCTTCGGCTCGACACCGGGGCAGCTCGCCCCGCGGCCGGCCGGCCGCAGCTCGATCAGGTAGCGGTCCACGGCCGCGTTCACGCAGTCGCTGCGGCCGTACACGACGTGGCCCCAGCCCTCGTAGGTCAGCCGCGACGCCTGCGGGCCGAGCTGGCGGGCGACGTTGCGGGCCCAGGCGTACGGGGTCGCCGGGTCGTGCCGGGCGCTGACCAGCAGCACCGGGCCGGTCCGCGCCGGCGGCAGCGGGGCCTGCGGGTTGGCGGTGCCCCGGTTCCAGCCCAGGCAGCTGTTGACCGAGGAGAGCGTGGACGGGGAGAACAGCATCCCGGGCGCCCGGGCGGCGGCCCGCTTCAGGTGTTTCCGCAGCTTCCGGTACCCGGTGACGGGCACCGCCCAGTCGTTGCAGAACACGGCCGGGTAGTTGTGCTCGCTGACGTCGACGCCGCCCGGGGCCAGCCGGCCGAACACGCCGCCCATGCCCAGGCCCATTCCCATGCCCGGGTCCGCGCCCGCCTCCGCGTCCCGCAGATAGCGGCCGAGCGCGTGCCACTGCGGTTCGTACAGGGAGTCGACGGCGACCTTGACCAGCTCGTAGACGGTCAGCCGGTCCGTGCGCACGTACGGGTCCCAGAGGACGCCCTCCCGGGCGGCGGCCAGCAGGCCGTTCCAGAGCCCGCGTACGTCGCGTCCGTGTGCCGCGCACTCGATGCTGCGGTCGCACCACCGCACGAACTGGTCGAACGAGTCCTCCGCGGCGGCGGCACCGCCGCCGAGGAAGCCGTCGACGCCGAGGCTGTGGTCGACGACGCCGTCCAGGACCAGGGCGCGGATCCGGTGCGGATACCGGCCGGCGTACTGCTCGCCCAGCAAGGTGCCGTACGACGTGCCGTAGAAGCTGATCTTCTCCTCGCCGAGCGCGGCCCGCAGCGCCTCCAGGTCCCGCACGACGCTGAGCGTGTCGACGTGGCCGTACAGCGGGCCGGTGCGCTCGGCGCAGTCGTCGGCGAGCCGGCGGTTGTACGCGACGGCCCGCTCGTACTCCCGCGCGTCGTCGACGGTGATCGGCGGGGCCGTGGCCAGCAGCTCGGTGGAGCAGACGATCGGGTTGCTGCGGGAGACGCCGCGCGGGTCGAAGCCGACGATGTCGAACCGGCGCAGCAGCTCCGGGCTGAAGAAGGAGATGCCGCCGAGCGCGAAGTCGACGCCCGAGCCGCCGGGGCCGCCGGGGTTGACCACCAGGGTGCCGATCCGGGCCGCCGGGTCGGCGGCCGGCCGGCGGGCGACGGCGACCTGGATCGTCGGCCCGTCGGTGTCCGCCCAGTCGACCGGCACCTCGAGCCAGGCGCACTGCGCGGTCGGGTCGTCGGCGCAGGCCGACCAGTCCGGCGCCGCGCCCCGCACCGCGCGGGCGGGTGCGGGGGCGGCGGTCAGGGCCGAGGCCGTCAGGACAGTCAGGAACGAGGCCAGGATCGGCCGTGTGATCGCTCGCACCGGTGGTCTCCGCCCTGCACGGCAGGCGCGCCGCGCGCCTCCTGTTTAGGGCAAGCGCGCGGCGCGGTCTGCAATATCGGGCGATTTACGTCCGAAAGTGATTACACCTTCAGGTGTCGCAGCACCCTGCGCATCAGGTCGGCCCGGTCCGCCTCGGGCAGCCCCTCCAGGCCGAAGCCCAGGTAGACGCTGTCCCGGGTGGTCACGGCCGCGCCCGAGTCGAAGGCGAGCTGGCTGCGCGCCCAGTCGGAGCTGTTGATGCCGGAGCCCGCGGGCGGCCCGGCGACGGCCCAGCCGCCGAGGTCGGCCTCGAACGAGGTCTGCTGCGACACGACGCCGTCGGTCTCGATCTGGACCGAGTCCAGGAACACGCCCAGGCCCTGGGTGGCCCAGTCGGACATGTAGGAGATCGAGACCTCCACCTGCTTGCCCGCGTACGCGGACAGGTCGGCGTCGAACGGCTTCCAGCCAGCGCTGTTGCCGGTCGCCGCGTTCCAGGTGCCGGTGGTGCCGGTCGGGGTGCAGTCGGCGCCCTGGTAGTGGGCCAGGAACGGGTGGATGGTGGTGATGCCGGACTGGCAGCTGTCGCCGGTATCGGTGGTGGTCAGCCCGCCCGCGTCCGGCAGCGTCGTCCACTCGTCGGTGCCGACGACGTGCGCCTCCACGAACATGAAGTCCCAGCTCGCCTCGGTGTCGAACGACGTCTGGAACTTCAGGTGCGCGGCGCTCGCCGACGTGAGGTCGACGGTCTTGGTGAGCCGCTTGTAGGAGACGTCCGCCTGACCGCTCCACACGTACCAGTCACCGTCGAACGGCTCGTACGGAGCGGCGCCGGCCGTCTGCCAGTCGAGCGGTGCCGAGCTGCGGAACTGCGGGAACTGCGAGCTCGGCAGGAAGCTCGAGGTGGCCAGGAATGCGGCGGTGTGGTCGCTGGTCGGCGTGGCCGAGAAGCCGGTGAAGGCCCCGGCGGTGCCGGTCAGCGGGTTCGGCGTCCCGTCGGCGCTGGTGCCGCCGTCGTCGACGTAGGAGTACGCGCCCAGCCAGTACTGCTCGAAGTCGTTCAGGATCGGCAGACAGGTGGGGTCGGTCGCGCTGGTGCACTCCCCGGGACCCTGCGGCTGGTACACGTACGCCCCGTTGGCGCCCTGCGCGAAGCCCGCGTACTTTCCGGCGAGCAGCAGCTTGCCGCCCTCGTTCAGGTAATCGCGGACGGCAAGCTCGGTCTCCAGGGCCGAGCGGGCGACCGTGCCGCCCACCTGGCCGGGCGCGCGCGGGATGATGTCGTCGCCGGTCTCCCAGACCACGGCGTCGTAGTGCGACAGCACACCCAGCGGGTGGGGTGCCTTGCGGCCGTTGGTGTCGATGTCGTAGACGTCGGCCGTGCGCCCGGCGGCCCGGATGGCCGCGACGTGCTCGTCGGCGTACCGGGCGCTGGTCGCGCCGTCGGTGTTGGCCGGCGAGATGCCGGTGACGTCCTCGGCGGCGAGCACCAGCACGTCACCGCCGATCTTGTCGGCGACCGTGTAGGTGAACGCGGCCGACCGCACGGTGTCCCGGCCCTTACGGGCGGTGAACCAGACCTCCACCTTGTCCTTCGGCTTGGCCTTGGCCACCGTGCCGCGGCGCTCGGCGAAGTACTGGTTGACGCCGTCGCCGTACCGCTCGCCGTCGTTCCACTCCCGGGTGCCGTCGGTCCGCTCGCGGCCGCCGTTGACCTTGTAGTGCAGGGTGACGTCGCGCAGGCTGCGCCGGGCGGTCACGGCGACCTCCTGGCGCGAGCCGTACGAGGTGTCGAACGCGTCGACGGTCAGGTCGGCCGTGGTGCGGCCGACGACCGAGACCGGGTTGTCCGGGCTCTGCGCCGACTTGGCGACCGAGAGGGCGAACGGCACGTTCTTGAGGAACTCCTCCTGGATCAGCTTCTCGTCGTCCGGGAAGTTGAAGCCGCTCTCGCAGTCCGCCGCGTTCCACTGGTCGTCCGGGTACAGGTTCGAGATGGTCTCGCAGGTGCTCATCTCGGGCGTGAAGCCGATCGCTCCGGTACGCACCTGTGCGTGGAAGTCCGTGTCACCGTTTGTGGTGTACAGCTCAGCCGAGATGTCCGGGTCGTAGCCGGGCACCGCCGGGTGCGCGTCGTCGCCGACCATGGCGATCGCGATCTGGTCGTCCGGGCTGGGCGTGCTGACCTGCCAGCCGATGCCGTAGAGCAGCAGCTCGGCGGCCGAGTGGTAGTTGATCAGGAACTCGAAGCCGACCCGCTTGAACAGGCCGTCGAGCGCCTTGGTCTCGGGCTCGGAGTTCGCCGAGGGGCCGCGGTAGGTCTCGCTGGCCGGGTCGGGCGACGAACCCTCGTTGTCGTAACCCCACTTCTCCGCGAAGTTGCGGTTGAGGTCGACGCCGTCGCCGGCGGTGATCTCGCCGTCACCGTTGTTGTCGCGCAGGTTCTTGCGCCACAGCCGGTTGCCCTCGGTGAAGGTGAAGTCGTAGCCGTCCGGGTTGACCACCGGCACGAACCACAGCTCGGTGGTGTTGATCAGCCGGGTCAGCTCCGGGTCCGTGCCGTAGCTGTCGATGACGTGGTGCAGCAGGCGCCGGTTCATCTCGGGCGTGATCCACTCCCGGGCGTGCTGGCCGCCCAGGTAGATCACCGCGGGCCGGCGGCCGTCGGGAACCACGCGCGCGTCGCGCGTCACCTTCACGGCCTGGATCGGTACGCCGCGCACCGTCTTGCCGATGGTGACCAGCTTGGCCAGGCGCGGATTCGCGGCGGCCGTCGCGGCGTACTCGTCGCGGAGGCCGCCGGGCGCGTTGTACTGCCGGAAGACCGTCGGCGCGGCGGCGGCCTGCCGGCGCATCGCCGTCGTGGTCCGCTTCTGGGTCAGCGGCACGCCCGCGGCGACGAGCCGTTCGGCCTGGCGCCGGCCGAGGATGGTCTCGACGGTGACTTTGCCTTCGGCGGCGGCGGTCACCGCGCTCTCGTCGTGGTCGATGCCGACCGCGCGCAGGCGTTCAAGCTGTGGTGCGTCGAGGGTGCCGACGTACACCGCGAGGTTGTCCTCCGGTGCAGCGGCGGCCGCCGGCGTGATGCCGGACAGGACCGTTGCGGCCGCTGTCACGAGCGATAACGCGCCAGCGGTAACCCAACGAGTTGGGGTCATGGTTGGAGCCTCCATGGGTGGGAAGGTCGTGTGTGGACCCTCCCGGCCCGCGCGAGAGGCTGTCAAGGATGCAAATCAGTAGATCTCGTCACCGTTCAGGTTTTTCTCAGGACGGCAGGGCACGGTATGCGGATGTCAACCGCCATACGGACGAATGCACGTTGGTCGATCGGGGTGGTCACGGCGAGTGTCGCGCTGCTGACCGGCTGTTCGGGCGACGCGCCGCCCGCCGGACGACCCACCTCGGCCACGCCGACGTCCGCACCCGCCTCCGCCGCACCGGCGGCACCCTCCGCGAGCGGGGGCGTGCCGGACCTGAGCGCGCCCGAGACCGTCGCTACCGGCCTGGACGTGCCGTGGGGGCTGGCGTTCCTGCCCGACGGCAGCGCGCTGGTCGCCGAGCGGGACCGGGGCCGGGTGCTGCGGGTGGCGCCGGGCGGCGGCGCGCCGAGGCAGGTCTTCGAGGTGCCGGGTGTCGCCGCGGCCGGCGAGGGCGGCCTGCTCGGCCTCGCGGTGGCCCGGGACTACGCCGAGACCGGCTGGGTGTACGCCTACCACACGGCCGCGGACGACAACCGGATCGTGCGCTTCAAGCTCGGCGGCGGCGCACCGGAGGTGCTCTTCGACGGCATCGACAAGGCCGGCATCCACAATGGCGGCCGGATCGCCTTCGGCCCGGACGGAATGCTCTACGCGGGCACCGGCGACGCGGGCGAGGGCTCGGCCTCCCAGGATCCCGGCGACAGCAACGGCAAGATCCTGCGGCTGACCCCGGAGGGCCGGGCCGCGCCGGGCAACCCGACGCCGGGCTCGCCGGTCTGGAGCCTCGGGCACCGCAACGTGCAGGGCCTCGCCTGGGCGGCGGACGGCACGATGTACGGCATCGAATTCGGCCAGAACCGGTTCGACGAGGTCAACGTGATCAAGCCCGGCCGGAACTACGGCTGGCCCGAGGTGGAGGGCAAGGGCGGCGGCTCCCGGTACGCCGACCCGATCGTCACCTGGACCACCGACGTTGCCTCGCCGTCCGGCGCGGCGATCGCCGGCGACACCCTGTACGTGGCCGCGCTGCGTGGTCAGCGGCTCTGGACCGTGCCGCTCGGCGGCGGCGAGCCAAGGGCCGAGTTCCCGGGGCGGTACGGGCGGCTCCGGACGGTGGCCGTGGCGCCGGACGGCGCGCTCTGGCTCACCACGTCGAACACCGACCGCAACGGCGACGGCCGGGACGGCGACGACCGGATCCTGCGCTTCCCGGCCCGGTGACCCGAGAACGGCGAAGGCCGGCGCGGGGCCGGCGGGATCGAACGGGGGGTCAGACCTACTTGGTGGGAGGCATCTCCGGCAGTTGGCTGATCACAGCGGCGTACTGGGCGACCTGCCTCCAGTTCGGCACGACGCCGACACTGCGAAGCTCATCCTGAATGGCCTGCGAGACCACATCCTCGGACTGACCGCGATGCGTCTGCATGACCCTGTTGACCGCGAAGTCAACACGAAGCTGCATCTGCCAGCCGGCGGGCCGCTGAGCGGCGCCGGCGAGGCTTACAGGGGCGACGGGTTCCATGCATTGAGTATCGGTAGCACTAGATCGGAATCGGAAGGTATCGGGGTGCCGCGCAACCAGCTTGCACCCGAGCCGCACCGCCCTCTCCATCAGACGGCCGATCGTCGCGGCCGTTCAGTCCCCGGCGGACGCCTCCGGGCCGGCCTCCGCCGCCGAACTCCTGTGTTGTTCGGGCACACCGGCGGGCCGCAGCCGGAGCCAGATCAGGAAAAAGGCACCCAGGGCCAGCATCGCCAAACCCATCCAGAGGTTGATCCGGACACCCTGCGCCTTGGCGATCTCCGCGCTGCCGTCGAAGACACCCACCAGCGTGACGATCAGCCCGTATACCACGAACAGGCCGCCGATCACCCGGCGCACGTCGAACAGCCGCGCCGCCGCCGAGACCTTCTCGTCGTCCGGGCGGTTCATCTCCTCGTCCATGACGCCTCCTTACCAGACGGGTATGTAGAGAAGTAGGGCGAGCGCTACGGCGGTGACGCCGAGCAGGACCGGGTTGCGCCACCAGACCTTGTCGGCGGCCAGGATCGTCTCGCCCGAGGTGGAGGTGCCGGCGAGGCCGTAGACGAGCCCGCGCAGGTCGTCGTCGGGCTTCGGCCGGGTCAGCGGCGTTACCAGGGCGGCGACGGCGAGGGCGACGATGAAGGCCAGCCCCGCGCCCCAGAAGCTCTCCTCCAGGTCGGAGTCGAACCTGACCACGTCGCCGAGGTAGAGCAGGTAGAGCGAGAGCGACGACAGCGTGCCGAGCAGCAGCGACCAGAAGCCGGCCCAGGCGGTCATCCGCTTCCAGAACATGCCCACGATGAAGGTGGCGAACAGCGGGGCGTTGAAGACCGAGAACAGCGCCTGGATGTAGTTCATGATGTTGCTGAAGCCGGCCGCGATGAACGCGGTACCGATGCCGATGATCACGCCGCCGACGGTGGCGATCCGGCCCACCCGCAGGTAGTAGGAGTCCGGGCGGTCCCGGCGCAGATAGGCCTGCCAGATGTCGTAGGTGAAGACCGTGTTGAAGCCGCTGACGTTCGCCGCCATGCCGGCCATGAACGCCGCCAGCAGGCCGGTCACCGCGACGCCGAGCACGCCGTTGGGCAGCAGGTCGCGCATCAGCAGCGGGATCGCGTTGTTGTACATCAGGTCGCCCTCGTCGGCGCCGAGGCCCTGGATCGTGACGAGGGCGATCAGGCCCGGCACGACCGTGACGACCGGGATGATCAGCTTCGGGTACGCGCCGATGATCGGGGTACGCCGGGCCGCGCTCATGTCCTTGGCCGAGAGTGCCCGCTGCACCTCCGCGAAGTTCGTCGTCCAGTAGCCGAAGGAGAGCACGAAGCCGAGGCCGAACACGATCCCGATCCAGCTCGCGCCCAGCGGGTTGTCCGAGGTCGCCGTGCCCTGCCAGGTGTGCAGGCCGGCCTCGCCCAGCTTGCTGTCGCGGACCGCGGCGAACAGCCCGTCGACGCCGCCGACCTTGACCAGGCCGACGATGGTGATCGGGATCAGGCCCGCGAGGATCACGAAGAACTGGAGCACCTCGTTGTAGATCGCCGAGGAGAGGCCGCCGATGGTGATGTAGGTCAGCACGATCGCGGCGCCCACGACGATCGACACCCAGAGCGGCCAGCCGAGCAGCGCGTCCAGGACGAGCGCGAGGGCGTACAGGTTGACGCCCGCGATCAGCACCTGGGCGACCGCGAAGCTGAGCGCGTTGAACAGGTGGGTCGGCCGGTTGAAGCGCAGCCGCAGGAACTCGGGGACGCTGCGGACCTTCGAGCCGTAGTAGAAGGGCATCATCACGATGCCGAGGAAGACCATGGCCGGCACCGCGCCGATCCAGTAGTAGTGCAGGGTCATCAGGCCGTACTGTGCGCCGTTGGCCGCCATACCGATGATCTCGAGCGCGCCGAGGTTGGCCGAGATGAAGGCGAGACCGGTGACCCAGGCGGGCATCGCCCGGCCCGACAGGAAGAAGTCCGCGCTGGTGCTGATCGCCCGCCGGGCGGCGATGCCCACGCCGAGCACGGTCACGAAGTAGATCGCCAGGATCAGGTAGTCGAACACGTCGAGATCGAGCCGTAGCCCCTCGGCAGCTAGCGTCTCCACGGGCACCTCCGAATGGTCGGAGAAGCCGATACCCCGCTGTGGCGTGGTTACACCCGCCCGGTCCGGCGGTCGATCAGGCTCTCCAGGCCGTCGAGGATGCGGTCCAGGCCGAAGGCGAAGGCCAGGTTCTGGCCGCCCCCGGTGGCCGTCTCCGTCATCGCCGCGGTGAGGTACGGGAAACGGTCGCCGTGCTGCCGCATGACCTCGCCCATCGCGGCGGTCATCTCCGCCTCGTTCATCCGCGCGTCCGCCTGCTGGGCCAGCATCCGGGCGTGGCCGGCCAGCACCGCGACGGCGTCGAGGCGCTCGGCGCCGGTGAGCCCGCAGTCGCGGCCGAGCCGGGCCAGCGCGCACTCCATCCAGCCGAGCTCGCGCGGGCCGAGCGGCCGGCTCCCGACGGTGGCCCCCATCGTCCACGGGTGCCGCAGGAAGGCCTCATACAGCAGCTCGGACCATTCGGCGAGCGCCTCGCGCCAGCCGGACGCGCGCAGCTCGGGCGGCTCGCCGATGGCCCGCTCCACCATCAGCGCGACCAGCTCGGCCTTGCCGGGCAGGTAGCGGTAGAGCGACATCTTCGTGAAGCCCAGCTCGCCGGCCACCCGCTGCATCGACACCGCGGCCAGGCCCTCGGCGTCGGCGACGGCGATGGCCGCGTCGGCGATGGCCGCGAGGCTCAGCGCCGGCTTCGGCCCGCGCGTCGGCGCCGCGCGGTCGCCCCACAGGAATTCCACCGACATCCGTCAACCCTCTTGCGTCCCGGCGACAACTGTATCTACCGTACACAGAAAATAACTGATTCCTACGGACACAGTTTGGAGCCGCCATGAACGGCAGGACCGTCCTCATCTCCGGCGCGAGCATCGCCGGACCCGCGCTGGCCTACTGGCTGGGCCGGCACGGCTTCCGGCCGACGATCGTGGAGATCGCACCGGCGCTGCGCACCGGCGGCAACGCCGTCGACTACCGCGGCCCGGTGCACCTGGGGCTGCTGAGCAGGATGGGGGTGCTGGAGGAGCTGCGCGCGGTGCAGACCGGCGGGACGGCGATGCGGTTCGTCGACGAGCACGACCGGCGCCTGATGGAGATGCCGTCCGACTTCGCCGGCGGCGACGTCGAGATCCTGCGCGGCGACCTCTCGCGGATCCTCTGCGCCGCCGGCGCCGAATGGACGGAGTACCTGTTCGGCGACAGCATCGCGGCGCTGGACGAGACGCCGGACGGCGTCGACGTCACGTTCGCCGGCGGCGCCCGGCGCACGTTCGACCTGGTCATCGGCGCGGACGGGGTGCACTCCGCCGTGCGGCGGCTGACCTTCGGGCCGGAGCGGCAGTTCGTGCGCCACCTCGGCTACTACGTGGCCGGCTGGGACGTGCCGAACGATCTCGGCCTGGGCCGCGACACGCTGAACTACAACGTGCCGGGGCGGCTGGTCTCGATCGGCGGGGACCACCGCGATCCGGACCGGGCGGGCGCGTTCGTCGCGTTCGCGTCGCCGGAGATCGCGTACGACCGGCACGACCTTTCCGCGCAGAAGCGCATCGTGCGCGAGCGCTTCGCGGGGCTGGGCTGGCGGGTGCCGCGCCTGCTCGACGCCCTGGACACCGCCGACGACCTCTACTTCGACCAGATCTGCCGGGTCGACATCGACACCTGGCACCGCGGCCGGATCGCGCTGGTCGGCGACGCGGCCTGCGGCGCCACGATCGGGGGCATGGGCAACGGCACGGCGGTGGTCGCGGCGTACGTGCTGGCCGGTGAGCTGGCCGCGGCGGGCGGCGACCACGCGGCGGCGTTCACCCGCTACCAGGCCCGGATCGGCGCGTTCGCCCGGCGCGCGCAGCGGGGCGGCGGCGGTGCCGGCCGGTTCCTGGCGCCGCGCCGGGCGTACGGCATCCGGGTCCGGAACTGGCTGCACAACCAGGGCTGGTTCATGGCCCTGACCATGCGGGTCGCGGGCGACCGGAGCGCCGGCATCGATCTGCCGGACTACGAGGCCACGCTGGTGTGACCGTCAGCGCAGCTTGCCGACCGCCTCGACGGTCAGCTCGTCCAGGCCGTCGATGACCAGGCTCGCCAGCGCCAGCGCGTCCTCGGCGGGCGGGTAGACCCCGTGCGGCACCGCGATGACCGCGAGCCCGGCCGCGGCGGCCGAGCGCAGGCCGTTGCTGGAGTCCTCGACGGCCGCGCAGACCTCCGGGGTCAGCCCGAGGCGCTCGACCGCGGCCAGGTACACGTCCGGCGCGGGCTTGCCGCGCGGCACCTCCTCGGTGGACAGCGTCACCCGGAACGTGTCGGTGAGCCCGGCCGTCTCGAGCACCTGGTCGATGAGGATCCGCGCGGACGAGCTGGCCAGGGCAACCGGGAAGTGCCCGGCGATCCGCCGGACCGCCTCGACCGAGCCCGGGATCAGCGGCAGGTCCTCGCGGTAGCGCGCGGCCATCCGGTCGAGCACGTCCGCGGCGACCTCGCGCGGGGTGCGCGGCACGCCCAGGTCCGCACTGAGGTGTGTGGACCACTCGGGCGTGCTCATGCCCATCATCCGGCCCTGGCTGTCGGGCAGGAAACGCCGGCCGCGCTCGGCCACGTAGCCGCGGCGCACCTCCTCCCAGACCTCCTCGGTGTCGATGATGACGCCGTCCAGGTCGAAGACCACAGCCCGCACCCCACCCATTAGCTAACCCTCCGTAATTCTGAGACCGGTGGTATCCACCTAGTTGACTCACCGTAATCGATTGGTAAGTTGATGGCGGTCTCCACACCCGCAGACCCCGCGCCCGTCCCCCCGCCGAGGAGCCACCGCCATGCCTCCCGCGCCGTCCCCCACCGTGACCGTTGTCATCCCCGCACTCAACGAGGAGCACAACCTGCCCCTCATCCTGGAGAACCTGCCGCCCGTCCACGAGGTCGTCGTGGTCGACGGCCGCTCGCAGGACGACACCGTCGCTGTCGCCCGCGAGGTCCGCCCCGACGTGGTCGTGATCCGGCAGACCCGCTCCGGCAAGGGCAACGCGCTGGTCTGCGGCTTCGCCGCGAGCACCGGCGACATCGTCGTCACCCTCAACGCCGACGGCTCCGCCGACCCCGGCGAGATCTACCGCTTCGTCGACGCCCTGCTCTCCGGCGCCGAGGCCGCGCACGGCTCCCGCTTCCGGCCCGGCGGCGATCACCGCGACGGCGGCGCGCTGGTGCGCGCCGCGCACTTCGTGCTGAGCCGCGCGGTGAACCTCTTCTTCGGCACCCGCTTCACCGACCTCACCTGCGGCTACGACGCCTACTGGCGCGAGCTGATCCCGGCGCTCGAGCTGCCCTCCCCCGAGGTGCGCGGCCCCCGGCGCGGCCTCGCCTGGGGCGAGGGACCCGAGATCGACACCCTGACCACGATCCGGATGGCGACGCAGGGGCTGCGGGTGGTGGAGGTGGCCACCGTCGGCTACCCGCGAATACACGGCGACCGGCAGCGCCGGCTGCTCCCGGCCGCGCTGCGCGCGCTGCGCACCGCCGGCTCGGAGTACGTGCGCCGGTGGCGGATCGGCCACCGACCGGAACCGCGGCACCACCAGACCGCCCGCTACGACCCGGCGCCGGCGCCGGCCCCGTTCGTCCGCGCCGACGAGCCGACCGGGCGCCACGCCGCCCGCCCTCCCGCGTCGCCGGCCCGGGACCGTGCCACCCGGCGCGGCGCTGGCTCACGCCGCCCCGACCTCACCGTCATCCGCGGTGAGGGCCGGGACGAGCGCAGCGGCCCGTCACACCTGCGCGCCGTACCCGGCGAGAACTACTACGGGTAACTAGAGGTTCTTCGCACGGTCACGGAGCCGGGGCAGGATCTCCTCGCCGTACACGTGCAGGAAGCGGTCCTGGTCCGGGCCCGGCGCGTGGAAGACCAGGTGCTTGAAGCCCATCTCGAGGTACTCGGCCACCTTCGCCGCGTGCTCGTCCGGGTCGGACGAGACGATCCAGCGGGTCACCGTGCGGTCGACCGACAGCGCGTCCGCGCGGCGCTGCATCTCGATCGGGTCCTCGACGCCGGTCTTCTCCTCCGGCGAGAGCGCCAGCGCACCCCAGTAGTGGGTGTCGTTGCGCGCCTTCTCCAGGTCCGGGTCGAACGAGACCTTCACCTCGATCATCAGGTCGAGATCGTCCAGCGGGCGGTCCGCCTTCTCCGCACCCTCCCGTACGGCCGGGAGCAGCGTCTCGGTGTACAGCTCGCGGCCCTTGCCGCTGGTGGTGATGAAGCCGTCGGCGATGCGACCGGCGAGGCGGGTCGCGGCCGGGCCGGACGCGCCGATGTAGATCGGCACCGGCTGCTCGGGCTTGTCATAGATCGTGGCGACCTCGGTGCGGTAGAACGCGCCCTCGAAGGTCACGCGGTCCTCGGTCCAGAGCCGGCGGATGAGGGTGACCGCCTCCTTGAGGCGGGCGAAGCGCTCCTTGCCGTCGGGCCAGGCCAGGCCGAGCGGGACCTCGTTGAGCGACTCACCCGAGCCGACGCCGAGGATGACCCGGCCGGGCGCGAGGCAGCCGAGGGTGGCGAACGCCTGCGCGACGACGGCGGGGTGGTAGCGGAAGGTCGGTGTGAGCACGCTCGTGCCGAGCAGCACCCGCTCGGTGCCCGCCGCGAGCGCGCCGAGCCAGGGCAGCGCCGCGGGCGCGTGCCCGCCGTCGTGCCGCCAGGGCTGGAGGTGGTCGCTGACGAAGACCGAGTCGAAGCCCAGCCGCTCCGCCTGAACGCCGTAGCCGAGCAACTCGCGCGGGGCGAACTGCTCCGCCGATGCCTTGTAGCCGAACCGAATCATGCTTCGACCCTATCCTGCGGCCCGGTACGCCCTGCCCGCTTCGGTCGGCGTCGAGGCATCGAGGTAGAGGCCGAAGTCGACGCTGTCGCCGATCGCCGGCAGGCCGAACCAGGCGTACCGCTCGACGAAGGAGCGTCGCCGCATCGCGGCGGTCGTGCCCTTGATGAACGCCGCCTGCTGGGCGCCCGTCGGGTACTTCGGCGTGCCGGTGAAGTTGATCAGGCCGTACTCGGTGACCCAGATCGGCAGGCGGTATCTGGCGTGGACGGCGTCGACGTAGCCGAGGAACTGTGCGACCGCGGCGTCGCTGAAGTCCGAGCCGTACCAGTGCAGGGTGATGAAGTCGACGCGCAGGTTCCTGGCCTTCGCGCCCTTCATGAACCGGTCCAGCCAGCCGCCGGGTGTGTCACCGCCGAACGCGACCGCGGGGCTGCCGAGCCGCATGCCCGTGCCCTCCAGCCCGGGCCAGGCGCCGAGCGCGTCCTCGACGCTCATGTCGGCCTGCCCGGCCATGTCCGGCTCGTTGAAGCCGAGCAGCACCTCGCCCTCCCGCTTCGCCTTGGCGAAGGTCGCGGCGGTGGCGTTCTGCCGGCCCCAGATCATCGGGACGAACTCGACGCCGGCGGGCCCGGGCATGGTGTCGTCGTCCGGCGACCAGTTGTAGTACCAGCCGGCGCCGACGTCCCGCAGCGCGCCCTTGATCCCGTCGAATCGCCAGGTGCCGACGCCCTTCTTGGCCGAGTCGCGAGCCGGCGGCACCGGCGTCGCGGGCGTCCGGGTCCTCGACCTGGCCGCCGAGGGCCGGGCCGACGGCGACGCCGAGGTGGCGCCGGGCGCCGGCAGGGACAGCCGCGGCGCGGGCGCCGAGGTCGACACCACCGCGGCGGCGCCGGCGACCGGCTCGTCGCCGCCGGTGTACACGACCGCGGCGGCGGCACCGGCGACCGCGCCGGTGGCCAGCAGGGCGGTCAGCACCCGCCGGCCGACTCCGGCGGCGCCCCGGACCGCGACCTCCGCGGCGACCGCCTTGCCCGAGGCCGCGGGCGCGGCGGCGTGCCCGGCGGCGTGCGCCCCGCCGAGGGCGGCCGGTCCGCCGCCGTACGCGTGCGGCAGCGGGACGAGCGCCATGCCGGCCAGCAGCCGCTCCGCCGCCACCAGGCCCGACCAGGCCGGCGCGCACTGCCGGCAGTCCCGGGTGTGCCGGGCGATGCGCTTGCGCCAGAGCGCGCCGGGCCGGCGGTCCCAGTCGGCGGTGACCAGGCCCAGCTCCGGGCAGGGCGGGGTCGCCGCCAGCGCCCGGACCACCACCCGGGCCGTCTCCAGCTGGCCCTTCATGCGCTGGATGCGGACCGCGGCGTGCTGCCTGCTCACCTCGATCGCCGAGACGATCTCGTCGCGGGTGAGCTCGCCGGACGCCTCCAGCCACCACAGCGAGAGCAGCTCGCGGTTGTCCTCGTCCAGCCAGCGGGTGGCCTCGGCGGTCTCGCGACGCTGCCCGGCCAGCTCGAGGCGGGTGATCGCCAGGTCGGTGAAGTCGGCGCCCGGGTCGCGCACGTCGTCGGGGAGCAGCACGTCCGGCGCCGACCGGCGTACCCGGTGCCGCTCGCGGACCTGGCGCACGGTGATCGCCACCAGCCAGGACCGGAACGCCGCGGGTTCGCGCAGGTCGCCGAGGTTGCGCAGCACCCGGAGCATGGTGTCCTGGACGACGTCGTCGACGTCGGCGTGCCCGTCCAGTGCCCGGCCGACGATCGTGTACACCAGCGGCAGGTACCCGGCGACGAGGAGGTCGACCGCGGCCGGGTCGCCCGCGCGGGCGGCGACCACCGTCGCGGTGTCCGGTTGAAACGCCATGGGTGTCGTGACCTCTCCGTGGGGCATCGATCATCGCTCGCGTCCGGCGTTTTGCCGAC